>CAZZWA010000001.1:0-6304 GCA_964657555.1 uncultured Microcoleus sp.
TGTTTGAGCATTTCTTCGTGGGTAATCATGAGTTTCTACTGGTTTTAGATTCTGTGATCTCAAAGGAGTTGTAATTTTAGACTTTTCACCCCAATACCGATAAAAAAAGCAGAATTTTCCTGAGCTTAATATTTTTTATGCTTTGCTAGATATCCTGCATTTCTTAAGTTTCTTGGCACAAGCAGATTTACTAGTTTATATCTCTGACAGCCAAGGGGCGTATGCAAAAATTCCGAAAGCGGGAGGGGAGCATCTCAGTTTTGCACAAACAGATCTCATCGCCACGTATATTTGATTCTCATTGAGGCGGCGGATGATTACTAAATCAGTGTTCTTGTTACAGGCACAAGCAGTAAGCGCCTCTGGTTGCCATCCACCTCGCGAGCCAATAACTTTCATCGTTTGGTCGCGACCCAAAGCATCATTGAAAGCCTTCCCAATTACATCTTACTGATCTTTAACTATCCCTGCTTTTTCACTCTGAATAAAGAATAAAATTACTGAGACTGTTAGTCCTAATACTCTCAAAAAACTGACACGAAACAATAGTATTAAGAATACAAATGATTAAGCATCTACTTATTTCTAGGTCTTTGTCATACAATCACAGAAAAATTTCATAAATTAACTGCTTCCGGTGCTTGGCCAAAAACTCGGATCAGTTTGGTCAAGCGACTAGGCGTGAAGAAAACCATGCATATTTCATCAACTTTTCCAGAATTGACCCCCATCAATGACCAAGAGGCACAGCAACTGCTCAAACAGAGTGAAGAACGATTTAGAAGTTTAGTGGCAAATATTCCGGGTGCTGTCTACCGTTGTGCTTATGATAGGACAATCCCTCTACGGACGATGGTGTTTCTCACTGAGGCTATCCAGGACATTTCTGGGTATCCGCCTACAGACTTTATTAATAATCGGATACGGTCTTTTGCCAGTATCATCCATCCCCACGATCAGGAGAGATTGGATCAGGCTGTGAGGCAAAGTGTGATCGCCAAACAGCCTTATGCCATCGAGTACCGGATTGTGCGAGCAGATGGAAGCTTAGCTTGGGTCTATGACAAAGGCCAATGTATCTTTAGTAAGAATGAGGAAAGACAACCACAAAATTTGCTTTTACATATTGATGGGGTAATTCTGGACATAACGGAGCGCAAACAGGCTGAAGCAGATGTGCCGTGTACCCAAGTATTCCTTCACTCTGAGGTACCACACGAATCAGAAGCTCTTTATCACCACATGATCGAGACGGCATCAGAAGGCGTTTGGATGTTCGATGTGAACAGCAAGACGACGTTTGTCAACACCCGTATGGCACAAATGTTGGGCTATACCGTGGAAGAAATGCTAGGGCGATCGCTGTTTGACTTCATAGATGAAGAAAGTCGAGTCCTAGCTCAAGCCTATGTAGAACGCCGTCGCCAAGGTATTCAACAACGACATGATTTCAAATTCCGCCGCAAAGATGGCTCCGACTTGTGGGCAATTGTGTCTGCTACGCCAATTTTAGATGCAGCCAGTCAGTTTATTGGTGTTTTAAGAATGATTACCGACAATAGTGACCACAAGCAGGCAGAGGAAGCATTGCGGCAATCAGAGAGGCAGTTGAGATTTAAAAATCAGCAGTTGGAGCAAACCTTGCATCAACTCAGACAAACTCAAGCCCAGCTGATTCAGAATGAAAAAATGGTCAGCCTTGGTCAACTAATCGCTGGTATTGCCCACGAAATTAACAACCCCGTCAGCTTCATCTATGGGAACATCAACTATGCCCGTGAATATGCTTTTGAATTGCTGCACCTAGTGCAACTTTATATCAAGCATTATCCAGAACCAGTGCCGGAAATTCAAGACCAGATTGAAGCCATCAACCTGGATTTCTTAACAGTAGACTTCCCCAGATTACTTGAGTCAATGAACAAGGGGGCGAACCGCATTCGCAAAATTGTCTTGTCCCTACGCAACTTCTCCCGCCTAGATGAAGCGGAAAGGAAACAGGTCAATATTCATGAAGGCATTGACAGTGCTCTATTCATCTTACAGCACCGGCTCAAACAACAGCCCTCTCATCCTGAGATTCAGGTGTGCAAAGACTATGGTCAATTGCCACTGGTTGAGTGTTATCCTAGCCAGCTAAATCAGGTGTTTATGCATCTCCTCAACAATGCCTTAGACGCCTTAGAAGAGCAGGGGAGCAGGGAGGATGCCCTAATCCAAAATCCACAAATTTGGATTTGCACGGAAGTTCAGGACAACAATCGAGTAGTAATTCGGATTGCCGACAACGGCCCTGGTATCCCAGCAGATGTGAAGAAACGCATCTTCGACCCCTTCTTCACCACCAAACCCGTAGGCGCGAGCACTGGTTTGGGGTTATCTATTTCGCACTCAATTGTCGTTGAAAAACACGGTGGTCAGTTGACATGCATTTCAACACTTGGTCAAGGGGCAGAGTTTGTCATTGAGCTACCAGTGCAGCAAAAACTGTCTTGAGTGCTTGATGGGGAAAGGGCGTTCATGGTTATTGTAATGAACAATCAACAAGGCAGCAGGGGTGACTCTCTCTGGGAAAAGTGGGACGGGAGGTTTGAGGAAGAGACAAGTTACCCCAAACTCCTTTGAGAAGAACAAGTAATCTCCCCACACCCACTCAGGGATGTAACCCCCGTCACCTTCAGTGGAGTAAATGCATGCGGTACGCTTGGATAGCACTTGACAAGCGGATTTGGTATGGGCAAGTGATCGCTATGCAATCCTAAAGGAGATGCTCTCCACCTCTCCCTTGTCCTCGGTCGCTCCCCAAACCACGATATTTAACAGAAATGGCGCTAAAATATTTTCTATTAGCTCATAAAAAATAATCAGTTTTTATCTGAAAACTACTAAATTTTATTGAATTTAATTAAGATTTTTTACTTGAGGTATATGCTGTATAAACTACTGAGATTTATCCGCAAGTTTCACATAATTAAAGGTGGGATTGATGCTTTTGTTTACGCCCGAAAGCTGGATTAAAGAAATGAAAAAATTCCGAGTCATCTGGGCTCTTTTGCTACTAGTCACTCTAAACCTAGTTGGCTGTAGCTCCCGTGACACAGAAGTAGGAATTACGATAACACTTAGTGGATGGCAAAGTAATACCAACGAGCAACAGCTATTAGAGCAGGTATTGCATCATTTTGAAGCAGAGCATCCCCATCTTAAGGTTAAACTTGAAGTCATTAACGACCAGTATATAGATGTTATCAAAACTAGATTAATTGGTGATGCTGCTCCTGATGTTTTTTATTAGGATGCATTTGAAGCTCCTTTACTGATGAAATATGACGTCTTAGAACCCCTAAATCATTACATAAAAAATGAATTTAATATAACTGATTTTGAACCATCTCTGCTTAAAGCTTTCCAACTAAATAGCAAAATATACGGTTTGCCCAAAGATTTTTCCACTCTAGCTCTTTTCTATAATAAAAATGCATTTAAAGAGGTTGCTTTAACGAGACCACCGTCAACATGGCAGGCATTACGAGAATATGCTAAAAAACTAACTATAGATAGAAATAGAGATGGCAAGATCGATCAATATGGTTTTGGTTTAGCTCCAGAACTTTCACGTCAGTACTTTATGCTCAAAGCGTTTGGTGGCAGCTTAGTTGACAAAAATGGATACGCAGCTTTTGCGAGTCCAGATAGTTTGAAAGGTTTGCAACTAGTCATAGATCAGTATCGCCGAGAGCGAACTTCAGCTCTACCTTCAGATGTGGGCGCTAGCACAGGTAGCGAAATATTTGGTCAAGGCAAAGCAGCAATGGTCATCGAAGGAACTTGGGCTATTCCATATATAAAAGAAACCTTTCCAAATATTGACTTAGCGACAAATGAAGTTCCCACAGTTAATGGGAAAAAAGCAACCATGACTTACACAGTTGCCTACGTCATGAATAAGAAAGCTAAGCATAAAGATGCAGCATGGCAACTTATTTCTTATCTAACCAGCAAAGAAGGGATGAAAAACTGGGCTGGCGAAGGACTTGTCCTGCCTGCTCGTCAGTCTGTTTTAAACGATTTGAGATCTACTCAACAGCCTTTATATACTCCGTTTGTTGCTGGCGCTAATTATGGGACGATATGGCAGGCAGGAGAGAATTTGCCGACAATTTCAACACACTTTAACAATCAATTTATTAGCGCCTTAATTGGCGAACAATCTTTGATCAGTGCTATGCAAAAAGCAGAGTATGCAGCCAAGCAAGAAATTAAAGCTGCTAATTAATGAAAGAATATAACTTTTAATCCTAGGAAGCAGTTATGATAGAAACCTTGAAAAAGCAAAGAACCAGAGAAGCTTTAGCTGCTTACTCATTCATGGCTCCTACGATTATAATTTTAGGAACTTTTCTGATATTACCCATTACCTATGCCATATTTCTGGCCGTTCACAAAGTTCGCATTCTTGGTGAGCTAAGTTATAAATTTATCGGCTTGAAAAATTTCCTTCGTATGGCTGAGGATGAAAGGGTATGGATTGCCTTAAAGAATACCGCTGAGTATGTATCAATTGTTGTTCCTACCCAGACGCTACTTGCTTTGATTTTAGCACTGATACTCAATTCCCAAATAAAAGGTAAGAACTGGTTTCGGATTATCTTTTTCATCCCTACTGTGACTTCTTCAGCGGTGTTAACTTTAATTTTTATGTGGATTTACAACTCAAATGGTCTACTTAATAACATTCTAGAATTTTTAAGATTACCGACTTATAACTGGCTGGGCGACCCATTTGTTGCACTCAAAGCCATTATGTTAATGAATATTTGGTCAACAGCGCCTTTCTATATGGTAATTTACCTGGCAGCTTTGCAAGATATTCCAGCTACCCTTTATGATGCCGCAACTATTGATGGTGCCAACATATGGGAGAAGTTTTTATATATTACCCTGCCGTTGCTCAAGCCGATTACTTTTTTCATTATGGTTATGGGAATTATTGGAACGTTTCAGTTGTTTGACCAGTCTTATATTTTCTCTGCAGGCTCTGGTGGCCCTAACAACTCAACACTAACAGTTGTGCTACTTATTTATCAATACGCCTTTAAAAATCTGGATATGGGCTATGCATCTGCACTAGCGTTTATGCTTGCTGGTGTCATCATGCTAGTGACACTGCTCCAACGCAGTTTATTTAAAGAAGAAAAACTCAACTAGGACATAGTACTTAGGCAACAATCAACAAAAATATTATCTTCATCAGCGTTTGCAAAATTGATATGAGTCGTTATTTTGGGTTAAGAGTCATTCTCTACACCATTCTGCTGCTATATGCAGTTGTGACATTTTTGCCATTTGCTTGGGCTCTGTCTGCATCTTTTAAGCCGCTTTCAGAAATTGTATCTGGGGGAGTAAACTTGCTACCTCAGCATTTTACTTTGGATAACTACAAGAAAATTTTTATTCAGGAACCCTTGTTTGGGCGGTGGTTACTCAATAGCGTGTTTGTTGCTGCCTGTGTCACTATGTTAAATGTTTTGTTTAACTCCATGGCAGGGTATGCTCTGGCACGAATGCATTTTCCTGGTAATAAGTTTTGGTTATTACTGATTTTAGCCATTCTGATGATTCCCGGACAAGTGACACTGATTCCTAGCTATTTAATTTTGAAAACTTTGGGATGGCTGAATTCCTACCAGGGTTTAATTGTGCCAAATGTGGTCAATGCTACCTTTATTTTTATGATGAGACAATTTTTTATGAGTTTTCCCAAGGAATTGGAAGAGGCAGCAGCATTAGATGGTTTAAGCCGGTACGCAACTTTATTTCAAATTGTGTTACCATTAGCAAAATCTGCTTTAGCAGCACAAGCAATATTTATTTTTATGGGTTCGTGGAACAATTTCTTAATGCCACTGCTGATTTTGTCAGATCAGGATATGTTTACACTACCTCTGGGGTTAAATACTTTTAAAGGACAATATATTAGTTATTGGAACTATATTATGGCAGCCTCTATAGTCTTTACGCTGCCAGCCTTGATCGTTTATGCCTTTTTCAATCGCTACTTTATTGAGGGAGTCACCTCTACAGGCAGTAAATCTTAACTCTCGTGCTTGAATCCTTCTAGAGATCTACCAAGGTTGGCAAAATTTTGGACACCGTTTCGTCTCTAGCCATTGTCGCGAAGTAGGTAAACTTAACATTAAGGTCAGATTACTGTCACGCAGCCAGTAAACAAATAGCTACTCAAAGATGCGATAGATGAGCAAGAGCAAATGTTTGACAATGAAAAATGAAGAATGAAGAATGA
>CAZZWA010000001.1:6314-30489 GCA_964657555.1 uncultured Microcoleus sp.
GTAGATGTGCGCAGCACCGAAGGAGTCGGCTCGACCTTCACTGTGCGGCTACCGCTGGGCATGGCCCACCTGACACCAGAAGAAATCGTGCCAGCACCATTATTAAATGAAGAATTAAGAATGAAGAATGAAGAATTTTCTGTTGCATTTTTGATTTTTCATTGATATGGCTGGTCATAGCAAATGGGCGAACATCAAGCGCCAGAAAGCTAGAGTGGATGCCGTAAAGGGCAAGACATTCACGAAAATTTCGCGGGAGATTATTGTGGCGGCCCGTAATGGTGTCCCTGATCCTAGTGGCAATTTTCAGCTGCGTACCGCAGTTGAAAAGGCAAAGGCAGCTGGAATTCCTAACGATAATATCGAACGAGCGATCGCCAAAGGTGCTGGCTTACTTGGCTCCGATGCCAGTCTAGAAGCCATTCGCTATGAGGGCTACGGTCCTGGAGGCGTTGCCATTCTCATTGAAGCACTTACAGACAACCGCAATCGTACAGCCGCCGATCTGCGAGCAGCCTTTAGTAAAAACGGCGGTAATCTTGGTGAAACTGGCTGCGTCGGCTGGATGTTTGAGCAAAAAGGTGTTGTCACTGTTACTGGCGAACTTGAGGAAGACGAACTGCTCGAAGCCGCTCTCGAAGGTGGTGCTGAGTCATATGAGCTAACACAGGAAGATGATCAGGTAACAGCTGAGGTATTCATAGATGTTGGCAATCTGGAAACTCTACAGCAAACCTTAAAAGACAAAGGTTATGGGGTGACCAATGCCGAATTGCGTTGGATTCCCAACAACACAGTAGAAGTTAGCGAGCCAGATCAGGCACGCTTTCTGTTGAAGTTGATGGATGCGCTAGAAGACCTAGATGATGTGCAAAATGTCACGGCAAACTTCGAGATGGCTGACGAACTCATGTCTCTTAGCATGGCATAAACCATGAGTGCCTCTGCCTAAAGATAGAATGACATAGAAACTTCATAAGAGTGACAACAGCCTGTCACATGCTTGAGGGTATAGTTTAACAGTTGGTTCCAAGAAAATGATTCTCCTATGAAAAAGTTAGCTCAAGCCTTAATTCTGGCTCTAGTCGTAGCCGCACCCGCAGCCATCACTGCTCCTCAAGTTCAAGCCAAAACCGTTACATCTAGGCAACAGTTGGCTGCTAACACTTCTGGTAATAAAGTGATGAAGAAACATCTGCATCGCTCTGCTCGCCGTGCGATGCACAGAACTACCAAGTAGTACCAAAACTGATCGACGCTGAATAAGTCGCGCTCCCCCCTCACGAGCAGCTTGTCGTAGCTCAGAAAAGACCTCACAGGCTGCTAAGATAGTTCGATTGTCGATTCTCGGATGATGATTCTCTAATGAAAAAGTTAACTCAAGCCTTGCTTCTGGCTCTGGTGGTAGCAGCACCCGTAGCCATCTCTGCTCCTCAAGTTCAAGCCAAGACGCTTACACCTCATAATCAGGTGGCCAAAAGCTCCTCTAAGCAACAGGTGACTGCGGCTAATACCGCTGGTGCTAAAGCTATGACACGTAAGAAAAGAACCCGCCGCAAGAGAAGTTAATAAATTACCTGCTACAACACATTTCTCTGTGTTGAAGAATGAGTTACTCCCCTTGCATCGCGCACAGAGCGCAGCACAATTGACAGCTTTATGAATGATTCAGCCTCACTCCTCTTGTAGTGGGGTTTCTCCTTTTAAAAGGCAAAATGGAAAAGTCCCAGGGCAGAAAGCCGCTCCGCACTTGCTCGCCCTGAGTGTTCGCGTCACAATAAAGGAAAGTCAACATTTCTGTAAGATGGTGCTGGAGCAGCTAACTCAAACAATATCAATGTCGCAGACATGGAGGCCCCAGTCGGGCTTTGACTATGATGTGGCTATTGTGGGCGGTGGCATTGTCGGATTGACCCTTGCCAGTGCCTTAAAGAATTCCGGGCTGAGTGTGGTATTGATAGAAGCTCAAGCCCAGTCTGATGGTGTAGCCAAAGGCCGAGCCTATGTCATTTCCTTAATGTCTGGTCGTATTTTCGAGGGAATTGGCATTTGGGATAAAATACTGCCCCAAGTTACTACTTTCCGTAAAATTTGCCTGTCTGACGCTGACTATAGGGGTGTGGTGCAATTCCATCCTCAGGATTTAGGCACTGACGGCCTAGGTTATGCAGCAGAACACCGAGTGCTGCTGACAGCATTGCAGAAGAACTTGCAAGATAGCAGCAATGTTTCATGGCTGTGTCCGGCAGAAGTCGTGAGCGCTCAATATCAAGCAGATGCTGTGGAATTGGAGGTGATGGTGAAGGAGGAGATTCCCGCAGCCCAAATCCAACCCACTACTACCCCGCCTGCGGCCCTCCCCCTGACTGCAAGGCAAGGGGAGGTGACAAAATTCAAGATTCGCACTCGCTTGCTAGTGGCAGCTGATGGTGCGCGATCGCGCACTAGATCCGCAGCTGGTATCCGCACCCAAGGTTGGCCATACTGGCAATCCTGCGTTGTCGCCACCATTAAACTAGAAAAATCCCATAACAATATCGCCTATGAACGCTTCTGGCCGAGTGGCCCGATGGGTGTTCTGCCTCTGACTGGGAACCGCTGCCAAGTTGTCTGGACTGCCCCCCATGAGGAAGCCAAAGCCTTAAGCTCAATGGATGAAGAACAATTCCTGGCAGAATTGGAACGCCGCACAGGTGGCCATCTGGGGCATTTGAAGTTAGATGGTTCGCGCTATGTTTTCCCAGTACAGCTGATGCAGAGCGATCGCTACACTCAGCCGCGACTCGCCTTAATTGGTGATGCCGCTCACTGTTGCCATCCAGTAGCAGGTCAAGGCATGAACCTGGGTATCCGGGATGCAGCTGCTCTTGCCCAAATTTTGCAATTGGCCGCTCAACGAGGTGAAGATTTTGGAGACATCCGCGTCTTGAGCCGCTATGAACGCTGGCGCAAACACGAAAACCTAATCATTTTAGGTTTCACCGATTTCTTGGATCGGATGTTTTCCAACAATTGGTTGCCGATAGTAGTGATTCGCCGGTTAGGTTTGTGGATGCTGCGGTGGGTTCCTCCTTTAAAGTTTTATGCTTTGCAATTAATGACTGGTTTGAGGGGGCGTTATCCTAAATTAGCGCAGCGGTAGGATGACAGCGTTTTTCTACTACCTGGCATTATCCTGAACGGGCTTCTCTTTAAGAAATACCTCTGGCTGGAACGGATGCGCTTCCGATTGATTACCATTGGGGAGAGCTGCTGATAAATTCTTTGCCGCTTGCATGATATCAGACGGCATCATAATCACCGTCGTCGTATTATTTTCGGCTCCAATTTCTGTGAGCATTTGCAGCCGTCGCAACTCTAAGACAGCAGGGTTCTTCATAATCATTTGGGAAGCCTCTGCTAACTTAATTGAGGCTTCTTGTTCTGCCTCGGCTTTAATCAGACGGGCACGTTTTTCCCGAATCGCTTCCGCTTCTTTTGCCATCGCCCGTTGCATAGAGGGGGGAATTTCGACATCTTTCATTTCCACCCGTTCAATGACGATCCCCCAAGGCTCAGTAACTTCATCCACAATTTCTTGGACTTTAGTATTAATCTTGTCCCGGTTTTGCAGAACATCATCCAGGATATTTTGACCAACCACGTTCCGTAAAGTCGTTAAAGCTATTTGGTAAACAGCCATCTGGTAGCTTTCGACTTTGTTAATAGCTCTGGAAGGGTCAAGAATCCGGTAGTAGAGAACAGCGTTGACTTTAATGGTGACGCTGTCAGCCGTTACCGTTTCTTGGGGTTCAATATTCACTGTTTTAGTACGAACATCTACCAGAGTCTTTTGGTCTACCCAGGGAATAACCCAATACATCCCTGGCCCCATAACCCCTTTGGTTCTGCCAAGTCGAAAGATAACTCCACGTTCGTATTCGCGATCTATTTTCAGTCCTGAAGCTCCTAGAAAGAGGGCTACTCCCAAAAGGGTACCTAAAATAGTTTCCATATTTGTTTAGGTTAATGCGATTTGAATCTATTACGATCTTAGCTACAGACATATTGTGATGCCGACCCTCTTGCCCTTCCGGCAAAATACGGTAACGTAGCTTAATAATTGAGGCAAGGATGTCAAAATGCTAGGAAACTTTCAACAAAGCCATCTCCGAATTGAAATGGAAGCACCAGTGACTGCTATTGGCAACAGCCTGCTACGGCCAAGCCATCTGAGCCAGTGGGTGTGGCCGCAGCGCTTTTCAGCCGGATTACCGGAACAACTGCACCAAGGATTGACATTTACTAGCTGGGTAGGCCCCGTTGCGATCCAGAACCAAGTGGATGTTGCAGAGTCTAACTGTCTGCGCTTGCTCTTGAGCCAGGGAATTGATGGTTATCACGAGTGGTATTGGGGCGAAGGTTGGGTGCAGTCCCGCCTCGAAGGGGTATCTCTGCTACCACTAAATTTGGGTCAGACCCTTAGTTTGCTTGCTCTAAAGCAATTTTTTACTTCCCAGCGACGTAGTGAGTGAAGGGAAGAGGACACTCTCTTTTTTCATGCCTAAAGGCAGGAGTTCACGAAAGCGGCGGTCAGCCCTATCCTCTCGTAGGTAGGGAAGAAAGCAATGAAGGTGGGCCGATGGGGTGAGGACTTGCGAGACATCTATATTATTATGTCCGGCTACATAGTTACATTTTGTCGCCCTCTCCCCTTCTCCCATCGAGGGAGAGGGGGAGAAACAACTCTTACTTCCCTCTCCCTCCTTGAGAGAGGGATTGGGGGTGAGGGTTTTTATTGTCAGTATTCAACCGGACTTGATATAACTTATATTCCGCACCCCAAACTGTCACAGTACGTATTTTGGGGATTAGGGATTGGGGACTGGTCTAATTATTTTGCGTAGTCTCATGTAATAGTGTTGTGACTACATTGCTGTGATCAGATTGTCCTGGAATATGGTTAATAACAGCGTAACACTATTTAGAACATCATTCAAGGTTCTATCTAGGGGAGTCTGTTGTGAGCTATCAACAAAAGCTGAGTCCTTGGACAATTGTTCGTGTACTGCCCGATCTCCAAAAAATCACTGTTGCTCGGTTCCGTCGTCGCAACGAGGCTGAGGGTCATCTGATTATCCTAAATCGGATGATGCCTCTAGCGGAGTTTGCGATTGTGTTTGAAGGTCGCAGTGATGCTGTTGGTTAACCCGTTAGCCCTCGTCGTACCAATTTTTTTGATTTTGCTGCTATGTTGGGAGCCCCCCAACCTACTGGAATTTCGGCAAGTTGGGGGGCTCTGTAATTGGAAGATTGAGAACTGAGAGCTTGCACCATCCAAGGAAGGTATGTCCCATGCCCAACAAGAGGAATTAGAGAGGAGTTGCCAATGTCTGTGTGCTAATGATTTCAGGCTGTGGCGATTGCGGCATCAGACGCTTCACGCTTTGCTTGATAAAAGCTTGCAGGAAAGCCATCTGCTGGTTTTGCTGAAATACTTTTTGCAAGGTCTGACCCAACTTGTCGAGGTTCAGTTGAGTTTCAGAATGAGCCGCTGCTTCCTGTTCTTGGAAATACTCAATGAGACTAATACCAGCTAACCGAGTGAGATAGGCTGCACTCACTCCCTGCACGACACCACCAGCAACAAAGGTAATGGCATTGCTTTTAAGAATACTGCCAATGGTCTGAGTGGTCAGTTCTACCAAACCCAATTTCAGCATCAAGCTTCCCATCGTCCCAGCAACTGCTTGAGCCTGTTGCAGGGAAAATTTTTGCTGGTAGATAGCACCTAAATCCATAACCATTTGACCAGTGATAGCAGCAGTTGCCAGCAGGTCGAAGGCCGGAACAGGATTGGCAAAAGCAGCAGCAGCAGCAAGCCACTGATATTGCTCAATTATAGGGAGGGCGCGATCGCGTCTTACTTTATTCAAAGCCGTTTTCGCTTCAGCTTTAAGCCCAACAGCTTTCCTCCAAGTTGTTGCCCACACTAGCTGCTGTCCTTCCTGCATCAAAATTTGATTCAACCGTCCAGTGAGAGATACGATCTCTGGCGAAGGTATCTCTATTCGCTCTTGCACGGAACCGTCAGGTTGATGCTGGCGTACTTTGATCGGACTGGGAGATGAGGAGATCGCGACTACATCCTCTACTTTGATCTTTCCCTGTAAGTAGTGCCGCAAATGCTGCAATACCGTGGCTCGTTCTTCTGGTAAATACTGGTCTTGCTTATTCAAAACTAGTATCAGACGCTGATGACTTGCTAAAAGCTGTTTTAATGTTTGGAATTCTGGGTCTGTTAAATCGCCCGTTGTCACAAATAATACTAAGTCTGAGGTGATTGCTTGTTTCTGAGCTAAACTCTCAGCATCTAAACCCGTGCTAGATCCGGCAAATAAAGCTAATGTTTCCTGCCAGCTGATATTTTGCTGCTGCCCTAGCGTCCAGTTATCCAACACTTGCATTAGCGTTGTTTTCCCCACTGCCTTGCCACCAGTGACAGCTATGCGCATGTCTTGCCGATCTATTTCAGCTTTCAATTGGGGCACTTGCTCTCGCAGTAAAGACGTTACAGGCAACGTCATTACATTAACCTCAGATTTTTCTGACTCTGTCTCCAACTGGCTAATTACGTCATCTACTTCAGCGATCGCCTTTTCCACTGTTTCCCGATTTATAACTGAAGGTACGGACGGCAGCAATCCATTTTTGGCTGTCCGTTGCTGGAATAATAAGAAGCCAGTCCCAAGGGCGATCGCGCCCCATATACTAAACTCACCTGGATGTGCTACCGAGTCATGCAGACTCTGCAAAATCCACAGTAAAAATGACAGGCCAACTCCCCCAACTAAAATCGGTCGCCCCAATTTAACAGCCATCCTATAACTCTCCCAAGCATACTCTTACCAAGATTCAATTTTTTTCAGCTGAAATCCTGGCATATGTCCTTTTATCTATGCTAAGCCCAGCAGTGCTCGCGGTTATCCATATCTAGCTTCTGCACACTTTTCTACCAGCTTTTCACTTTTGCTTTGTGCCCATATTATTTGAATATAGCTACTCAT
Organism: uncultured Microcoleus sp.; assembly: GCA_964657555.1. Classification (GTDB taxonomy): domain Bacteria; phylum Cyanobacteriota; class Cyanobacteriia; order Cyanobacteriales; family FACHB-T130; genus CAZZWA01. The sequence continues at coordinate 13,361 of CAZZWA010000001.1, forward strand.
CAGCATACAACAAAACCCTACAACCTTTTGAGGTTGTAGGGTTTTGTTATTTTCTTGTTGGTGGCGGGGAGCGGATTTGAACCACTGACCTTCGGGTTATGCTTACCAACTACAGCTTTCGCTGCCTGGATATACCAGTTTGTGGTCTGGACTGTCCCTTTACCCTCGGCCTAACCGTTAGGGCACCTGCCTTCCAGTCTCTACACCTTCTCTGCTTCCAGAGCTTGGTTCGGGATTACCTCGCTAGTGGCTTCCCCGAGTTTGACAGGTAATCTACACAAGTTTCTTTGTGTACCGCCCATCGCAAGACTAACTAATAAGCGTCTAATTAATCTTGCAGATTGAGCCCGACGAGCTACCAGGCTGCTCTACCCCGCGTTGACTTCTTTAGTATAACCACAAATTTACCAATGTGGCAACTACAACAGCGATAATTCTCCAAGAACCTCCAGGCGCTTGACTTTGCTTAGAGTCATAAAGGTTTCAGATAGAGTTTCAGACACTGTAGGACTAATCCAGCCCATTTGCTTAAGTACGTGGATGGCAACAGCACACTTTGCTCTTTTTGCTCCGTCTATCACCTTAATTGCCAACCCCATACCCTCGCCAACCCGACCAATACATTGAATCCCTTCCGCACCAGATTTACTAACCAACTCTCCTTCAGTCAGCCGCATGAGTTCTGTGTCAAACTCCCCTTCTCCCGCCACCATGGCAGGATGATAGGTCATGGCGCGGACAATGCGTTCCATGTCCAAATTATTGCCAGAAGCAAGCTGAGCATATAAGGTAGCTATTTGGCCTAGTTGCATGAAATAGGTAGGAACGCCACAGTCATCTCTAGCACTGATAAATTCTTCAGCTGGCATTCGCAATAACTCTGCAACTTTGGACAAAATCAGTTGCTGAACTGGGTGGTTACGCTGCAAATAAGTATTAAGAGGCCAGTGCCTAGCTTTACAAACAGCTAGCATTCCTGCGTGTTTGCCAGAGCAATTATACTGCAACGGACTTTGCTTACCTTCGGGAATCGGACACTGGAGTGCTGATGGGTCAACGTCAGCGCGCCAAAGGACGTTAAATGCCTGCCGTACCTGCGGGGTCATGCCCTTGTGGGAGCTACAAATAATTGCTAGGTCTCGGTCTGTCAGTTTATAACGTTCTGGAGTGCCAGTAGTGGTCACGGCCAGTGCCTGAAAAGGCTTGAGTGCAGAACGGACAAAAGAGGCTGTTTCTGCGCTACCTGCTACAAATAGGGTACGACCTCGGTTGTCAGCTACGACTGCTTGGACTCGATGAATTGATTCAATGATGCCTTCTCGCAGCAACCGGACTTCCACTTCTGCTGCTTGATTTCGTTTTCCCCTTGTCATGGGTCTGTTGTTATTAGTTTTTTAAATTCCTTGCTATATTCGGTTGATAAAAACTTTAAGTGGGCCGTGTGGCGACTTTAAGTATGATTTGATACAGCTTTGCTCGTAAATAATCATGTACTCAGAACAATCATCTAGCAAGGTTTCCAAGGATTACAGTGTATCAGACAATGAACCCTAGAACTTGCTATAAATCACATAATAATTTACCGAAGCTAATTTCAAGAAGGAAATATCAAACAACTTAGCTTCATATGTAATGCACTCCAGTATCTCCAAATGTCCTTATTACTAAGGCATTGTGAATATTCTGTTGCTCCTCAGGAAACTATAATGCACAGTAGCTTACCAACCTCTTGCTCGTGAGAACCACTCTGACATCAGTGAGGCTCGCTTTCTCCTGAACCGCTAACGACTGGCTGTTTACAAAAAAAACCAAATCATGCTACCACTCACTAAACATAAAGCCAAACCAGTAAATGTTCCTTGGAGCCGCTGGAGAATGGGTTGGACTTGGTAAGTGACAATTAGGCGATCGCGTGTCAGCACGTTCTCTGGCTTAGTCCAGGATTGACCATCGTACCAACCGGACTCTTCATAAAATACTGTTTCACTGAGCAAGCGCGATCGCACATACGACCAGCCTAGATATAGCCGCACCAGTGCCAGCAATACCCCCACACTCGCTCCTGCTGCACTGCATAAGATAAACTTGCCGAGATATTTCCCAGGTGCAAAGCTTGCTGCCGACAGTGGCCCAGCAATCAGCCATGATAGACTCCACACCCAAGCCAGTTTCTTCACATACTCTGGTTTTTCCAGGATTGCCCATCGAAAAAACCAGGATTCTTTTAATTGCTGGTACTCATTAAGTGGTTGCTGTTCTGTAGGAACTGGGCAAGCAGAAACCTGAGATTCCATCATTTTTTCAGTCTCCCACAGGCAGATCTGCTTTAAACTCAGTTCTTTGAGCATGTCCCCAGAACGCTTCCAAATTATAGAACTCACGCTCTTGAGGCAGCAAGATATGGACAATTGCATCCCCGTAGTCTAAAAGTACCCAACTTCCCTCGGCTTTTCCTTCTACTCGCAAAGGACGGCGTTGCCACTCAATAGCTACTTTTTCTTCAATCGACTGACAGATGGCTCGTACCTGCGCCTTGGAAAAACCTGTGATGATCACAAAGTAATCAGCTAGATATGACACCTGCGCCACCTGTAACAAGACAATGTCTGCTCCCTTGCGGTCATCAGCAGCTCTCGCAATCGTCAAGGCAAGGTTCTGACTCGTCTCTTGTTGCTCTGTTTCTAAGGCAACTAAGGTAGATGGTGAATATGGATAGATTTGGAAAGACTCTGACATTAAGTTTCGAGTTCCTTGGTTAAAACAGGATAAAAATGTATCAAAAGTCGATCACTTGGGTAACTACAGCTACCCTTGAGTTTTGGCGATCGCACACGCAACTTAGGAATTCCTGACTTTTACCTGAGCTTCTGCCACTGCGGTACTCTGCTCAGCCTTTGTACTGACTAACGAACTTTTTCCGACCGACTCTGCTGGTTGCTGTTTGTGGCTTGCCATCTGGAGTGCCCAATTCCGTGTTTGGATCGTGCGCGGGTGAATTAAGCGATGGGTCTCTAGCAGATACTTCAGAGAATAGTCACTGGTCAGCCAGACTGCTTGATAAAGACTTTGCTGGGCTTTTTGCCTTAAAGCCTCTAACTCAGGAGTGTTTCCTCGACCTGGCTCTAGGCTATCTGCTAAAAATACGATACAGCTTAACCTACTCATTCCTGGTCTTCCTAAGGTATGATTCCCTATAGCCTGTAAAACTTCTTCATCCTTAACTCCAAACAGGTTCCTCGCAGTGAGCGCCCCTACCTCTGCATGTAACAAATGGGGATTTGATTCATCTACTGGGTCGAGTTCCCAGCCCTCTTCCCTTGCTATCCGCAACAGATGTTGGGGCTTAAAGCATTTGGCCAAGTCGTGCATCAATCCTGCTTGAGCTGCCTTGTCCACATCTAAATTATAGTGGCTAGCCAATTCGGCGGACATTTGCTCGACACCCAGAACATGCTGAATCCGAGAAGGAGGAACGTTATCGGCTAACCAGGCTAAAACCTGTTCGCGCATCACTTTAAAAACCCCTAAGAGTCATCGGGCAAGTTACTTATGAGGCAGGCCATAGCGTAGCTGCCCTTAAAAGTACATTTACAGGTAAAGTATAGGTTACAGCTACACTACTTTATTAGTATATTCTAGCTCAAAGGGTCTCTGGCAGTACAAGGCTCGATCAATGGGTCTTCCGCACCAAGTGCGGAAGACCCCGTTTTTTGGTCAGGGGTAATCCCTGATCCTGTGAGGCTTTTCGCTAATCAATCAGCTTTCCCCATCGCACTTAAGTCCGGCAGATCCGTCAGCTTTTGCCTACCAGGGACGATGGAGTTTGTTAAGGAGTGGGAATTGGAACTTCCTTCCCTAACAGGCTCAAATTGATTTATTAACATAGATACGGGAGATTCAGTACACCTATATAACAGTTTTTCGTAGCTGTTTAAGGCTTGCTCAAACGCATATTTCTTAATAGCAAAATCTCTTCCTTTGTTCCCCTGCATTGTGACTTCGTCAGGATTGTTATATAACTCTAGGATTGCAGATGCTAAGGCATGGGGATCTTCTGGCGGGACAATAATGCCGCCACCACTTTGTTGTATAGCTCTAGCTGCCGTCCCCTTTACCGGAACAGAAGCTACAATTGCACGACCACTCGCCAGCAATACCTGGATTTTGGAAGGCATGTTGAAGGAAACTACATTGCTCTTTTGCACAACTAGCCCTATATCAGCTGCTGCCAGCATAGTCGGTAGTTGTCTGCGGCGGACAAACTTCCGCAGCAAGACGTTATCTGCTCCCCAATCTTGACAACGCTTGTGCAATCTCTCTAATGCCCCTTCTTCGCCCACAATCACAAAGACAATATCTGGGACATGGCGGAGCTTAACGGCAGCCCTGATAACGGTTTCTAAGCCTTGAGTAAGGGCAATGTTACCAGCGTAAAGAACAACAAATTTGCCATCAAGTTTATAAGCTGTTCGGAAGGTATTGTTTTTTTTAGGTAAGGGGCGGATAAAATTAACATCAACCCAGTTGGGAATTAGCTCAAGCTTCTCTTCCGGCACTCCCTTGCTGCGCAGATTTTCCTCAAATCCATCGGCAATGACACTAATCTTGGTTGAAGATAAGTAGGCAAACTTTTCTAAGATCTCAAAAATGCGAATCAGTAATTTATTTTTGATTAGACCGACACGAACAGCCGCTTCTGGCAAAATATCCTGAACATTTAACACCACTGGTCTTTGCCAGAGCCATCCCAGTAGAGCTGCAGGAACACAAATTGGCAGGGATGGTATAGTTACGAGAATCACATCTGGTCGCCAGCCTAGCAGGGCTTGAGGGAAACTAGTGACGACAAAGCTGACCTCTTGTAACACTCGATCTAGTAAACCTAATGCACCGGGTTTGGGGCGAATCCAAAGCCAACAGCGCTGAATAGTGACACCTTTTTTTTGTTCTTTTATGTACAATTTTCCCCTGTATTCAGGGTAGATACGGCGCTCCGGATAGTTAGGCAAGCCAGTAATAACGCGGACTTCGTGACCGCGCTTCACCAGCCCTTCTGCCAATTCAGTCATTAGGGGAGCGATGCCGATTGGTTCTGGAGCGTAGTTGTAAGAGTAGATGAGGATTCGCATATTGATAGTAATTGTCTTAGCCGACTATAGATCAGAATGCCCGTTATCTGGTTGAGTACAATCACCCGCCTTGTCTAAAAATTTCGGTATGGGATTACACAGAGATCTGGTGACAAAAAAGGCATAAGCTGCCGAGCTGATCAGTACCACCTTCTGTCATTACTAATATATGTGCCGTGTGTACAGACTGAATCCCATTAATTTCCTGGTTTCTTATATTAAAGAAGGTTAAAGATTCAAGCCATGGCTTACTACATTACTTACTATAAAAGCTGCCTACCTCTAGGTTAAGTTAATTACGAACAGATTGATAAATGTCCACACTTTACAGGGTAAGCTCATATAAATTGGTATAAAATATACTTGACAAACGAGTAAATTAATGCACTAATTTTAATGCTCTCTTTGTGATCTCTCCAGCTACACTGGATTGTGTCTCCAAGCTTCGGAGTTAGTTCTGCCAATGCCAAAAAAAGTTCTCGCCCTCCTAGAAAGCCAGCACAAGCAGCCGAAATAGGTCTATTCACCAGAGTTTAGTCAACCACTTTGGCAACATCAAAGACCCCAGAGTAGAACGGACTAAGAAGCATCAACTTGTGGATATACCGAGCATATATCACCAGGAATACTAGGGAAAATACTGATGTATTCCCCATGCCCCACTTCCCCTCACATCCCTTTTGAGACAACAAACGAGACAAATAGCCCTTTGTCGTGCCAAATTGGCACGACAAACCTAACCATACAGAAGACATAGGTAAGACAGTACGGGTTTGGCTCGTTTCCTGGTTTACAGCAAAAAAAATGAGATGACTGTACCATTCAAGTTGGAGGACGCGCTCCCTCTCCAGCTATAGGATGAGATATCTAGCGCGTAAAATCAGATGATTTTGTCCCGTTGGCGTAAAATTCTAGCTCCCTTGCTACTAGCTGCATTGCTGCTGGTGACCAGCTGTACTCCAAAAGCTCCTGGACGTTATGACCAAGCGCAAAAAGAAAGTACTCAGCAAAAAAGTGGTCAGGCCGTTGCTAAAAATGCTGAACAAGGCAGCAGCTTTAACAAATTCTTTCCGCCATCTAGCGATGGCTACTCTCGGGTTTATACCCAAGAGAAAAAAGGCTTTGCTGAAGCCAAATTGAAGAAAGACGGCAAGGACGTGGCCGTGCTGTCCATCAACGATACAACCAGCAACCCCAGTGCAGCAGCGAAATATCAGCAAAGCACCCAAAAAATTGCTGGTTATCCAGCACTAGAGATTGGTAATACTCAAAGTGCCGTGCTGGTAAATGACCGCTTCCAGGTCAAAGTCCAATCCCGTGCCCCCTCTTTTACCAAAAGCGCTCGTGAAGCCTGGTTGCAAAAATTTGACCTCAACGGCTTGTCTCAAATTCGCCGGTAAGTGGCTCAACAGCATTTGCGTTGATGTGGTTTCACCGTTAGCGGTCCCAAGCCTAGATCAGAGTCAGTAGAGGATTTCTCTACTTAATAGCGATCAGGAATCAACCGCACACGCAAGCTAATTGCTACCACTCCAATAACCAATCCTATACAAGGAGACTGTTGTGAGCAAACCTATTTTTGAATTGGTTGATGAGCTGCCAACCGGCGGGCTCACAGTTATGGCTCTGCGATCGCTAGATTTTGTCATTCCTGGTGAATGGCAAAATCTAGTTGGATTTGACAATACTATTCGTACCATCACGGGAGAAACAGACGAGGCCCTGATCCAGCAGATTGGCGAACGCGCCATCTACCTATACAACGACCAATCTCAGGGATACCAGCGAGCGTTGTGGCTATACCAAACTGTCGATAGTGCTGCTAGTGCCTTAGGTGCAGCTACTCTAGCTAACAAAGTGGGTGAGAATATCTCCTTCCTGGGTTTCCTAGACAAGCTCACTCCCAAACCAGAGAAAGCTCAAAGCATTGACTTGGCAGTAAAATCAGTGGTTGAGTTGGTGGCCTTCTGTCAAATTAATGGTATTCCTGGAGACAGCATTGGGGATTTTCTAGCAGCTCTAGGTGACTACAGTGGTGAGTCTCTAATGCGGATGGCTGCTTTAGTTTGCTTTGATGGTTTGGTTCCCCTTGGTCCGGACTTTATCCTTAAGGGGCTAGCCACCATCAATAGCCTAAGCCCTTCCGACTTAGAAAAAAATCCGACTTTTAAGGGCGTCAGTTCCCTAATTCCTGGTGGCAGTCCAGCTGGTCAGTTAGGGTTCATTACTCAAAGTTTCGACTCCATTAAAGAATGGATGAGCGACTTCGTCGCGTCTCGCGATTTAACGCCAGAAAAGGTTGTCAACAACCTGCAAAACTTTGTAGAGATTTCCAAAGACAAATTGGACTATCTCGGTGCCTTCCTAGACATATCAACCAACTACTATACCCACACGGGCGTTCAAACTCTAGCTCACCGATTGATTGAACGAGCAGTAGCTGAGATTTAAAAAGTATGAAGGATGAATGAAAAGTTTCATACTTTACACTTCATCCTTCATACTTCACCTGATCTTTTTTCGCATCAGCAGACAATTCCGCTCGTCAGGTAACCGCTCGTAACGCAGTTCATCAGCCAGTTGGTGCATCCACAGCAAACCCCGGCCATCTGTGCTCTCAAGTCCTGGTGGATTTTCTAGAACAGACTTTAGCTTTGCCTGCAAATCAAACGCCTGTCCTTTGTCCCAAATCCGCATCTCTATGCGCTCTGCGAACACCATTACCTCAAGAGCAATTAGGGTTGCTTGAGGTAAGTCTCGGTGAGCATGGCGAACTGCGTTCGTGAAACCTTCTGTGAGAGCCAGCTGGCACTGCCCCCACAGATAGGGGGGAAGAGGTGGGAGATTAAATTGCTCAAACCATCCCAAAACTTGTCGCAGATCGTTCAAATCCGTCTGAAGTAGAAGACGTGACTTCCTTAGGGGTTGCTCATCAAACAGCGCCACTATTTTTATTAAATAAAATCAAGATGGTTTTCAAAATGAGCTTAAAGTCATACATCAAACTCCAGTTCTGTTGATAACGCAAATCCAGGCGGATAATATCCTCAAATTTGCGGACTTTGGATCGCCCATTCACCTGCCACTCGCCCGTCATCCCCGGTTTGACATCTAGCCGTTGCCATTCCGGTACCTCATAACGCTCAACTTCTTCCGCAGTGGGTGGTCTAGTACCTACCAAACTCATATCTCCTTTTAAGACATTCCAAAACTGAGGCAGTTCATCCAAGCTGGTACGCCTTAAAAAGCGGCCCACCTTGGTCACGCGAGGATCGTTGTCATTCTTGAAAATGGCACCTTCGGCTTGATTCGGAATTTCTGCTTTCCTTGCCTCTGCATCAATAAACATAGAGCGGAACTTGAGCACCTTAAACTGTCTGCCCATCAAGCCGCAGCGAGTTTGAGAGAAAAATGTGGGGCCAGGACTATTAAGTTTGATGGCAATGGCGATGGGAATAAACAAAACCCCTGTAATTGCCAAACCCACGATCGACCCCACGATATCTATGACCCGTTTAACCCAAGAGCGCATAGATGGGTGAGTTTCCGGTAGCTGCTTTTCTGCCTCTTGAGCAGAAAGTGGAGCCATTCCATCGTTCTTGGGCTCAATCGTCAAAACCTTATCTAATCCTGTCATCAACAAAACTGCCATCACCTGAGGCAAGAGATTCCGAAGAACTAGTTCTACGCTCTTCTGCCGCGCAAGTTTCAGATTACTGACCAGCGCACCAACACCACTACTGTCCATAAAAGTGGTCTGGCTCAAATCTAGAACAATTTTGTTGGGCACAGAACTCCCTTGCAGAATATCCTGACAAGCCTTTTTAAAGGCAACTGCCTCCAGCACGCTCAAGCGAGGTGGCAGGAGTACGACTATGTAAGTCTCGTTAATTGACGTAACCTGAAAATCTGCCTCGGAAATAGGGCTTACCATGGAGACCTGCTACCAAGTTACAACTATAATCTGATCTCAATTTTGTCTTATCTATTCAACTTCATCAAAAATTCATATGGCAACCAGTTTATCAAACAATTCTCAAGTGACTGCTACAACTGCTAGCATTCCCAGTGCACGGCTGATTGAGGTCTTTTCCGCTATTCAGGGCGAAGGACTGAACGTGGGCAGCAGGCAGATTTTTGTCCGCTTTGCCTTCTGCGATTTGCGCTGCCACTTTTGTGACAGTACTCATACTTGGCATGCACCAACCATTTGTCAAGTTGAGCAGACGCCGGGACTGAGAGATTTTGAAACTCACCCGAATCCTGTATTACTACCAATATTGCTGGAATGGCTTGATCGTCAAAATCAGCCAGGTTTGCATGATAGCATCAGCATTACTGGCGGAGAACCCCTGCTTCATGCCCCTTTCTTGGTAGAATTTCTCCCCCGGTTGAAAAGCTCAACCAGCCTACCTATCTATTTAGAAACAGGTGGACACCGCCCGCAACAGTTAGCCATAATCTTACCCTACTTGGACTCTGTAGGCATGGATATCAAGCTCCCTAGTGTAAGTGGGGAAACCCAGTGGCAGGCTCACGCAGAATTTCTCCAGATGTGTTATGAATCACAAACAAATTTATTTATTAAAATAATTATTTCTAACCAAACTAACCTAGATGAGTTAGAACAAGCTGCTGAATTAGTAGCAGCTTGTCATAGTAACATCCCAGTGTTTCTCCAGCCAGTAACGCCCTTAGCAACTCCCCATCAGTTGCATCAAAAAGAAGTACTGCCGCCAACTCCAGCTCAAGTTCTGGCGTGGCAGGCTTTGATGAAGCGCAGTCTCAAGTCTGTCCGTGTCGTTCCCCAAACTCATAAGATGATTGGTCAGCTATAGGCACTTCAGCCATTGCTCTTGTTATGAACAGCTAAGCTAAGTAATTATATTTTGTGCGAACGGAGCTAGTTTGTAAACAAGCGTAGTGTAGCAACCAAGCCAGTTTTATGAAGCACTTATTAAGAAAACCGAGTTTATGATAAAGTTGCGGAGAAGAATTGGCTTTTTATATTTTTTTTACTTTTTAATAACCTAATCTTAATTTTAGGCTCTGATGCTGAAAATGTAATTAATTCTCCGCGTAGTCTTTGATGATTCAACTAAAGCGTTTACCTTCCCGATTAAGTTGTTGCTTAATTGCCTCCGTTTTAAGTGTTGTAGCTAATACAGCAGAGGCTCAGGCAACAGCCTTGGTTAATTATTTAACAATTCCTGGTGAAACTACGGATTTATCCTTCCTAAATGATGGTAATGGTGGCGCTAACATCAACCGATTGGGAGGGTTTGGCTCCGATCTGTTCTACGATCGCTACAACAATGTGTACTATGGCGTTGCTGACCGAGGGCCAGGTGGTGGCACCATTAGCTACGACACGCGGGTGCAAAAGTTTTCTTTAGATGTTAATCCCAACTCCGGCACGATTAGCAACTTCAACCTGCTAGATACAATTCTGTTTAAACAGCCTGATGGTACTAACTTTAATGGGTTAAGTCCTGAACTAGATCCCAAAAATGGCAATCCCAGAGTTTTAGGTCGCAGCCTAGACCCAGAAGGATTTTTGGTAGCTCCTAACGGCAATTTTTATGTATCGGATGAGTACGGCCCTTCTATTGATGAATTCCTTCCAGATGGCACGTTTGTGCGATCGCTCCAGACCCCGGACAACTTACTACCCAGAGATAGCAACGGAAACCTTAACTTTGCGACTGGTGCCAATGCCGATCCTGTAGTAAGTGGTCGCGTCGCTAACCGAGGATTTGAAGGCTTGAGCATCAGTCCTGATGGTACAAAAATCTTTGCGATTCTACAAGACCCTCTCACGAGTGAGGGCAACCCAAATGAGCGCAGTAGCCGTAATATTAGACTTGTGGAATTTGATACGGTAACAGGCAAAAGCGTAGGACAATACATCTACCAACTAGATAGTATTGCAGACATTAATTCCCGCGTTCCTAGTGCTCCCTTCACTGCAAATCAACAAGGTCGCAACATTGGTGTTAGCGCCTTGACAGCACTGAATGATCATGAATTTTTAGTGATAGAGCGAGATAATCGGGGTGTCGGTGTGGGTGACACCTCAGGCAAGAACCCACCAGTCGCCAGTAAACGGGTCTATGAAATTGATCTGACAGGCGCAACGGATGTCAGCAACATTAGCTTGAAAAGTACTAATAACCTACCTTCTAGCGTTAAACCCGTGAGCAAATCTTCTAGCCCTTTTATCGATCTGGCTGGTGCCTTGCAGGCTATTGGGCAGATACCAGCAGAAAAAATTGAAGGTATTGCCATCGGCCCTCAACTTAACGATGGTTCTTATGCAGTTATATTAGGCACCGACAATGACTTTAGCGTCACCCAAGACTCCTCTAATGTGCAGTTTGATGTTTGTACAGGTGGCGCTCAAGTTCCCATTGACAGTAGCTGTCCAATAGGACAAACTTTGCTTCCTAGCTATCTCTACTCATTTAAAGCGAGTGCGGCGGAATTGGCAGGATATGTGCCTCCACAAAAGCAGCCAGCAAGTGTACCAGAACCATCTGCAACAGCTGGAATCTTGCTAGCAGGTTTAGGTGCTTACTGGCTCAAGGGTCGGCAGCGTCTGCGGAATCACAAATAAAATGATTAAACATCTAAGACCATAGCCGCTAAGCTTGGTCTTAGATTCTCAGAACAAGTTAAGATGTTGCGCCTCGTGAACTGCTCTTTTGTTATGTCGCAGCTTCCCGTGCACCTTTAACTTTGCCCTTTGCCTTGTTAGCACTGCGTCTTAGAGCTTGCAGTCTGGCTTCGTATTTGTTCCGCATGCCCCGCTTGGGAGTTTGCTCAATTAAAGTCTTTAAGGCACTACCGAGACTCTTGTAAGCATTGGGCAGGGAATAACCAAACCTGGTGGCAAGCGCGAGCGCTTTCTCATCAGCCTCTGTCGATTCCTTGAGGGTGCGGTCTCCATTATTTTTTTGATAGAGCCTCCAGCCTGAGACACCACACAAGACTAAAGCCAGTAACAGCAACAAGGTATCTTGTACCCAGAGTTCGCCTACGGCACCACCCAAACCAATAGCCAGTGCTGCCATTTCCCAACCATCTCTAGGGATGGTGTCATTTTGAATCCGAGCGACTTCATGCCAGAACAGCAAATTTCGCTGGTCGATTGCCAGTTGATCCCATTTCACTAGGTCAATTTGGATTTCTACCTGATCTTTACCAATCTCTTCACAGCGAATTAGGGGTGGATTTACCTCAGTCGTTCCCTCCACTGTGACCCAGCTTTGTAATTCTGGTGGCAATAAGGTTTTGAGACGCCGTAGCTCACCCATCTCGGCTCTAGCAGAAGAGGTTGCGTAAGATGTCATATATCTCGACCCCAGCATTAACATAAAGGTATCCAATTGGAGTATAGCGATTTTGATGGTCACAACTCACGCCGATGTTGTGACCGATTTAAAGATAAAGCTCACCTACAGAGCTGTTAAGTGATCGCACTCCACATTTACACAAGAGTGGAGTTATATGAAAGGGAGTACTTCTTGTCTTCTTTTGGGTATAGTCCATGCTCTCCTAGCTATGGTAAGAACGACCGCTTAAGGATAGACTTGCTGCTAAAGCTATTCCAGGCAATGTAATCACTGCTGCTAACGCAGAGTGGAACCAATTGACTTGCTGATTCTGTTCTCGATCATCAGCTGATTTGCTGACTCCACAGGATTTCGCAGAGTTGGCTGAACTCAACAAAATGCCACTGGCGATCGCCTCTCTACTCTCATATCAAACTTGGCAACCCTTGTGAATTTGAATCTTCACGCCAGGTAAAAATAATTTGCTCGTCAGCTTGCCTAAAATCAATATTAAATTTCTCAAATACAACTTCCCGTCCCAGAAGCAATTGCTCTTTGTCTGTATTGGTTTGTCAGCATACTGTAGGAGCAATAAAACCGTGCCCGTTAATAGTCATTTCAACATTGCGTAAAATATACTCAACTCTGCTACCTATATTTTCTTAAACGATTAGCATTGTCTGCAACATATTGATTTCGATAAAAGTCTAACAACATCTGGCGGTTGAGGTTCAGCCACTTCAGCCTCTCAGGGCTTTCGTTTTGAGAAGGTGTTGTATTCATATTTGCAATTTAGAAAACAAAAGGGGCACGGCGTACCGCACCCCTAGAACTTAATTAGCTCAAATTTACACTCTAGACCTTAGCTTCTTCCTTCACCAACTTATCCCAACCCAAATCCTTGAGGTTGTTATTCCGGCGCAACGGACGAGTCACCAACTCCAAAATGTCACGCGCATTGGTAAAGCCGTGAATCTGAGCAAAAGTAAATTCTACAGACCACTTGGTATTGATACCTCGTGCTTCCAATGGGTTGGCATGAGCCATGCCAGTGATCACCAAATCCGGCTTCAGCTCGTGAATTCGCTGAATCTGGTTGTAGTTGTCTGGCTTCTCCACAATCTTGGGTATCGGCGCACCCATTTCCTTGCAGGTTTTCTCCAGCAGAGCTAATTCGGCGGATTGATAGCGCTTATCCATATATGGGATGCCGATTTCTTGGCAAATCATGCCGCAGCGAATCAGGAACCGTGCCAGGGAGATTTCCAGCAGGTTGTCGCCCATAAAGAAGACAGACTTACCGCGAATCAGCTGGAGGTAGTCTTCCAAATTTGCCCAGATTTGTGCTTCCCGCTCTTCTAAGCCTTTGGGTTCAATTCCAAACACCGAGCAGATTTTCTCAATCCAGGCACGGCTGCCGTCGGGGCCAATTGGGAAGGGTGCGCCGATCAGTTTGCACTTGCGACGACGCATGAGAGTGGTGGCAGTGCGACTGAGGAACGGGTTCACGCCAGCAACGTAGTAGCCTTCTTCTAGTACAGGCAGTTCGGTGTACCGCTTAGCGGGTAGCCAGCCGGAAACTTTAATTCCTTGCTTTTTCAGTTCTAGGGTCAGCTGAGTAACCACGGGATCAGGCAGCGAACCAAAGAGAACCAACGGTGGGTGCTTCACATATTCAGATTCTTCTGCTGCCACTTCTTCTTTCTTCTTGCCGAAGTTGAGCAGCGAGGCGATCGCATTGCGCTCCTTCTTCTCCGCTTCTACGACGGGAGCCTGATCGGGACAACGAGCAGCCATTGCCGCCAGCACGGTATCTTCCCCTTGGGTAAAGGCGTAATCTAGACCGTTGGCACGAGCTACCACAATCGGTATACCAATTTCTGACTCTAGTTTGGGGGCCAACCCCTCCAAATCCATTTTGATAATTTCTGTCGTGCAGGTGCCAATCCAGACGATGACGCTGGGGTTGCGATCGCGCTTAATCTGCAAACACAGCCGCTTCAGTTCCTCATAGTCATTTAGTTGGGCAGAAATATCTCCTTCTTCCAACTCTGCCATTGCATAGCGGGGTTCAGCAAAAATCATCACCCCCATCGCATTTTGTAAGAAGTAGCCACAGGTTTTCGTACCGATGACCAGGAAAAAGCTATCTTCTATCTTTTGGTACAGCCACGCCACGCAGCTAATCGGACAAAATGTGTGATAATTTCCTGTTTCGCACTCAAAGTTCAGCGCTTGGGTTTCGGTATTAGCAAGGGTCATGGTTAAATGTTCTCTCCGTTCTGATTTAAAGTTGCCAAGGATCGCAGAGTGAATAAATGCCAAGATGATGAATTCTGTAGGGTATGTTAGGCGAAGCCGTAACACGCTTGAGGTCTCGCTTAGCACCACTAGGGAAGGTTCTGCTTTTTGTAGACGCCCTCGCAAGATTCATCAATCTTGGCCACTACGCGACTTGCTGGCTCAGCAGGTTCGGCCGCAGGGAGCAGCATTCTGAATTCAACCCCATTTGCCTTTAGTGCTGGGAGTGCCTCTAGCTCCTTTTCCGGATCGAAGTTTAGTCCCAACGAAGCCACAATTTGATCTGGATCTCTATTGAGATCCACGATCAGAGGCAGCATTTTAGTAAATTGCGGCTCCAGGATTGATAGCGTTGCCACAATGAAGCTAGAGCTAGGGCGTCTTTGTCCCTCATAAGTTATCCAGATTTGCAGACGATTGAGCCAGTGGCGATTTTCGCGGTAGTAAGCTAGCCATTTAGCTTTGAGCGATCGCTGCAGCTTTTCAGTGTTCACTTTTGAACTTATTGCTGCTGAAAATAATCCATATCGGAGAATGGTAAATAGCAATAACCCAGTCAAGAGTGATACTAACAACATTTAGCCATTCTCCTAACCTTCGATTTTTAAACCATCATTAAGTCAAGCTCTTCTTCCTCAGTCTTTGCTTGCGGCTTGGTCGGATTGAGGTAGAAGTCAGACAGCAGTGAGAACAACTCTCTATCTGGAGTATCGTTTGGCACCACACCTTCTGGACGAGCCAGAATTTGGTCAGCAATGTTGAGGTAATAGTCGCAGACATAGCTCAGTGATGGGTCGGTTTCTGCCATCTCAAACAGAGTTTTCCCTTTAACACGGGAAACGCGAATGTCTTCAATGAGAGGCAACACCTCCAGTACCGGCATCGGTACAGATGAAATGTACTTGTCAATCAAGTCGCGCTTGGATGTACGGTTGCCAATCAAACCGGCGAGGCGTAACGGGTGAGTCCGCGCTTTCTCGCGCACCGAGGCAGCAATGCGGTTAGCAGCAAACAGGGCATCAAAGCCGTTGTCGGTGACAATCAGGCAGTAGTCGGCATAGTTGAGAGGTGCTGCAAAGCCTCCACAGACAACGTCACCCAGCACGTCAAACAGAATCACATCATACTCATCGAAGGCATTGAGTTCCTTCAGTAGCTTCACTGTCTCGCCCACTACATAACCGCCACAACCCGCACCAGCTGGGGGACCACCAGCTTCAACGCAGTTGACGCCGCCATATCCTTTGTAGATCACATCTTCTGCCCACACATCTTCGTAGTGGTAGTCCTTTTGCTGGAGTGTATCGATAATTGTGGGAATTAGAAAGCCTGTCAGGGTAAATGTGCTGTCGTGCTTGGGATCGCAGCCAATTTGCAGCACTTTCTTGCCGCGACGGGCTAAAGCCACGGAGATATTACAGCTAGTTGTGGATTTCCCGATTCCGCCTTTTCCGTATACTGCGAGTTTCACTGTCCGTTTCTCCTATGGTTAATTATTAAACCTGGAAGCCTGAATGTTTTTGTTTGCTTGATGAATGAATTATTGTCTAACTTCTGAGGAAAAGAAAGGGCTTGCTGAAACATTTAGGGCTTTGAAAGCAATTATATTCAACTATGAATCCAATTTATTAATTATTTTGTCATTAAAACCCGAATGAGCTTACAAAAAATCATATAAATGTCTTTTATAGCTTGTTTTTTATTAAAAGGTAACAAAAGACAACAAACTGTATAACAGTTTAAAGATTGGCAACTGGAAGCCAAGCGTCTAGAAAAGTTCTGATTTCAGAGCTAGTAGATCACCAACCGAAAATTGACTCGTTGAGATAGATTTGGGGACAAGGGGAATACCCACACCCATCACCTCATCTCTCTACTCGTCAAAGTTGACTTGGCGGACTACTAGTGATATCAAGTCCGAGCGATCGCCTATAATTACAATCCTGTGAAATCAAGGGGTTCAGCTCTTTTTATTCAGGGTATTCAACCGGACATGATATGACATCAAACTTGTCAGCTTAGGAAGTCGGTCAAGTAATCAATATTGACAAATTAACTATTTTATGTAATTAGGGAAAATCCGTGAATTTCCACCGACCCTGCTCCCCTGCTTAGCACCACCGAAATCTGAATACTTGACCGATGCTCCTGCTCCTCATTTACCCCAAGTCGCTTGCCGTAGAATCATCCAGATCAAGCTTCCAGAGCAAGGAGCTTCCTTACTTGTGGTCAAAAAACCTAGTTTTGAGCATAAAGATATGAGAAAATCCCTTGAGCGCCAGGATCGCATTCAATCCATCAGTTTTAATTAGCGCTCAACTAGGAGAGCCGTTCTCAGCTCAGATGGTTCACCCATATCCCTCTG
>CAZZWA010000001.1:30589-46719 GCA_964657555.1 uncultured Microcoleus sp.
AGCGCTCAACTAGGAGAGCCGTTCTCAGCTCAGATGGTTCACCCATATCCCTCTGACTCTAGAAAAACCGCTTAGCTTCAGAAAAATTGACTGCTGATTCTCTATATCTGTAAGCGTTGGCTCAAAAATTGTTAAAAATCATTAAGATGCTGGTGATCGCTCTTGTCTCTACTCAGACTTGGGGGACATTCCCTGCACAGTCACAAGGTGAGTAACTGCCCGTTCATACTGAGGATCTAATGGAGTGCCAAGGTGATCTGGATGAGCCGCAAGATACTGGCGTTGCTGGTCTGTGAGGTTAACAGAAATATCTGGGGTGATGCCTTGGTGGTTAATATCAAGACCTGCGGGGGTGAAGTAATGAGCCACAGTCACATTGATTCCGGAACCATCAGACAAGGGATTTACCGACTGTACTAGAGCTTTGCCAAATGTCTGAGTACCAATCACCACAGCCCGATGATTGTCCTTCAAAGCTCCCGTGAGAATCTCACTGGCGCTAGCAGAATCACCATCTACAAGCACAGCCACTGGTAGATTGGTCAGAGCTGTGCGATCGGCACGGATATCTTCAGATACCTGATTGCGGTCTACCGTACGTACAATAGTACCGTTATTCAACCACATGCGGGCAATTTCAATATCCTGGTCGAGCCGCCCACCAGGGTTGCCACGCAAATCCAGT
Organism: uncultured Microcoleus sp.; assembly: GCA_964657555.1. Classification (GTDB taxonomy): domain Bacteria; phylum Cyanobacteriota; class Cyanobacteriia; order Cyanobacteriales; family FACHB-T130; genus CAZZWA01. Next base: position 31,275 of record CAZZWA010000001.1, read on the forward strand.
ACAAACTCATCAACTTTCTGGCGCTTCAGATCTGCGATCGCCTGACGCATCTGGTCACCTGCATGACCGCTGAACTCACTAAGGCGAATGTAGCCTATACGTCGCCGAGCTTGGAGACGCAAGGCTGAATGAACTGTAGGAATTTCAAGGCGTTGGCGGGTCAGATTTAATTCAAAGGGGGTACCACCAGTGTGTTGAAGCAAGAGTCGCACTGGAGTATTTACCTGACCTCGCAGTAGGTTAGATGCCGTCTCTACAGACATGCCTTTAGCAGGGTGTCCGTCAATTTGCAGAATCACATCCCCTGCCTGAACTCCAGAGCGCATTGCTGGTGAATTCTCAAGTGGTTTGACTACAGTCAGAGTCTGGGTCTGCTCGTTGAGTTCCAGCTGCATGCCCACCCCTGTCAGTTCCCCATCCGTCTCGTTGTTAAGCGCCTGAAACTCGTTAGGATCGAGGAAGCGGGTGTAAGGGTCGTTCAACGTCTTAAGGGCATCCCGCAGCGCAGTGTAAGCTTCTTGACGGTTTTTGTAAGAGCGTGAGAGCAGACTGTGTCGAATTTGTTGCCAATCTACTTGATTAAACTTAGGGTCAACATAATCACGGTTCACGATCTGCCATGCTTCGTCTAAAACAGCTTTGGGACTGTCTTGAAGCATAGCCCGTGCTGTCGAGGTGGTGTGCGGACTAACAATCAAAGTCGCACTCAACGCCAACGCACCCTGCAAAAAGGCAGTGCCTAGAACGCCACGGAGTCTGAAGTAGAGACAACGATGGGGTCGAGTCATGGAAGATAAATGCTTCGACTGAACTGTTTCTATCTTAAAAATTCAGGACTAGCTGTACATGAAGAGAAGGTCATACAGCATCCATGACAAAGAGCTAAATCTCACCATGACTTTTGTCATGGATAGAACCACCTATTTGCCTAAAAGTCATAAAATTGTTGCTTGAGGAAACGCTATCAGCTAAAGCAAGTATCAATAAAGAATAATGAAGTCAATCTTTGCTTTTGTTACTTGTGCCTATGAGTTATCTTCCCCAAATCCATACCAAACCCTTTCGCTTTTTGCTCTATTTTGAGTGGATACTACTTGCTATTTCCGCAGTAGCCAGAGTCCTTCCAACTCTCTATTTTTTACCCCATCCATATCTACCAATTCAACCCCTGCTAGTGATTGCTCTGTTTGGCTGCATGGGATTGGTGTTGCCTAATGGCAGACATTTGTATAAAGTTAGCTACACCGGAATTGAAGTGAGCTTGCTTTCGTGGGGAGCCAGTCTAGGACTGGTAGGAGTTTTACCCATCCTCTACCTGATTGTGGTTATCCGCAGTTGCTTTTACTTTGAATTCGCTGGTCGCTTGATGGTGGTTGGTTTGGTCTTCACTATATACTGTGTCAATCTGATGCAGCAACTTCAGCACAATGCATTGAAAATGTTGCCTACCGACTTGGAAAACTATGAATTGAACCTATTACCATCTTTATTGGCCACTGTTCTACCTTTTTTTATCGGTTTATTGCTAGTCTTGTTGCTGATGAATACAGCACAAGTTGCCCATAAAACTCAAGCACAACTAGCAACGGCCAATGCAAAACTTCAGCAATATGCGTTACAAGTTGAGCAACTGGTAACTCTACAAGAGCGTAATCGCATCGCCCGCGACATCCATGATTCACTAGGGCATTCCTTAACTGCGATCAACGTGCAGCTGCAAAGTGCGATCAAACTCCGACAAACCTCTCCAGAGCGAGCCTGGGATTTTATAGTCGGAGCTAAACAACTAGGCTCTACAGCTTTACAGGATGTGCGACAGTCTATTAGTACTCTTCGCTCTGATTTACTTAAGGGTCGCTCCCTGGAAGGGGTGATGGAATCACTAATGGAGGGGTTTTACCAAGCTACGGGAGTCATGCCTGTACTCAGGCTCAGTTTAGCTGCTCCTTTGCCTGCGGTCGTAGTTACAACTCTCTACCGAATTGTGCAAGAATCCCTGACAAATATATGTAAACACGCGCAAGCAACAGATGTACAAATTCAAGTGATTGCCACAACGGCTCAGGTGTATCTTATCATTCAAGATAATGGCAAAGGCTTCCAATCAGAGGAAGAATCTGCGGGTTTTGGTATCCAAGGAATGCGAGAACGGGTGCGCGATCTCAAAGGCCAATTCACTATCTCTAGTCAACCAAGCGCTGGCTGTCACATTATGGTTGAGCTTCCTTTAGAGAAAGTTTCTGGATAATTTTTGTTAGAAGTAAGAGAAATGCAAAGTTTTAAAGGTGAATCAGTTAACTGCTCTCACTATGCTATCTGGGAAATAGCTCTAGGTTTGATGACATTTATGCCAGGAGTCTGGGCGATTACTCATAGTGATAACACAGCTCAACTCTGTTATGAGTCTGGAAAAGTCGTCAAGGTGGATACCAATCAGTTGCTGATGAAAACTATTGACCACCACGATGTAGTGTTACATCTATCTCCTAAAACCTTTGTCTGGAAACCCTTAGAGGCAGGTAACAGTCCAGTAGCAGTCGATGACACTATTAGGGCTGTAGGAGCACGTGAAGCTGATGGGTCTGTCAACGTCACACAACTGTTTGTGAATATGGTTATGCTCATTGGCCCCATTACCAACATTAAACAAGAAGCTGGAGGATTTCAGCTTCATCTTCAAGATAGATCCCTGGGCTCGGTATTGGTACAGACTGGGCAGCAAACAGTGGTTCGCCAAACCTTGGGTGGTGGAGCGCTAGAGCTGCACGAGGGGCAGTTAATTCGGATTACTGGCTACAGGCTCAAGGATGGTTCTGTTTTAGCAAAGCAATTATTCCTTTAGTGCTTATCATACTTGATGATTGTTTTAGAAAAACCCTTGGCTTTGAGAAAAGCATCTAGGGTGTCGCAGTCAGGTAGAGAAGGCTGAGCACCAGCTTTAGTCGTAGAAAGAGCACCAGCAGCAGCACCCCACATGATCGCTTCCTTAAGAGAACATCCTTGGACTATTGCAGCTGCCAAACCCCCATTAAATGCATCTCCGGCGGCAACTGTGTCAACTGGCTGAACTGGGAAAGCCGGTACAAAAAACGCCTCCTTTGAATTTCCCCAGAAGACGCCCTGAGCACCGAGTTTCACAATTGCTGTATTGACGCCCCGTTGACAGAGTATGGATACTGCCTCGGCGGCGGCTTCTGGCCTATTGACAGGAAAGCCCACCAGTTGACCCGCTTCAATTTCATTGGGTGTAATGATATCAACCAAGGGGTAAAGCTCAGTGGGAAAGTCCAGACAGGCTGGTGCTGGGTCGAGAATCACGCGGCAACCGACTTGTTGTGCAGCTTGGGCAGCACGGAGTACAGATGGTAAGGGAATTTCCAACTGTAGCAGCAACGTGGCGGCTCTGGGTAACAAATGGGTCAAACGCTCTACATCCTCCTGATTCACGCCACCATTCGCACCAGCAATGATGATAATGTGATTATCAGCCGCGTCATCAACAGTAATAACTGCAACACCAGAACTAGCAGCCTCATCCACCAAGATACCTTCAGTCTGAACGCCAGAAGATTGAAGGCTGGTGAGGAGTTCGCGACCAAAGCTATCTTTACCCACACGTCCCACCATCTGTGTAGGCACTCCCAATCGGGCAATTGCCACCGCCTGATTTGCTCCCTTACCGCCGGGAGCTGTAAAAAAGTCTTTACCCAGAAGTGTTTCACCAGGAACAGGCAACCGGGGCGTCCTGGCTACTAAGTCCATATTAAGGCTGCCGAACACGATCGCTTTTGTCATTGGCCAGTGTTCATGGTTCATAGTTCATCGCCATTAACAATGAACCATGAACAACATGCTCTCTTAATTTGCTGTAACTACTGGTTCTAATTCCATCTGACTCATCAAACGGTCGATGTCGAAATGCTCAGCCATCATCTGACGCATACACTCTACTTTGATTGGTTCGGAAAGCCGCACTTGCCCAAAGGTGTTGTCAATAATCTCCACAGTGGCGAGCGTATCGAGTTCAACGGATAAAATTGGAATTTCCAAGTCTTCAGCACGACTGAGGATAAACGGTTGTGGGGGAAGACGACCAGTGAGGATGAGGCACTGGGTAGAAGTTTCTAGAGCTGCCAATTGAATATCCATGCGATCGCCCCCAGTGACAACAGCCATGTTAGTTCCTTGGCGAAAATATTCTAGAGCTGAATTGACATTCATCGCTCCAATCTTGAGACTTTCCACCATCAAATCTAACCGATCGGCACGACAAAGAACTTCTGCTTTCAGCTCAGACACCAGTTCCCGGACACTGACACTCCGCAGCAGGTTACTTCTGGGCAACAACCCTAATACAGCAATGCCTTGGCGCTCCAGGAAAGGCCGCACTACCGTCTGGACTGTCTCCAAGTGGTCAGATGGAATATCGTTAATCAAGACGCCCAGCAAACAGTCACCCAGGCGCTGCTTTGCCGACAGCAAGGTATCCACTAACTGAACTACCTGAAAACGGGCTACTAATAAAACGGCAGCGTCAACCACGTGAGCCACCTGCCGCAAAGACAAGTCAAACAAGCTGCCTTCTTCCAGGGTGCCTGGGCCTTCCAACAATACCAGGGCTGCGTCTGGAATCTTGATATACTCCTCTAGAGACTGACGGTAATCAGTTTGGTCTTCCCCTGACAGGCGTTTGTGAATAATTTCAGCATCTAGAGACAACAGAGGTGATCGCAGACGAGTTGATGGCAATTTGAGTACCTCGGCCATAAACCGGACATCTTCTTCCTTTGTCTCAGTCTGATTAATACTCAGACAGATTCCGAGCGGTTTACCGTAGGCAATATCCAGACCTTGTTCTTGCAGCTGATGGGCAATTCCTAAAATTGTCGCTGATTTGCCGCAGTAAGCTTCTATTGACCCGACTAGCAAGTATTTAGCGGATTTTGACACACCCTCACTCCTTGGTTTAACAGTGTTTAAGCTTCTGCTCGTAGCAACCTACGGTAAAAAGTTTGGGAAAAGTCAGTGGAGCGAGTGCGTTTGTAATTATTGATCACGTCGATTAAAAAATCGACAAACTCTGAATTTGCCAGAGTGACTTCGTAGCTCTGGTCGGCGTTTCCATCAAACTGCATTCGGCAACGAGTGATCTCTGCGGGTAGCTTAGAGACAAACCATGTGACCACAAATGGAATGCTATCACCGCCCTCAATTTTGCGATGACCTTCCAAAACCCCCTGTTGATAGAGGCTCATTGCCAGAGGTAACATATTGCGCTTTGCCCCTTGGTAGTAGGGCATATAAGCCATGTAGGCAGCTTGTTCGGCAGGCTTAAGTTGTTCGATAGACATGGGCGAATTTTCCGATGTTTCCTCAATTTCCGTCAATTTGGCGATGGAAGCTTTCCCTAACAGGAAAACTCAATGATGTAGAACGGATGAAGCTGAGGTTTTCAAAGCAAGAAAACTTTCCTTACACTAATGATTTTATGCTGTCCTTACCTTAAGGAGTAGATCATCTCGTTCTGTGAATTTCTAGTTTAGTTGGAAGTCGTTGCTCCTGAAATCAGTATTTTCCCAATACTCGCATCAGCAACTGCACGACACTAATCTTGACCAGAGCAAAAATCTGATAAAACTGTCAGTTGTGAGCTTGGGAGCGAGGAAGAGGCAAAGCTTGGCAGTGGCGCATCAAAAATTGGCCATTTGTCTTTCACCAGCGAGCTATTGACTCAGAGTTAACTCTGACGAAAGAATGCTAGGGAAGATCTTACGATAGAAACCTATGGCCCCTCTGATTGCAAATTACTACTTGACCTATCGCTGCAACGCTCGCTGTCATTTTTGTAATATCTGGGCATTAGAGCCACCCCACGAAGCTGACTTTGCTACCATTCAGCACAACTTGAAGGATTTACGCCGTCTGGGTGTCCGGTATGTAGACTTCACAGGTGGCGAACCTTTACTGCGTGCGGATGTTGGCAAGATTTATGCCGAGGCAAAGCAGCAAGGGTTTATGACCAGCATGACCACCAACACGATTCTTTATCCCAAAAAGGCCAAGGAAATTCAGAGGTTGGTTGACTTTTTAAATTTCTCTCTTGATGGGCCTGATGCAGAGAGTCATGACCAGTCGCGGGGAGTGCAGCTTTTTGACACTCTCGTGGAATCCGTGGCGATCGCTCATTCCCTGGGAGAACAACCCGTGCTCAACCACACCGTCACTGCCCAAAACTATCAACGCATCTGGGAAGTGGCAGAACTGGGTCAACGGCTGGAAACGCGAGTCTGGCTCAACCCAGCCTTTACAGCACACGACCACTATAATTCCAACAAAAATCCCACTGCTGAGATGGCGGCAGCAATTGAGTCCGCCGCGAAGAAGTATAAGAATGTTGGCTACAATAAGGCTGCATTGGCTTTCATTGAAGCTGGGGGGAACAATACAAAGAATCCACGCTGTAAAGCGGTCGATGCGGTAATTGCAATTTCTCCTGATGACAAGCTGCTGTTGCCCTGCTACCACTTTGCCCAAACGGGAGTAAGCATTAATGGCAAGCTGTACGATCTTTACCGACAGTCAGAGGAGGTGGAACAATACCGCCAATCCCAGGGCAAGCTATCGGTATGTGAAGGATGTACGGTATGGTGTTACCTGATCCCCAGTTTTTCTAAGGGTGTAGACAAATATTGGTGGTTGAACTTGATAACATATGCTGGAGAATTCCAGGCCAGAAAACGATTCTTACAACGAGCTTGAACCGCTTGAGTCGCTGTTGTCTGACCTATCAGGCGCAGATGATTTTGAGAGTGATTTTTTCCAGGGGTTGAACGGACGACGGGGCAAAGCGGCTTTCGCCCTGACACTGATCTGGGGGGGCACAATTGCCCTTCACTTACTGTCTTGGGGTTCCTGGCTAGTCCTGTGCTTGACCAGCCTGCTAGGAATTCAGCTCCTACGTGTTTTGCTGGCTAGACCCCTGCCGATTCCTGAGCCTTTATCAGAAGCAACAAAGTCGGATTGGCCCTCGGTTTCGCTGCTGGTCGCCGCCAAGAATGAGGAAGCTGTTATCGGAAAACTGATCAGGGATTTATGCCAACAGGACTACCCAACTGACAGGTATGAAGTCTGGGTGATTGATGATAACAGCACCGACCGGACGCCAACGTTGTTGGAGCAGGTGGCGCTAGAGTATAACCATGTGAGGGTTCTGCAACGGGTTGTCGGTGCTGGTGGCGGCAAATCCGGAGCATTGAATCAGGTGTTGCCCCTGACCAAAGGTGAAATTTTGGCGGTGTTTGATGCCGATGCCCAAGTGACCCCAGATTTACTGCGACGCACACTCCCCCTCTTTGAGCGAGAAAAGGTGGGAGCGGTGCAGGTGCGAAAGGCGATCGCCAATCCCAGCCAAAATTTCTGGACGAAGGGTCAAAGGATGGAAATGGCACTGGATTCCTATATTCAGCAGCAGCGCATCGCCCTTGGCGGGATAGGAGAACTCAGGGGCAATGGCCAGTTTGTGCGGCGAACTGCTTTGGAGAGCTGTGGCGGATGGAATGAGCAAACCATAACAGACGATTTAGATTTAACCATGCGCTTGCACCTCGACCAGTGGGATATCGCCTTTCTGATCCAGCCAGCTGTGGAAGAGGAGGGCGTCACCAGTGCTCTAGCCCTCTGGCATCAGCGCAACCGCTGGGCAGAAGGAGGATATCAGCGCTATCTGGACTACTGGCGGTATATTGTCCGCAACCGTATGGGCTATGGCAAAACTGTGGACATGTTCGGGTTTTGGTTGATCCAGTACATCCTGCCAGCGGCCACAGTGCCTGACTTCTTGATGGCGATTATGCTCAAGCGTCCTCCTGTACTCTCACCTGCAACTAGTCTCGGCTTCACGCTTTCCATGGTGGGAATGTTTATGGGTCTCAAGCGGATTGAGAAGCGCTCATTTTTTGTCACCCTGCTTTCAACCCTACACGGCACCCTTTATATGTTGCACTGGTTGCTAGTACTGGCTAGCACTACCGCTCGCATTTCCGTGCAACCCAAGCGGCTCAAATGGGTGAAAACTGTGCATCAAGGTACCAGTGACGAAAGTTTTGAGTTTTGAATAAAATTTCGCCGCCCACTTCCCAAACTGTTTAAGGGCAAGGTTGGCGAAGCTAATCCCTAGAGCATCGGTCAAGTATTCAGATTTCGGTGGTGCTGGGCTGTTCTTGAGCAGGGGGAGCGTACATCCATATACTTGGAGTAGGTCTACAGAACAGTTAATTTGTCAATTTCTATTACTTGACCGACTCCCTAGAACGGTACATCATCATCGTCATCTAGTTCGAGTTCAGGGGCAGGAGCGCTCATCTCCTCTGTTGGACTCTTGTGAGTCACGGCTGGTTCGGGTAAAGACTTTAAATTTAAGGTCTCTACACTTTTTTCCAGATCGTCACTTAGATTGATGATCTCTGCATCAAAAAATTTGGTAAAGCTCTGGGTAGCAATTGCGAGTTCATCTGCCTCCTGCCCTTGCCCCTTTTCTGCAATCGCCACTTCATCCGTCTCCCTCTCTGGAGCCTGAGTCGCTGGTAGTTGCTTCTGGGGCGCCGATTGTCGGGCTGGAGAAGGAGGACTCTGGACTGCGTAACTAGCCTTGCAGCCATCTATCTCGGTTAGGGATTGAACCTTGGACGAAGGCTGATTGAGTGAAGGTTTTGCTGAATAGTTGTTGTCAGCACTATCCTTGTTAACTTCCTGCGAGCAGGCTGAATCTGTTCTTAGACTGGAAGTGTGCCGTTCCTCAGTAGGAGCAGTTCTGGATTCAGCCATGCCGCCAACTTGGAAGTTCACCTTCACTTTCTGTTTGAAGACTTGCTCAAAGGCAGCTTCGATATTTGGTAGCTTGCTGGTAGCTAGCTTGAGCAAGGGTTGCGAACTGATACCGATACAAGCTACAGCTACAGTTTTATCAAAAGCTAATAAGCGACACTGCTGGCGCAGTAGTACCAGAGTAGCATGTGGCTGAAGATGGGCAAGTACCTGTTGCCAAACTTGCTCAAGTTCAGATTGCTGGGCAGCCACTGCACTAGCTCCTATTTCCTGCGCTCCCTTCGGTTTTACATTCCGCTTATAAGGCTCTAGCTCCTCTGGGGCTGCTTCATTAACGCTAACGGTATGAGCGCGCTGCTTGTCTGCCACCGCTCCTTCAAAGCCTGTCGCTGTCGTCCTAGCAAGTCTGTTTGTACTGACGTGTACGCTAGCGGCTAGCTGAGAGTTTGGGAGAATGGGTTCTGAATCTTCACGCTGCACAGATGTAGGTGTTGTCTTTGAGATCTGTTCTTGTGGTGTTAGCTGATGTGGAGAGACGCTATTAGTGACTTCTTTGGGTTCTAGGGCTGCTGAGTGAGCGGTTGACTGGTGGTATGTTGTCCAGTTGTGACTGAGTTGTGGATGATTTTTTTGAGAGGTTTTAAAGTCGATTGTGGCAGTGCTGCTGTCCTCTTGTCTCCTAACAACATCTGCTGACGGCAACAATCCCAACAGTGTCACCTCCAACCACAGACGTGGTTGGGTGGTGTTTTTGATTTGAACTTCGCTGTCTTTGAGATGCTTTTGCCCTTTTAAAATCGTGGCAGTCTCCCAACTATGAATAAACTCACACATAGCTGTCCATGTTGGGGAAGTCACGGCAACTAAATTGTTGCGGTTGGGCGCCGTCTTGGCAATTAGCAAATCCCGGTAAAACCCAGCTAGATTCTGGAGGACGATCAGAGGTTCCCTCCCTCTGTCCATCAGATTACGGGCTTTTTCGAGAACAGCTTCGGGATTGTCGGAAGCGATCGCTCTCAACAACTCCATCAAATCCCGTTCCGGTACAGCCCCCACTAGATCCCAAACCTGCTCTACGGTGACCACGCCCGCTAACAAACTCAGCTGATCCAAAAGACTTTCTGCATCTCGTAATCCCCCCTGAGCAACTTGAGCAAGCAGGGTAATTGCCTCACCCGTAATATTAATTTTTTCTAGGTTGGCAATTTTATGTAGATGCTTCACCATCGCATCTAGAGGTATTCTGCGAAAATCAAACCTTTGACACCGAGAAATAATGGTTGGCAACACCCGTTGGGGGTCAGTTGTTGCCAGTACAAAGACCACTTGCTTGGGTGGTTCCTCCAGTGTTTTCAGTAAGGCATTGAATGCTGCACTGGAAAGTTGATGGCATTCATCTATGACATAGACCTTGTAACGACACTGCACAGGCGCGAACTGCGCTTTTTCGATGAGTTCTCTGATATTGTCCACGCCAGTGTTGCTTGCCGCGTCTATTTCAATCACATCCAAGGCGTAACCCTTAGTGATATTAACGCAGACATCACACACACCACAGGGATGCTCTGTAGGCTTATTGCTCTTAAGACAGTTGAGCGACTTTGCCAAAATCCGGGCGCTGGAGGTTTTGCCCGTGCCTCTGGAGCCAGTGAACAGATATGCTGGAGCAATCCGTTCGGTGCGGATGGCGTTGGTGAGGGTGGTAGCGATCGCCTCCTGTCCCACCAGCGCCGCAAATGTCTGGGGTCGGTATTTGTGGTGGAGGGGTTCGTAGGTCACGGTGGGGGTGGTTAAAAGGTACAGCTAGAGTCCCCCATAATAGTTTAGCGTGTTGCTCTAGTCTACAGCTTTGATTTATGTCACGCGTAGGGTTTTTATGACTTAAATTTTAGCTTACACCCCTACATATAGTGCAGCCTTCAGTCTAGTCTAAACTCCACTCTAAGTGTAGGATCTGATTGGGATTGCCAATCTTATGCTATCGAGTTGACAGTCTTATTTGCGGACATGGTTAGACTGGATCGCTAAAATCAAGGATCTGTTACAGAAATATACTTTATTCTGGTTTTTGAGACCCCTGAAAGCCTTGATTGGTAAGATTACAGCATAAATGCGGTTCAGGGAAGCGGTAAATGCTACGCAGGATTTGGCAGTGGATTGTCAGCTTATTTCAGGGCTTGGTTGGCGGAAGGCAGAACTCCAAGGTGCCACCGATTCACAAGCAACCACTTAAACCCTTAGATCAGGCTGATTATGAGTATTTATTCATGCAGATGCTGGAAGGGGTGGCTCATGGTTGGCAGCAGGCAAGGGTTTTAAAATTTTTTGACGCTCTTAAAGATCGCATTACTACCGAGCAGTGGATAGTGTGGTTGCGTGGCTTTGGCGAAAGATTGTTAGCATCACCAGTGCCCAATAATCAGTTGGCAGCCAGGATGGTGCATGTAGGTGAACTAAGATGTGGAGAAATAGGAGAAGTTGCTCAAGAAATTGGCATGCAGTTGCTGATGCGAAATCCGCCTCACCAAGAGGTGGCCAAGGAGATCGGCGAACAAGATGCCTCCTTTGCTGTACAGGACTTGCATCCAGTGTACGAGTACGAGGAGGTAGAAAGCAGGGATGAAACCGTTCCACAAGATAGCCAGGGGACTCCAGAAGTCAAACAAGTCACTTTGGAGGAGTTGTTGGTACTGTTGGAGCAGGATGGCAATTTAGTCCAGCAACTTGCCCAACAACTGCAAATTGAGACTACCGATCCGCAATTAATTGTTCAGACACTGATTAACCAATTCAATACTGCTAGTCAATTAACTACAGAGCAGGTAGAAGCTCTGCTGCAACAAAGTGTTCAGCAATTTCAGGCAGGTAACTATGAGTCGGCCATTGCCTCCCTTGATAGTGCTACTGAAATCGCTCCAGACAATGACAGAATCTGGTACTCCCGTGGCGAACTGATGGGGATTTTAGGACGCGATCAAGAGGCGATTGCTAGCTACGATAGAGCTACCCAAATCAACCCCGACTACTATGAAGCTTGGTACAATCGGGGGAGTGCTCTGAAGAATTTAAACTGCCACGAAGAGGCGCTTGCTAGCTATGACCGAGCTATCCAAATTAAGCAAGACTACTACGAAGCCTGGTACAACAGAGGTACAGTACTCAGAGACTTAGGACGCTATGAAGAGGCAGTCGCTAGCTACGATAAAGCCTTGGAAATTAAACCAGACAAAAAGGATTAAGTTTGAGTAACCAGAAGAGGTCAAGGAGAGAAAAATTCTTTAGTCTAGGCAGAAGAAAGCTAAAGCCAAGTTCAAACACCCTCTGCTATGATTGACTCTGATCAGCGTGGCTTGGGAAGCTAACACCAATTTGGGCGCTGAAACACGCCCGGTAATGGATTGTTACTATCACCTCTAATGTACTCCTCACGCACAATCAAAACCATTTATACCGATGGTGCTTGCACGGGCAACCCTGGCCCCGGCGGCTGGGGCATCGTGGTCTACTTTAATGATGGCTCGATTTATGAAATGGGTGGCCAAGAAGCCCACACCACAAATAACCAAATGGAGATGCAAGCCGCGATCGCCGCATTGAAACTGGTGCGGGTAGCTACGGAGAGATTGCCCCTACAGCAGCAGGAGCCAATCACTCTGTACACTGATAGCGAATATTTGATTAATGGTGTTACTAAGTGGGTTAAAGGCTGGAAAAAGAAGGGCTGGAAAACAGCCCAAGGGAAAGCTGTGCTCAACCAAGAAATTTGGGAAACTCTGGATGAACTCAGTACAAAGCTGGTTAGCTGGCAGTATGTTCGCGGTCATTCTGGGGATCAGGGGAATGAACGAGCTGATGCGATCGCCAGAGCTTTCGCCCTCGGCAAAACTCCATCACTGCAACAGCCTCCTCTACCAGAAGAAGGATTTGGTTCACAAGCAACGGACGCCACTGATCGCAAAACGATACAATCTAGTGACGTATCCTCTGACTCCTCAATCTCGGATGTTGTCATGGTAGATTCTACTGCTTCATTATCTGCCGATGCCTTAGAGAACCTACCCCGCGAGGCTAGGGTCGCTCAACTTCGTAACTTGATCGAAACCCTCCGCATCGCTGATGACATCGCTGCCAAAGGCTACCTCATCACTAGCTCAGAATTAGCTGACTTGATGGATGTCAATGCCAGTGCTGTCACCAGTCGCGGAGATCACTGGGGCTGGCGCAACTGGATTGTATCGCGGGTGCGCCGCGAGGGAAATCAAATTCTCTGGCAGCTGGAACGGGTAGATCAGGTCAACTCGGCTTTTGACCATAACGCCGACCCCGCCACTGAGTAGGCGTCTGCATGGCAGACAAGAAAATGCGTAGGACAGCTAAAGGATCTGCTAACGGGGAAAGGTAAAAGTAAAAAGGTAAAAATGATTTTGCCTGTTTACCTTGGCCTTCGTAAGAAGGGGCGATCGCCAACAGCAGCAAGCAACGAACTGCCAGCAAAAATAAGTTCAGTCCCAGCGCCGCTACTAGTGGTGCAGGTCGGTTGGCTAAATGTAGAGACGCTGCACGCAATGTCTCTACCGAGAATAGTAAGGATGCTGGTAGGGGTAGTCCCTGAACTGCTAGCAGCAGCCAGAGATCGCCCCAAACTTGAGCTGTAGAAGAGGCATCCTTAAGGTCTAGCGATCGTCCCCACTCTTTCCATGTTTGGGCTGCTCCCTCATACATCCGAACCTTCAAGACTTTGGCTCCATCCAGAAAACCTACTTTATAACCCCTAGACGCAATGTTACGGGCTAAGGTGACATCGTCACAAAAAGAGCTGCGGGCGCTGACATAGCCTCCTAGGTCAGCTAATACAGAACGGCGACACAAGAAGCACTGACCATTGGCCATCACCCGTTCTGGTGGCGTAGGGGCATTGTCGGCTTGGTTGCCTGTACCCGCTGGGTCAAACCGATAAAGCAGTGTCATCAATAGAGCAGGTTGCAGCCACCATTCTCCTGGATATTTGAGTATGAACTGGGGTGATAAAGAGATGAGATCGTAACCCTCAGCTTGAGCTACCGTCACCAAACCGGCAACCAAACCTGGACAAGGTTGAGTATCTGCATCCATCCCCAAAATCCACTGACTAGCAACAGAACTATGCAAAAAGCCGTTATGCAAAGCCCACGGACGCCCTACCCACTCATCTGGTAGGGGATCGTCTGCGAGCAAGCGAAACCGAGGGTCTTTTCGCTGGGCTGCTTTGACTAACTCTGGTGTTCCGTCCTGGGAGTTGCTGTCCACGACAATCATTTCCCGGACTTCATAACTTTGGCGACTGAGTCCGGCTAACAGGGGACTAATACGATTTGCTTCGTTGAGAGTTGGAACCACCACACTTACAGCACCCAAAAGTTCTGGTACTGCCATTTGTGGTTCCACTGGAGGACGACGACTTGGCCCTTTCAGCAAGCGCGATAGGAGGATGGCAGATGCTGGTGCTTGAATGAGCACCAGCAGTAAGGAAAGAGCACTCTCTAATGTCAACCAATTGAGGCTCACTTGACTCCTACTTTTACCGCCTTAATTGGAATTTCTGGGTTCAAGCTAGCAGACGTTTGGGCTGTAACCGGAATCAGTGCTGGCTGTGCCATCCACCAAAGTGTTAAAGCAGAAGCAACACCCATTAGCAAGCCTAGTAACACGGGTATCCAGAACCCAACTCCACAGCTTAATACGGCTGCGTAAGCGTAGTTACTTAAATAAACAGCTAGAGGTAAACCCAGTTGCGATCGCGTCAGCATAATCGGTGCCTTCTTTGTCCAGAACAAGGCTGCCACACTTATAAACAGCGCGCTAGTGCCAAACCAACCAGCATAATTTTGGTAGGGCGTCCCAAAGAAGGCTCCCGGTTGTTCCCAATACCAAAAAGGAACCGTGCCCTGACTCATAGCTGGCTCAAGCGCAAAATCCCAAGCAGTGAAGAGCAGTGCTCCTAGCGCGATCGCACCGACTTGACGAACCCAGAAACGCTTTTCACCAGTCTTTAGACCCGCACAAGCAATTAAATAAGAAACCAACCCCATATAAAACCAGGACACGGGAATTGTGAAAGGCACCAGCCCACCAATTTTATAGCCCAAGCCACTCAGGTAGCTGTAGTGACCAAAAGGAAACCCTGTACTGGTTCCCAGGAGTTCACTGCTCAAAGACAAACATACAGCTGGCAACATGAACGTCAGCCAGTGCCAGAGTCCCAGTGTTCGATATGCATAAATGGCAACAGCGGCAGCCCCCAACAGGATATTAATTACACCGCCCCAAGTCATACTTGACTGGAAAACGGTTTGTCCAGCCGTCGATAAGTTCAAAATCACATCGGCATTAGGTACAACCAGCAGCAGCCCCGCTAGTCCAAAGACCATGGATACTATATGCCCACTTAGACAGATGCGTTCGACAGTGACAAGTTTGTTCATTAAAACCTCCATGGAGAGTAGAAATCCCGGACTGCCTACCGGGAAGGTGTCGCAAAAGAGCGGATGATCGCAAGAGGAAGCGGGATACTACAGATTTTCTTAGTTTACAAATGTTTATGAATAATTCCTCAGTAAACAAATCTAAATTTTCATCAAACTCC
>CAZZWA010000001.1:46819-55450 GCA_964657555.1 uncultured Microcoleus sp.
CTCGCCCACATAGAAGCATGAGAGCTTTTGCGCCAACATTATGTGAGATAGACTCAAATTAGATATCGGCAAGGAGAAGCGCCAGATGATACTACCTACTCTCTCATCCCTGTCAAGGGAATGAGGTGGAATGTCAAGAAAGCGGTTAATATATTGGCAGCAACCTATAGTCTGCCAAGGCTTTTCTATAGCCAGTCTGTCGGTCGCTCTTGTGAGCTATCCGCTGTCGGCTTTGTGGCACCTGTAACCAAGATGACTTCACTTTTTCCTGAAAAGCCTAATATTGCGATCCGCCCCGTTCAATACCGCGATCTAGATGCGATAGAACATCTGGCAGCAGGAGCATTGGAGGCAGGAAACTGCGATTCCTCAACAGCTTCGGACACGCAACTGCAAAGAATTAAGCAATGGTACGGGCCACTAAAGTTTTTGAGTTGGTTTCCCAATCCTTGTCAGTATGCCTTCTGCGTCCATGTTGCGGAGCAAGAAAATCAGATTCGCGGCCTGATCCAGGTTTCACCATTCAATCGCACGCGTAGCACTTGGCGAGTTGAGCGAGTACTAGTCGATTCCCAGTCACCAGTTACTGGGAATGCGGGAGCGCTATCTGAGATTGGTTCTCAACTGCTGCGCTACTGCTTTGAGGCGATTTGGGAAGCTCGCACGTGGTTACTGGAAGTTAATATCCACGACAAAGGGGCATTGGCTCTTTATCGGCAAAACGGGTTTCAGCCCCTTGCTCAGCTGACATATTGGGAAATAGAGCCGGAATTACTCTCCTCTTTGCGAGATCACGAGCCTGATTTGCCCAACCTGCTGCCAGTGAGTAATGCTGATGCTCAATTACTATACCAGCTGGATACAGTGTCAATGCCGCCCTTGGTACGCCAAGTTTACGACCGTTACAGTCACGACTTCAAAACCAGCGTTCTCTCTGCTTTCCTATCTAGTGTGAAGCATTGGCTACAAGCTTTAGAAAGCGTGAGCGGGTATGTTTTTGAACCGCAGCGTAAGGCGGCAATTGGCTATTTTCAGCTACAGCTCTGCCGCAATGGCTCCCAGCCTCATGTTGCTCATCTCACAGTACATCCTGCCTACACTTGGCTGTATCCTGAGTTGATGTCTCAAATGGCTAGGATTACCCAAGATTATCCCACCCAGTCTTTGCAGTTGGCATCCGCTGACTACCAGCAGGAACGGGAAGAGTATTTGAAACAGCTAGGAGCAAACGAGATTTCCCACACCTTGCTAATGTCTCGTTCTGTCTGGCATAAGCTACGCGAGACTAAATCCATCTCTTTAGAAGGGTTACAACTGGCTGATATGCTTCAGAGCCTCCAGCCAGCTCGCAAACCAGTACCGGGACGCATGTTCTGGTTAGAATCGCTCAGGAAGAAGTCTCGACCAAATTCTCTATCTGAGGATACCGCCCCACCCACAGAGCTTCCTCAAGGCAACAAAAATGGAGATCAGCATTAATTTTTGGGGATAGGACATGAGGCGCTCCCTGCTTTCCAGAGTGCTAGGCTGGTATCAAAGGAGCGGTTAAAGTGATTTCCAGAATCTCCGCACTGGGGCTAGATATCGGTAGCAAACGGATTGGAGTGGCAGGATGTGATGCCACTGGTTTGATTGCTACTGGTCTTACCACAATTGAGCGCACCTCCTTTGACCAAGATGTAGCACAACTTAGGCGTATTGTTGAGGAACGGCAGGTGCAGGTACTTGTAGCAGGCTTGCCCTATTTGATGAACGGTCAGATAGGGTTTCAGGCACGACAGGTGCAGAAATTTGCCAAAAGGTTGGCAACGGCTCTGAAACTGCCTCTAGAGTTTATGGATGAGCGGCTAACATCATTTGAAGCTGAGCAAATGTTGATAGCAGAACGCCGTTCGCCCTCGCGCCATAAAAGCCTCATTGACCGCAAAGCTGCTGCCTTGATCTTGCAACAGTGGTTGGATGAACGTCGATAAAGATGATAATATAAGAGATTGCTGCGTTATTTAAAATTGACTGAATCCATGACCCTGCCCCAAGAGCGCAAACACGAGCTTATTAACGAATACCAAGTTCATGAAACCGATACAGGCTCCGCAGATGTTCAAATTGCCATGCTGACGGAACGGATTAATCGGCTCTCTGCACACCTCAAAGGCAACAAAAGCGATCATTCTTCACGGCGAGGATTGTTAAAGATCATTGGTCAAAGAAAGCGCCTGCTTGCCTATCTTCAAAAAGAAAGCCTAGAACGCTATCAAGCCTTGATTAGTCGCCTCGGCATTCGCGGTTAGAGATGAAAAGAGTAATCCTTTGGATTCAATCTTCCTATGTTCAAACATAGAGAATACCAGGAACTCTATAGCCACTCTGATACAATCAATGTCGGTTACACAAATCGGTTGATTCAGGCTTGCTTGGGCGCGAACCAGAGAGGTCTTGAGTGAATTGAAGTGAATCGGCCAATTGGAAAACTCCCAGTATGCATACCTCCTCGTGCAAGCCGTATATAGGCCTAGTAAGAGGAGGCTGAATAGAGAGCCTTAAAGCTTATGTCCTCAAAACCCCAAAGCGATCGCTTACCTTTTGAAAAGTCCAAAAATCGTAAAAAATCGGCGAACAGTCAAGCCGCAACACCAGTTACAGCTAAAAACGCAGCTCCAGAACAGGGGAAGTCGCCACCCGTGAATAGCACAGAAATGGCAGTTCCAGATGCCGTGAGCAAGCGCATGGCAAAGCGCATGGCCGTTTTGTGCGGTGTTCCTAGTGCTTTGGGTATGTTGACTTTTATCGTCAGCTATTTTGTGGTTAGTCACGGGTTTAAGTTGCCTAACATAGCTGTTGTTCTCATGAGTATGGGATTTTTTGGCTTAGGTGTCTTGGGGTTGAGCTATGGTGTCCTATCAGCCTCTTGGGATGAAGAGACACCAGGAAGTCTGTTGGGCTGGCAAGAGTTCACCACAAACTGGGGACGAATGACATCAGCTTGGCGTTCAGCTCGTAGCCAGAGTGACTAGTTATTAATTTGGCAAGTTGGCGGGGGCATAGTTGTGCTGTGCCCTTAATGTTGTTAGAGATTCTGCATATAAGGTATTTGAAATGATTGTAGTCATGAAAAGCGGCTCTCCAGAAGCCGAGGTAACTCGGATTGGCCAAGAACTGATGAATCAGGGTCTACAGCCAGAAAAAATTGTTGGGAAGCACAAAGTTGTACTGGGTCTTGTCGGTAACACAGTTGACCTCGACCCACTGCAAATTCAGCAGATTAGCCCTTGGATCGAACAGGTGCTGCGAGTCGAGCAACCTTTTAAACGGACGAGTCGCACATTTCGCCATGGTGAAGCCAGTGCTGTGGTCGTGCCTACGCCTAACGGGCTAGTCCACTTTGGTGAGCATCATCCTGTGGTGATTGTGGCAGGGCCGTGCTCGGTAGAGAACGAAGAGATGATTATCGAGACGGCGCACCGAGTCAAAGCAGGAGGTGCCCAGTTTTTGAGAGGAGGTGCTTTCAAGCCCCGGACTTCACCATACGCTTTTCAGGGTCACGGAGAGAGCGCCTTGGGTTTGCTGGCAGCGGCGCGTGAGGCGACTGGCTTAGGAATTATTACAGAAGTCATGGACACCGCTGACTTAGGAATCGTGGCAGAGATAGCAGATGTCATTCAGGTCGGCGCGAGGAACATGCAGAATTTCTCGCTACTCAAGAAAGTTGGTGCTCAGGAGAAACCAGTGCTGCTGAAGCGGGGAATGTCGGCAACAATTGAAGAGTGGTTGATGGCAACGGAATATATTTTGGCTGGTGGTAACCCAAATGTGATTTTGTGCGAACGGGGTATTCGTACCTTTGATCGGCAATATGCGCGGAACACGCTGGACTTGTCTGCTATACCCGTCCTCAGATCGCTCACTCACCTACCAATTATGATTGACCCCAGCCACGGCACAGGTCGTTCTGAGTACGTCCCCGCGATGTGTCTGGCGGCGATCGCTGCTGGTGCTGACTCTTTGATGATTGAAGTCCACCCCAACCCTGCGAAAGCCCTTTCTGACGGGCCGCAATCTTTAACCCCAGAAGGGTTTGAGCATTTGGTACAGGAGATGGCTGTAATTGGCAAAGCGGCGGGTCGCTGGCCTCAGTCTACTGTTGCACTGGCTTAGAAGTTTGTATTAGTGGTTTTGCTTACGTTTAGGAACCTGTATAGCTGATACAACTCTGGTTCAATCAGCCTATTTTCTAGAAGCCTACCAAACTGGGCTTTTTTGTATAACTGAAATTAGAGATTTCAGCACGCTTCGTCAAGCACTAGCTAGTTCTCGCAATCAAAAGACCCAGCTGAAATCAGCTGGGTCTTGATTAAGACGAGAAAAACGGGTTATCCTGAATACAGACTAACCCGAAAGCTTAGGAACGCGCAGAAGTATTACTTTTGCACAACTAACTTAACGTTGGCATTTTGCAGACCGCGCTGTTTAACTTCAGCCAGGGTCTTGTTGACAGCATACTTCTGGTTGATCGAGTTGATCAGCTCGGTTTGGTTGTGCTTTTTAGCGACGCCCCACAGGTCAGCAATTAGGTCAAAGGAACCATCGCTATTGCGAGACCAGCCCAGATCATACTCGCCTTCGAGAACTGCAACCAAGTCGGCACGAACGCGCTGACCATTGTATCCACGAACGTCGGCTTCCGACTTAACGGAGATGCCCAGGTCACGCAGAGAAGCCTTCAGGATTTCGGCATCGGTGATCTTGGTGCGCAGAGTGCTAAAGTGAGACATTCGGATTTCCTCCAGTAGAGATTTGATAGAAACGACAACGTGTTTGGTTTCAATGACCGCCCTAATGAACTTAAAGGGGCGGTTTTTTTTGTCAAACTGCTAGCAGTAACGTGCGTGCTAGCCTTTCCTCCTGTTGGGAGCAGGAGAAAGCTTTTTAAAACTCCAGTCGCTGATATTCTGCGACGGAGGACGCTGCAGGTCGTGCGCGCTGCCTAGCCCAGTCCCTCAGGGCTGTTACCTGCTCTGTCATCGTCCGGGATAGCGGCAGGGTCGCCTTAATTGCCGCAATAATATCAAGCTGGGTAAACTCCCGCTCTTGCGCAAATGCCTCATACATGGCTGCGATCAGTCCCTGCTCGATTTCTGCCCCGGAAAAACCCTCAGACACCTTAGCCAGCTGTTCTAGATCAAAGCGAGAAATTTCTCGCTTTCGCTTGGATAGGTGAATATTGAAAATTTGCTGTCGCTCTTCCGCATTGGGTAGGTCAACAAAGAAAATCTCATCAAAGCGACCTTTACGAAGGAACTCTCCAGGAAGCCTTTCAACACGGTTAGCGGTTGCCATGACAAAAACTGGTGAAGTCTTTTCTTGCATCCAAGTGAGGAAAGAACCAAATATCCTACTAGAGGTGCCTCCATCGGAGTCAGCGGAGCCTGTAGTACCAGCAAAAGCTTTGTCTAGTTCATCTATGAAGAGAATTGCTGGGGAGATAGACTCTGCCGTTTTCAGGGCGTTACGTAAATTTGCCTCGGAACGACCCACCATCGAACCATCGTACACCCGACCCATGTCTAGCCGTAAAAGTGGCAGACTCCAGAGGCGCGAAGTCGTTTTCGCAATCAGCGACTTACCACACCCAGGAACGCCCAGGATGAGCATCCCTTTTGGTTGGGGCAAACCATACTCTCTCGCTCTTTCCGTAAAAGCATTAGAACGCTGCCTCAACCATTTCTTCAGCTCTTCTAAACCGCCAACCGCATCAATAGTCTCGTCTTCTTCAATGTACTCCAAAATTCCATTGCGACGAATGAGTTGCTTCTTTTCAGATAGGATAATATCTACTTCTGCTTCTGTCAGACGGCTAGTTTTGACATAAGCTTTACGATAAACTTTCTCCGCTTCGTCTCGTGTTAGACCTAAAGCTGCCTTAAGCAATTTTTCGCGAGTCTCCGTGGTCGTCCGACGGTTGCGGCTTTGTTCGAGCTGGTTGGATAGAACTTGATTAAGCTCTGCCAAGTTAGGCAAGGGGTAGTCCAAAACCACTACTTCTTTTTCCAGTTCAATGGGGATTTGCTGTACTGGCGACATCAGAATAATTGTTTTCTGCGTGCCTTTGAAGCCAGCAATCGCATCCCGCAGCCACCTTGTTGTTGCCGGAGATTCAATAAAAGGGTGTAAATCTTTAAATATAAAGATACCTGGTTCTCGCTGCCTGATTACCCATTCTATAGCTGCCTCTGGAGAGACAGTGTTATGCTGCGTAACGTGGCGAGGCTGACCGTACTCTACAATGCCGTGGGTGACTGTCCAAACGAAAACCCTTCTCTGTTGGGATCTCATTTGAGCGATCGTGGCAATTGTTCCTTCGGCCCGCTCTTCCTCAGATGTGACGAGGTATATGAGAGGATATTGAGCTTGAATTAAAATGTTTAGCTCTTCTTGCATGACCATCGACCTATCTAGTGACGGATGAACAACTGCCTAAACTCAATCTTCACCCAATTAAACTGTATTAACATTGGCTGCTTTGAAGGCAACCTCAGCAAGGAACTAGTTGTTCCTCTCCTTGAGAGCCCGTGCGCACTTCTTCTCGCACTTTCTCTACCGGAAGCTCTTCCGCCAGGATACCGACCTGGTCTTCCAAGGCTACCATTTCCCCTTCCCTTACAACTACAGAGGTCTCACAAGCCGGACAAGAATAGACCCGATGAGTGTTTCCGTAGGATGATTCAACCTCATCAACCACATCTGGGTGAGCTAGGTAGAAGACAATCGCCTTCTCAACAATTGTTGACATTGACGCCGTGTCAACAGCTGCTCGAATTTTAAGTTGGCGATGGAGTTTTGGGGGAAGGTACAACGTGACCTTTTGCTTATCTTGCATATAACTTTTTATCGTTCTACCCGGGTATATATGTTAGGTTACCCACTTAATTCCTGGCTGTCAAGGCATTAAGTCATTATGACGGCAAAATCTTTATATTTGTTCATAATTTTCTGGCTGTCAGGTACATATAGATGATGGATGAAGGAGGTAGCCTCTATGACCTCTGCTATGAGAACTGCTGTCACTGCCTTCTAACTAGAAGAGGACAAGGAAAAAGTAATGAATTGCAGCTCCTCTTGCCCATAGTGGTTAGAAAACTCTGTCTTTAGACATGAGGTTCTCCCCTTGTCCCTTTGTCCTTTTTCCTCACCTTTGCCCTTTAAAGTGTCTATTGCTTACTACGTCAGGAGTTGCAGGTGGCTGGTGCTGGCTTGTGCGATCGCTCTTGTCTTAATCTTGTCGGATTGTCAGTCGTCCAACCAGAGACCTTTGGGAACTTGGAAGATCTATCACAACCAGCGCTATGGCTTTGAGTTTCTCTATCCCAGTAACTGGGTTCCTGCCCCCACACCATCTAATCGCGATGGGCAAGCCTTTAGTGGCCCACTTCAAAGTGATGTAGAGATCCGAGGGTCGGCAGGCTATAGCTGGCAAGAAATTGAGGCAGCTCGCTATAAATGTGCGTGCCACCATCATCCAAAAGTCTCAAAACAGAACTTTACCACCCAGCAAGGACTGACTGGGGAACTAAAAGTTGAGGTGGCCTCAGATTTCAGTTCAATGACACTGACTTTAAGCCAAGGGAAGATACTGTACATCTGGCAGGGACGAGCGTCCAGCAGGCAATTTGCCGATTACTACCGCTTCTTCTATTACATAGCTAGTCAATACCGTGTCCTGTTGCCTAGTTAGTATCTGTTAAGAAGAGTCATAAAATAGGATGAGTTTTCTCAATCATGCTTCAACTGTTGGCATAGCTCGACTGAGTAATATTGTTGCTGGTTGAATGCTGCTAATATTTTTGCTGTCTCACCATTGCCATTCATCCTATGCTCCCTGAAATTCCATCGCCCCTGGAGTTGCCCACAAAATCTCACCCGTTGCGGATTTTGATTGTGGAAGATGACCCTATGATGCAACTGGGTTTAGAGCAGTCCCTAGCCACTCAACCTCAGTTCACCATTGTGGGACAAGCTGAAGATGGCTATCTAGGAGTGGAAGCAGCTCTCAAATTGAAGCCGGATTTAATTGTGATGGATATAGGTTTGCCAAGGCTTGACGGAATTGCCGCCACCCAGCAAATTAAGGCAGCACTGCCAGATGTGCGAGTGGTGATGTTGACTTCCCACACGACAGAAACAGAAATTATTGCCTCTCTCTCCAGTGGTGCGGATGCTTACTGTATTAAGGGTGCAAGTGTGGACAGATTGCTCTCAGCGATCGCAGCTGCCCAAGAAGGTGCTACCTATCTCGATCCGCAGATTGCTCGTCGGGTGATCGATCATCTCAAACCACCTTCCCCCAGTGGCAATGTTGCGACTCTATCGCAGCGAGAGCTAGAAGTCTTGAAATTGATGGTAGAAGGCTACAGTAATCCGGAAATAGCCGCAGCCCTCTACCTCAGCCCCAACACAATAAAAACCCATGTACGCGGGATTATGAATAAACTGTCTGTTGATGACAGGGTGCAGGCAGCTGTTGTGGCACTGCGTTCTGGGCTTGTATAAGTTAGTGACATCCTCGCCAACGCTTACCCTAGCCAGTACAGCGCTGGCCTCCAACCCTCACGAGTTGGCATTCCTAGTTTTTCC
>CAZZWA010000001.1:55550-57210 GCA_964657555.1 uncultured Microcoleus sp.
GTTATCCGAAAGCACTTCTCAAGAAAGCGGTGATTTCTGCCCATGCCGAGTCAGCAGCAGCAGGATCGTAGCGATAACCGTCGTCGCGCATGAAGGTATGGTCTGCTTCATAGGTAAGAACTTTGTGAGATACACCAGCATCTTTAAGAGCTTGAACTATGGTTTGCCGATCATTTTCCTTGACATGAGGGTCAAGAGTCCCGAAGACTATCAGTAACTCGCCCTTGATTTCACTCACTCGTTGGATTGTGTCGGCTACCCCTTGTCCCAGTTTGCCAATGGGGATGCCAGTGGGATAACAGGAAACTGTTGCTGAGATTTCACTTTGAAAAGCAGCTCGAAAAGCTAAGTGACCGCCAATACAAAAGCCTAGAGTACCGATCTTACCGGGAGAAACCGCGCTCTCACCCTTGAGGAATTCAATGACAGCGTGAGCATCGGCGTCGTAGTGGGCGATCGCGGTGCGGCGAGCATTATCATTACCACGCATCCGACCGAGATCGTCCGGTTCAATCACTAACCCGATGGGTTCAGTCCGATGAAAAATTTCTGGGGCGGCTACAACATAGCCATACCCTGCCAAGCGGTCAACCAGACGAGTTATTGCTCCACCTAACTGGTAGATATCAGAGTAGAACAGGATACCAGGATAAGTTCCCGCAGGTTTGGGAGACGCGACGTAGACACGCATGAGGCTGTCATCTACTCTTAACTCAATATTGCGTTTGGTAATCTGCACTTTTCGCTCTCCTAGCCCTGAAGTACATCCAGTGTTTCAGCAGTGGAGACTATAGCAGCATATCCTGTTATGGAGGCGTAGCCCATCTAGCAGCAGAGTTTCCCGATTAGGCTACAGGTACTAGGTAAAGAGAAACCTATTAGCAGCGATCGCTTGTCAACTTCCTGGCTTTTCACGGCAGTTTCTAAGATAGAAACAGAAAGCCAAACCGAGTCTGAAGAGCGATCGCCATGACTACAACAGCATCAAAGCTATTAACTTTTGAGGACTGGCTAACTTATGAAGATGGCACTGATACCCGCTATGAATTAGAGCGAGGGGTGTTGAGCGAAATGGGGCAAGCCAAGGGACGACATGGTGACATCATGGAGCTTCTCAGCAACCAATTCAAGGCTGAGATTCCCCAAATGGGCTACCCTTGGATATCAAAGATGGGTGGTCAAGTGGCTGTGCGAGTTCCTCAGATTGGAAGACGAGACACCAGCCGCGTCCCTGATGTCGTTGTTCTACCGCTAGAGCAGTGGGAAGCAATGGCAGATAGGGAAGCCGTCATAGAACTGAATGAACCCCCTCCGCCTCTGGTTGTAGAGGTAGTCAGCACTGGCACAGAAATTACCGATCACCGCAAAAAGCGGGCTGAGTACAACATTCTGGGAATTCCCTGCTATGTACTAGTAGACTGGCTTGACTTTGATCAAAACAAAAAATCAGTGGCTCAGCGGGTTACAGTCTTGAACCTAGTAGAAGGTCTTTACGATGAAGCAATCTACAGAGATCACGAAACCGTTATTATTCCAACCTTTCCAGAATTGAAGTTAACAGCTAATCAGATTATTAGAGCTAAGTTATGAGGTGATTGCATTGTCTATTGAGGAGTAATCAGCCAAGCGAGCACCATTCCCAAAAGGAGGAAACATGACC
>CAZZWA010000002.1:0-35616 GCA_964657555.1 uncultured Microcoleus sp.
CAGCTTCAACTCCCATTTCCACATGAGTAGAGACGGGGTATCTGGCATCTCTACTATCTCCAAACGCTGCATACCTAACTTTGCCAAAATCCGCATTGAGGCAGGATTGTCCTCGGGGCAATGAGCAATAATTCTCTGCAAACCCTGTTGTTTGTTTGCCCACTCAACCAGTGCTTGAACCGCTTCAAAAGCATATCCCTGATTTCGATACTCGGGTAACACCTCGTAACCCATTTCCACGGTGTCCTCTCCCTCCGGTTTCCCCCTAAAACCCAAATCGCCAAGGAGCGATCGCTCCTTGGCATGAATTATCAACCAAACGCCCCAACCCAACTGCGACGGAGCTTCTGCCAACATTTGAGCATAGACGGGGAAAAACCCCAAAATGTCTGGTGTGGGCCATGAGTCTGGCACACGAATTGACAGAAGCGTTTCCAGTTGAGATTTATCGCTGATAGCTGCTTGCGCTACTGCCAGTTAACAAGGAATGAGATCCAAACGCTCAGTTTGTAGTATATGAGCCAATTACCAATTACTCCTAAACCACTTCTTGGTCTGCATAACCCTGGAGAGTTTCCGGCTCAAACTGGCGGAGTATGCGGGTGGCTTGGCGCGTTTGACTTTCAGTACCCTTAAGCACAACCAGGTACTTACCAGCATTGAGCCGATTGCGGTAGGGCAAGGCATCACCACCTCCAACAATCAAGCCGACACCCCCACCAGCAAAAATACTGCCCATAGCACCTCCGAAAGCGCCCAGTAAGCCACCAATTACGTGATTGCCAATTTCACCCGCCCAAGCAAAGGTATCCAATCCACTGAGCACACTAAAGGCAAACCCAGCGAAAAATCCAAAGGGCACTAGCCAATAAGCCATCAGCTTTGCTTGTTTTTTAGCCTGTTCGTTGGGGTCAATTAGGCCATATTCATCAGCACTCTTGTATCCTCTGCCCAAGATGCTCACCTGAGCCATTGGTAAACCTTCTTTTTCCAGAGCTGAGTAGGCGGCTTCTGCCTGTATACGGTCTGGCAACACGGCGACAAGATAATTCATAGCAAAAGTAGGGATGCAGCGTCAGTCGGCAATAATGCGTAAGTCCTATTAACAACAGCGTAACAGTGGTGGTACAGCAAATCTTATATACTTCGGACTGGGACTAGGGACTAGGGGATGAGGGAGATTTGGTAATGCTGATCTCTCATCCTCAGTCCCAATAATTCCTGCCCTAGTGGATTGTCAAGATTAAAATTGTGGGTAACTAGATTTTGCAGGTATTTCCTAGCAAGGCTGCCAAAAGTCATCTACGCACAAAATCAAAACTGACAGACCACTAGTCTGAAAGTTAAAACTTTCAAGCAGCATACCGTGCCAAAATACCTTTACGGCTAAGATTACATTTTGTTGCGGCGAGTCATTAGACCCAACGCCTAAGCTTGCGGACAATCGGTTATTAGCCTGTAAGTAGAGCTGGGTTCAGTTTTATATTCGTGTAATTAACCAGTGAGATAGCGCAACTAAACCCACCTCTACCATCAAGACACGATATCAGTCTTGACCTCTCGCGAGTTATTTGGTAAGGCGCTATTGATAGGCCACTTAAATCCATCTGCTGATCATGTCCAAAGTTCTTGTTTCTGACCAAATCGACCAAGTAGGAATAGACATCCTCTCCCAAGTTGCCCAGGTTGACATTAAAATCGGTCTTCCTCCAGAAGACTTGGTGCGGATTATGCCAGATTATGATGCACTGATGATCCGCTCTGGAACTCAAGTCACCAAAGAAATGATCGAGGCTGGCACTAGCTTGAAGATCATAGGCCGTGCTGGTGTAGGTGTGGATAATGTCGATGTCCAGGCTGCCACTCGCCAGGGAATTGTAGTCGTCAACTCCCCAGAAGGAAATACAATTGCGGCTGCCGAGCACGCGCTCGCCATGATGCTATCTCTCTCCCGCTATATCCCCGATGCCAACCAATCGGTCAAAAGTGGCAAATGGGATCGCAAGAGCTTCATCGGTGTCGAAGTTTATAAAAAAAGCTTGGGCATCGTCGGTTTGGGCAAAATTGGCTCCCATGTTGCTACGGTTGCTAGGGCGATGGGAATGAAATTGCTGGCCTACGACCCCTTCATCTCGCTAGAGCGGGCGGATGAGCTAGACTGTCGTCTGGTAGATCTGGATATGCTGTTTAGAGAAGCAGACTACATCACTCTGCATATCCCAAAGACGCCGGAAACAACCCATCTGATTAACGCTGAAGCGTTGGCTAAGATGAAACCAACTGCCCGGATTATCAACTGCGCCCGTGGTGGCATTATTGACGAAAACGCTTTGGCAGAGGCTCTGAAACAGGGCACAATTGGCGGAGCCGCGTTGGATGTCTTCGAGACAGAACCGCTCTCGTCGGACTCACTGCTGACCTCCTCAGGTAAAAATGCCGTACTTACCCCCCATTTAGGAGCTTCTACAGCGGAAGCACAGGTTAATGTAGCGATTGATGTAGCAGAGCAAATTCGTGACGTGCTACTAGGGCTACCAGCACGCTCTGCGGTGAATATCCCTGGACTGCGTCCCGACGTTCTGGAAAAACTTAGACCATACCTGCAATTGGCAGAAACCCTGGGAAATATGGTGGGACAGTTGGCTGGAGGAAGAATTGAGTTGTTGAATGTCCGACTGCAAGGGGAATTAGCCACCAATCAAAGCCAGCCCCTCGTGGTAGCAGCACTCAAAGGGCTACTTTCTCAGGCTCTGCGAGAGCGGGTCAACTATGTGAATGCTAGTATTGAGGCGAAGGAGCGGGGAATCCGGGTAATTGAAACGCGGGATAGCTCAGTTAGCGATTACTCTGGATCGCTGTGCTTGGCAGCTACAGGTTCGCTGGGCGAGCATTCCGTGACTGGTGCTCTATTGGGTGATGATGAAATCCGCATCACCAATATTGACGAGTTCCCGATCAACATCCCCCCCACTCAACACATGCTGTTTACCCTACACCGAGACATGCCAGGGATTATTGGCACAATTGGTTCTCTGCTGGGCGATTTTAATGTCAACATTGCCAGTATGCAAGTTGGTCGAAAAATTGTGCGCGGTGATGCAGTGATGGTGCTAAGTCTTGATGACCCCATACCGGAGGGAATTCTGACGGAAATTATCAAAGTTCCCGGAATTCGGGATGCCTATACGGTAACTTTGTAAATGGCAAATAGCTGGTGGGAGATTCAAGTTTTCTGCGACCCAACCCTAGAGGATTTAATCTTCTGGCGACTGGAGAAATTTGGCTGTCGCGGAACGTCCAGTGAGGTCAAAGGTAATTCCCGCTTGATACGTGCTTACTTACCCGAACTGGAGGCCCACTTGCTGGATTTGGCGGCGCTTTCTCTTTGGCTGCGCCAAGATGCTCTCTGTGCAGGGTTGTCGGTGCCAGCAACGCAGTGGCAGCTCATTGATGAAGAAGATTGGGCAAGTAGCTGGAAGCAGCACTGGCAACCTCAAGAAGTTGGCGATCTCATCCTAATCTACCCTGCCTGGTTACCAGTACCAGAGCACTCGGAACGAGTTTTACTGCGCCTCGATCCCGGAGCTGCCTTTGGGACAGGCAACCATCAGACGACTCAGATGTGCTTGGAGGCATTGGAAATGCGGCTGGTGGGGGGCACAACTGATGCAGTGGTAGCTGATATTGGCTGTGGGAGCGGTATTCTCTCTATTGGGGCTGTGTTACTGGGTGCTAAAAAGGTCTATGCAGTGGATATTGACCCATTAGCTGTACGCTCCACTCGCAGCAACCAAGAGCTTAACCAAATTAGTACTGAGCGCCTTGTGGCAGAGAAAGGGAGTCTCGACCACTTGATAAAAATGGTAGATGGCCCAGTCGATGGCATTGCCTGCAATATTTTGGCAGAGGTAATTATCGACTTAATTCCGCAGATGGACGCTATCCTTAAACCAACTACTTGGGCAATCATGAGCGGTATTTTGCTTGAACAGGCTAAACCGATTGCCGACACCTTGGAGCAACATGGCTGGAATGTAGCTGCTCTTTGGAGACGTCAAGACTGGTGTTGCTTCAACATTCGCCGCTCTTGATGGAAGGGAACAAGGGACAAAATGGAAAACTCACATTCCTCACCTTCAACTGGCACATAGTGCTTAGAGTGGTGGGGAGCTTCCCATAGGAATCAAGATTTCTGGGATGACTGGACTGGCACTCTAGCCTTAAAACTAGGGTTTTTCACCACAAGTACGAGAGAGCCATAATTTTCTGATTTTCCCCCAAAGCCGTGTATATGTTACTTAGACTAAACACGATGTGAGTAACATGAACAATGCATATCTCTAGTAGCGATATTTTCCTGCTTCATTCTGATTTTGATAAAGATGTAGCTTTGCAACTCGAAAATGTCTTAATGGATTACGGTATTTCAGTCTCTAGAGAGCAGAATTTATTTTTAGAAAATAGAGATTTACAGATAGAGGAAATTCTAGAAGTTGCAAAATTTGTAGTGGTTTTGTGGTCTTCAAGGTCAGTAGAATCCCCCTTGATCAAGAATCTAGCGTCTGAAGCCAAAAGAAAAAATATTTTGATTCAAGCTTTAATTGCTTCTGTGGAAGCTCCCAAGGAATTTAGAGGGGTTAAAACAGCTAACCTAGTAGGATGGGGAGGGGATAGAGATAATGAACAAGTTGTTAAATTATGGAAAGTTATTACACAAAAGCTTTTTGCTTCAGAAAACAACTCGCGAATAACTATCAGTCCTTGGCTCGCTATAGCTGCTGTGATAGTCGTAGCGATTTTAACTATTGCCAGTAATAAATCTGCTAGATGCTATATACACCTGGAATCTTGTAGTGATTCTCAAACAACGACTCGATAATCAAGACTACTGGGTCTAATTGTCACCGAAATTAACGAATATCAAACACAGATATCGTTAACTAATCGCTTTATCAATGACAACCAGACCCAGTCAGTTGTGCTTATTCAATCTAAGTGAGAGTTTTAGCGCTTGCTTCGATTAGGCACTTTGTTCAGATAATCAATGTCAAACGCCGAGATTCTTTGCGCATAGTTGCGCGTGGGATTGACCGATGCTGCGATATCGCGGAATTTGCGGGGGTCGCCCTCGGGCATTTGCCGTTCCTGGTACTTGCGGCTGTAGGCTTTCTCTAGAGCAAAGCGCCAGTCGGTCGTAACCGTGCCAGCAATTTCGCGGAAGTCTTCGCCGTAGCGAGGAGTCACCAGGTTGAAGGGACGCCCCTCCAGTCGCTTGCGCTGGTAAGGTACGGTGTAGTCACCAAATGCGTCGGTATACTCTTGGCTGTCGAGCAAAGCATCGATAAAGCCGCTGAAGCCTAGGGTAGCGATCTTAATTGACCAAGCAATCTCTTCATCTTTATTGTAAGAATCCCGACCCAAGAAGCGTTTAAGGCTGACTTGTACAAGCCGATAATTATTATTAACGGAGACAACCAAACGGTAAAATGCTTCTGACTTAGCCAAACCCCGGATGAAGTCGCGCACGGTAATCGAGCCGTTTTTGAGCTGGGATTCCAGAGTAATCTGGCGATTGAACCGCAGAGTCTCATGTTCACTGAAGACTTGGCGATAAGCCGCCCAAATCAGCTCTTTCAACTCGGCTGGAGAGTTAGCGTCTTCCAGACGGTAGATATAAGGTGTATCTTCATTTTGGTCAGCTTTGCCAAAGCTCTTGACGCGCTGATTTTGACTGCTTGGTTTGTATTCAAGTAATGACAGTGTCATGAAAAAATCTCCCTTGAAATAACGTTGAAATTTGGGGAATTTGAAGGGTGTCAAGGTTGACTCTGCAAACCTGCAAACCCACGACTACCCTAATGGGAAACTCGCAGATGAGTCAATTGAGACTGGGACTCCTTGCGGCTTATCATTCCGTGTCGTATCAGGAATTTTGATATTGGCTGTCTGAACATTCAGATTCTGTTTAATTGGTTTCGGTTCAATCTGCCGCGCCAGATCAAGGAAGTTACGAACATCTCCCCACTTGTAGCGCTGGTCTTCCAGCTTATCGCGCCAGTAGTTGCTGTAGCGAGGGGTTACGAGGTTAAAGGGTCGATCTTTGTAACGACGACGCTGATAGGGCACTGTGTTGTCGCCAAAGTTAATCTGATACTCTTCGCTATCAACAAGCGCATCAACGAAGCCACCTAAACCCTTGGTGGCAATCTTAATTGACCAGGCAATTTCTTCATCCTTGTTGTATGAAGCCCGACCCAAAATGCGTTTGAGGCTGAGTTCTACAACTCGATAGTTTGAGTTTGTCTCAACGACTAGGCGGTAATATGCATCAGACTTAGCCAGACCACGGATAAAGTCCCTGACGGTAATGGCTTTATTTTTCAGTTGAGACTCTAGAAAAGGTTGGCGATAGCTGTCTAGAATCAAATGTTCGCTGAAGATTTGCCGATAAGCCGCCCAAATCAATTCCTGGATCTCATTACTGTCGGTGGTGTCTTCTATGCGATAGAGCCGGGGAGTATCTTCATCGGGAACTTCATATCCCGGTACTCGCTGATTCTGCGAGGAAGGTTTGTATGTAAGTAGAGGAATGGACATGAGCAGTTTTGAGTTTTGAGTTTTGAATTGTTCATTGTTCATAGTTCATTATTAACTGCATGATCTATGAACCCAAACTAAGAACCATTATCTGTTAACCATTCACTCCTAAACTTTTGGCGTTGGGGGAATGTATCGATAGGGTAGAGCAGCTTCGACGCGGCTGACAGCAGGTTTTGGTGTTGCGGCTTTACTGGTATCGGAAAGTTGCAGGTTGTTGGCTATGGAGATTGCCCGATCTCTTGTCCGCTGGTAGTCAATTCCGATGGGAGAAATACTGCGGGCTAGGTTCAGAAAAGTATCGGGAATGCCTTGACGAATTTTCCATTGACCCTCTGTTTGACCACTGACTCGCACTTTGTAATAGGAACCTTCTAGGGCGATTTGATTAGTGCGCCAGTAATCGCTATAGCGGGGGTTTACAAGGTTGAAGGGTCTTTCGTTAAAACGGCGGCGCTGATAAGGCACAATATCATCGCCGAAGTTTTGGCGATATTCATCGCTATCAACTATGGCATCAATAAAGCCTTGCAATCCCTTAGTGGCAATCACAATTGACCAGGCAATCTGCTCGTCTTTGCCATAGGTAGCGCGTCCAAGAAACCGCTTGAAGGTGATGTCTACAAGGCGGTAATTAGAATTAGTATCTGCTACCAACTTTCGATAGACTTCTGACTTGCCTAAACCTCGGACAAACTCGGCCACAGAGATGGATCGATTGCGTAGCTGAGATTCCAGAAAGGGTTGGCGATAGCTGTCTAAAATCAAATGCTCGCTGAAGATTTGCCGATAAGCTGCCCAAATGATTTCATTGATGTCAGTGACTGAGATGGCATCGCTCAGCCGATAAATCTGGGGGTCGTCTTCATCGGGAACTTCGTATCCCGGAACACGCTGATTCTGCGTTATGGGCGTAAATTCAAGGAGTGGGATGGACATTTTTTAAAAGATAAAGGATGAAGAATGAATGCTAGAATTCACACTTTAGTTGCTGTTGAGCCAGATGTACCCTGGCACGTACAGCCGATTCTGGTTCAGCTTGAGCCATTTGCTCAAGTTGAGCCAGAATTAATGGTAGGTTCCCCCGATTAGCCAGCGCTTGCAAGCCGAAGACGGCTGCATAACGAATTGACCAGTCAGGATCTTGGGAAACTTGCTTAAGCGTCTCCAAAGCTTTGGCTTGAGCCTCTAGGAGCTGATGGGGGAGCAGACTATTCCAACGTAGAGTCCCCAATCCTCTAGTGGCTGAGCGGCGGACACTGGGGGCAAAGTCGGTGGCTGCTGCTATGGCTAAAACATCTAGAGATCGGGGCTCGCCGATGGCGGCTAATGCTCGAATCGCATAGGCTCTAGCTCCATAGTTATACCCATCTAAATTTTCGAGTAGCGGGCTAACAGCTGCTGCTCCCATTTGAATCAGCCCTTCAACTGCGATCGCCGCCGTTCTTGGATTGTTGTAACCCAGAACAGTAATCAGGGTCGGAATTCCTGCTTCGAGATGGGCAGACGCTAAAGCCCGCACTGCCTCGTAGAGGCGTTCGGGTGAATCTGCCAACTCAATAGCCTGAATTAATTCCTGTGACGAATTAGTCATAGTTGTGAGCGTTGAGCTTTGAAGTTTTGAGCTTGTTCAAAATTCAAAACTATAACAGGGTATCCATCAGGTTCATGACCCGGATGGCTTCATCAGAGAGAGTTGAGGAGCCGCTGAGGCTAACTTGATATTCCAGCAACCCTTTCAGGGCAATAAGCTTGAAGCTACTCTCGGTAGCGGCTTGGGCAATCGCCTCTGCTGCTGGTAAGTAGCCGATAGAACCTAGGTCATTCAGCGCTATGCGACGCAGTTGAATATCTGAACCGTTCAGAGCTTGCACCAAGAGATCGCCATACTCATTTTGCCCAGTTAGCTGGTACATAGCTCGGGCAGCAGAATATCTCACCCGCTCCACTGAATGTTCCAAAAAGGGTTGAATTAGCGTGATGGCTTCAGTAGCTTTGAGTGCTCCTAGTGCTTCTATCACTGCTTCATAGGGCTGAGTTAGGTGAGGACTTCCCGCCACTCGCACAGCAACTTCAACTCCGCCTGTCAGCATCTTTATCAGTTCTGGTATACAGGATGGTTCGCCTAGCATTCCCAAGGACTGAGCAGATGCTTCGCGCACGTAAAAGTCAGAGCAGTTTAAACAACTGATGAGTTTCGGCACCGCTTCCCAAGATCCCAGTTTACCCAGAGCCCGTGCCGCGTTACGACGCAGGGGGTAGCCACCTAACTCGGTGCGATCTGCCTCATCTTCTAATGCCTCAATTAAGGCATTAATCGCTAAGGGTTCTCGGACTCGGAACTTGCCTAGCCACCAAGCGGCATAGTAGCGGATACCCAAGTCATCCTTTTGTTGAAGATTGGCGATCGCTTGCTCTACCGTCCACTGTGGTGCTGGTTCCTCACCTACCACAGTTTGGGAATATGCTTCTTGACTGGACTCCTGCATGGAAAGTAGAAAGTAAAAAGTCAGAGGAAAGAAAGCAGCTTCTTCCTTTTGCCTATCTTGCCTCAAGCTGTGGCCTTCAGCACCCAAACTTGAGGCACTTTCTACCTCTACTCTTGGTGGGATGCTTGAGAATCGCCGTTATCTGAAAATTCAGCCGTTACTGGCTTAATGCCGATGATTTGGCCACCTAGCCGCGTAATCCGCTGCATTTCCTCGTTCATTCGGTTGTAAGGCACGGTGATAAACACGCTACCACTGCGGCGAATCGGGTAGTTATTTTTGTCATTCTCCTCGTTTTGACGCAAGCCGACGACTTCATAACGAAAAACGCGGCTACCAGCTGCTGTATTGGCAGCACTCCCGTTTGCTGTTTGTCCAAACATTGTTGTAATACCTCCTTATAGATAGTGATCAGCTTTCAGGTCTTAGAGTCAGGTGATTGTTGCTTACCTTACACAAGTGAAATCTCTTTGTTAAGTCGGCGTCACGCTGACGATTTTGCCGCCACTGCGGAGAATTTGCTGAATTTTGTCCGACAACCGCTCGTAAGGCACCAAGACAGAGGTGCTGCTGCGACGGACTTTAGGATAACCAGGACTTAGCAAACCAGTGGCTTCGATGCGGTAAACGCGATCTTCTTTACCAAAGGCATTTCCTAGATTCTTCTGAAGATCGTTAGAAGCCCGGAAAGACCAATTACTGTTACTGCCTGATGGGCCGACAATGCTGGAAGCTGAGTTGAGAGCTAACTCAGTAGCTAGGCGGGATTTTGCACCCTCGATCTGAGCCCGATCGCTGTTAGCATACCCGCGATACAACCGGAATATCCGGTTAAAGCCCACAGTTTTTTGCCCTGCTTGAGTCTCAAAGCCTCGATAGTAGGGGACTATATTCTCCCCGAAATTTGTCTGATATTCTTGCGAGTCAATGTAAGAGTCGATTTCTGCATCGAAACCCTCAGCTTCGTAGAGATCCAGATGATAGGCTACCTCTGATTCATCGTAGGGGGCGCGACCCAACAGATGTTTGTAGTTCAGTTCAATGACGCGAGTCTGGAAGTTGTTGTACAAAAACTTGGATTTGTAAAGCTCTGACTTAGCTACTGCGCGGACAAATTCTCTGACGGAAATCTTCTCATCACGGAGAAGAGATTCGGCGCTGGTAAGACGCTCAAAAGCCCATAAGTAGTCGTTACCCAGTACCTGGCGGTAGACGCCACGAATGACGTTTTCTACGTCTTCTTTAGTCGCCGTTGGGCGCAGTTCAACTTTCGGTGCATCAAGGTATGCCGATGTTCCTAATCGGGATGCTGCTGCCGTAATAGCCACGTAAAATTCTCCTAATTAATTAACGAAAGGCAAAAATTTTTAATTTCTTACAATTAGCGACTGCTTCCAAATTTCAGGCTGGGTTGATATTCTTCCCGCCCAGGCACTAGGTGCGATGTCTCCTGCTAGTCAAAAGCTACGACCTAAACGTTTTTGCTGAATAGGCTATGGCTAGCTTTTAAATAAAACGATGCCCGGAACTATAAACAGCCACTAGTCAATTTCCAGCACCTGCTTACCTTTCCGGGCCGCACGTTCAACTACTAGCTCAGAGCATTGATGGCGTAGTCGAGGTAGGTGTTAGCTTCGTTAGCTGCTTGACCACTCAGACCATGATTGCCCTTGATATACTTCAGAGCTTCGATGTACCAGCTGGGAGATAGCTCGAAGGAACGGTTAACTTCGTCCAGACCAGCAATCAAGATATCGTCCAGAGGGCCAGTGCCACCGACCACTAGGCTGTAGGTGACAATGCGTAGATAGTAACCGATGTCACGAGCGCACTTAGATTTGCCTTCGGGGGTAGAGGCATACTGAGAGCCTTGCAGCTGGGTGGTGTATGGGAACTTGCTGTACACTGCTTGAGCCGCACCGTCAATTAGCCGCTGAGCGTTGTTTGTCAAAGCACGGGCTGCTTCCAAGCTAGCGCCAGCGCGCTCGTACCGACCATTAACGGCTTGTAGTTCGGTGTTACCCAAGAAACGGCCTTGAGTATCAGCAGCCGCGATCGCTTCAGTGATTGGTGTTTTTGTCATTTAGATATCTCCTTTTTTCTCAAGTTAGAGTGCAGATGTATTTTTCAAGCTAGCTTTAACTGACAGGGCTATTTAGGCAACAGCTGCTGCTGCACGGTCGAAATAGCTGGCAACTTCAGAGATCAGCTGGCTACAGTCGCCTTTGGTGATGCCATTGGGGTCGTTAGCGATCGCGACCGCCGCATCTTTCATCTTTTGAACGCCTACTGCTACGGAAGAACCGGGAGTACCCAGCGCTTGGTAGGTTTCGCGCAGACCGTTTAGGCAACGATCATCCAAGACACTGGAGTCACCAGCTAGGATGGCGTATGTAACGTAGCGCAGGATGATTTCCATGTCGCGCAGGCAAGCAGCGTTACGACGGTTGGTGTAAGCATTACCACCAGGGGCAATCAGTTGAGGCTGCTCAGCGAACAAGGCACGAGCTGCATTAGCAACAATGGTGGAAGCGTTGCTGGTGATCCGGTTGACCGTATCCAAGCGCTTGTTTCCGTCCCGTACTAGGGAGTTCAGAGCATCCAACTGGCCAGAGCTGAGGAATTCACCCTTGGCATCAGCTTGAGAAACAACTTTAGCGAATGCGTCCAATACCATGAACTAAGTCTCCTTGGTTGATTGCGATTTTTTTAAAGCTATGTAAGTCAATTAAGCTCATTCAAGCTGTTGAACTTGCGTGACAGGATCGAAAGTACAGATAGCAGTCAAAACACGCTCTCAAGTTGCTTCCTCATCTCGCTTGCTTCTTAGCTCTGGGGTAGCCACAGATGGTTGCATCAAAAGAAACAAAGCGATCTTCATAGGAATATGAGAAAAGCTTCTGCTTTTATGAGAGATTGACAAACTCAAGAAATCATTGTTTTGTTTAACTTTTGTCTGTTATCGATCCCCTCCAGGTTAATTTTATACAACGCCTTCGGGGCTTTATTCTTTAAGAATTATTAACTTAGTTTGAAATAGATGTGTAGTGGCTAGAATCCTTTATTTTAAAAGGCTTTGGCTATAAAAACATTGAGTGAAATTTAACTAAATTGTTACATTGAGCCGAGTATTTATACTCAATTGGCTGACTATGAGTAATTTTATATTTTTTTAAGATTGACTGAAATGCTGATTATGTAGGCACTTGTGGTTTTGTGTTCAAGAGAGCCTCATAAAGTTTTATCAAGATAAATGAAGCATCATTAGTCAGAGAATTTGGAATTAAGTGGGGCAATTCGTCGTCGTAGCACTTGTAAGAGAGTGACAAATGCTGGCGGAGAGGGTGCGATCGCCTCTATCCACTCCCCAGTGACCGGATGCTGCAATCTGAGTCGCCAAGCATGTAGCGCTTGTCCAGGCAGCTTGACTCCTATCGAGTGACCAGAACTGTAAACTGGGTCTCCGATAATCGGATGACCCATGTGGGCGCTGTGGACGCGGATTTGATGGGTACGACCAGTTTCCAGTTGGAAGTGCATAAGAGTGTAGTTTCCCAGGCGTTCCTGCACCCGCCAGTAAGTCACGGCAGGGCGACCCCCCTTCTGTTCCGGCACGACAGCCATTTTTTTGCGGTCTACCAGGTGACGCCCGACAGGTTGGTCAATAATGCCGGTATCAGCGCGGGGGGAACCATAGACAACACCCAGATATTCTCGACGGGCGGTTTTTGCTTTCAGTTGGGCTTGCAGGTGTTGGTAGGCTTGGTCAGTTTTCGCAATGACCATCGCACCAGTTGTATCCTTGTCCAGCCGATGGACAATTCCGGGACGCTGCACGCCGCCAATTGCTGCTAAGGGACAGTGGGCTAAGAGGGCGTTGACGAGGGTGCCCTCCCAATGACCGGCGGCTGGATGCACAACTAATCCAGCAGGTTTATTAATGACAATCAGGGAGTCATCCTCAAAAAGAACTTCCAGGGGAATATGTTCAGGTTGTAAATCTAGCGGTTGGGCTTCTGGAATTTCTAAGGAGATGCGATCGCCTAGTTGCACGATGGCTTTTTTAGATACGCAAACTTTGCCATTCACTCGCACATGACTCTGTTCGATAAGTTTTTGGATGCGGGAACGGGACAGATCGGGTAGTTGTTGGGAAAGATAGCGGTCGATGCGGGTATCAGTTTCTTGAACTTGTAAATTAATTTCTGTCATAGGTTGTCTAGATTCATTCACAAAAAGCAGCTGTCAGCCCCAACTCAAGAGTGGAAATTTTTAATTTTGTTCATCTTTTCCCTAACCTCTGCGTAAACGGCTACAGTTTGAGTCGTTGCAGGGATTTTAGATTTAAGTGTGAAATTTCATCCTGCTCTAGCTTATTCAACTACTGTAGCTTCCAATACAAAAACATTCATTTATGGAGCAGTATTTAGAATCTTTCTCAACTAGTTGCCTTTTTTGCTAAATTCACGGTAGAGTTTAAGGTGAAGAGCCTCGGTTAACCATCTGATGCGATTGTCAGCAAGTCAGATGGAGGTAAATGGGTGACTACTATATTGGGAGACACAAAACATGTCAGAGCAATTCAACGTATCGGGTTTAACACAGTCCAGAGCCAGCAAGATTCAGATTGAAGTCAAGGAAATTGCGCAGCCAACGGTTAAAAACATTACATCTCAGGTAAGTACTGATGGTGGTGACGATGGCAGTGATCTGAGCAGCGATAGCGACGGCAGTGACGCTTAGTAGCTAATCATACTTTCCATAACGGAACTCAAAATAAATAATCATCCTCTCGTTATGGCTGTCATTAGTCTCTGAAATACCGCAAACTAATGACAGTCATACGAGAGATATTTATTTTTGTTGAGTTCTCTGATGGTATGTAAATCTGCAACTAGATATGCCAGCTAATTTCCCAAATTTTTGCTGATTGTTGAGAATATTTATTAATTATGTCTTCCCTAACAAATATATTGAAACCATACAGTGTAGAAGAATTCTTAAAAAACAACTGGACAAGCAAAGCAATCTTTATATCTAGTAAAGGACACAAGAAATTCAGCCACCTATTTTCCTGGGAAAAACTCACAGAACTCCTGAATTTTCATGAGTTTGACTATCCTCAACTTCGCTTAGCATTAGATGGAAAAGTCCTAGATAAAAGTGCCAACGCCAACCTAATTAAGTTGTGTCAACAAGGCGCAACCTTGATAATTGACAGGGTACATAAACTCGTTCCGGAAATTACTAACTTCACTTCAGAAGTGAAATACGAGCTAGGATATGGGGTTCAAGTAAATGCTTACTGTTCGTGGCCGGGAAAACAGGGCTTTTCATCCCACTACGATACTCATGAAGTTTTTATACTACAAATTGATGGTATCAAGAAATGGCATGTCTTTTCCGATACATTTAAGTATCCTTTACCAGAGCAAAAATCAGCGTCCTTTCAACCTCCACAAGGAGAACCTTACTTAAGCTGTACTCTGAGTCCAGGTGATGTGCTTTACATCCCACGCGGACACTGGCACTATGCAGTTGCCCTTGATGAGCCATCTTTGCACCTGACTTTGGGAGTGCATTGCAAAACGGGTGTTGACTTTCTGGAATGGTTGGTTAGCGAGCTGCGCCAGCAAGAAGAGTGGCGTAAAAGTCTGCCATTACGTCTAGATCCAGCTCCTGTAGATGCCTATATAAACACCTTAACCCAAAATTTAAATCAGTACTTTGCAGAGCACAATATTAGTCACGAGTATATTAGCTATCTCGATAGCCTAGAAAAACCAATCGCTGGATACTCTCTCCCCCAGCAAGTAGGTTTCAACATATTTCCTAACGGGTCTGAAACACGGTTCAAGAGTGCGAAGTTTCAGCGAGTTAAAATTTCAGAGCTGCCGGACGGCAGCGGATACAGAATTATCCTTTCAGGAAAAGAAGTCTCCCTGAGAGGGGTGAATAGCTCACTTGTTGAAAATTTATTCACTAGAAAACTTTTTACGGGAAAAGATGTTATGACCTGGTTGCCTGGTTTCGATTGGGAGATAGATATCGTTCCCCTTTTGTCTCGCTTGGTTGTCGAAGGCATTATTTTTGTTGATACTAGAAGTTGAGGATAGTTATTTTCATAAGAGGTTGTAATAGTCGTCGTTACTATCCCGCCTTGCCAGCTAGAGGCAATGCCTTCGTGTTGCCTTTACAACTGTGCTATTAAAGTTCCGTTAATACGGAAAAATCTGCTCAGCAACCCACCCAAATCAATAGCAATGGGTAATCGTGTCTCTATCACCAAACACATGTAGTCAAACCGAGTAAAACAAATGAACAACTTTTTTTGTGCTGATGCTTCACGGCAAGTAGGGGAAGATATCGTTGGCAGTGCTCCTAATTTTCTAACTTATGTGTTAGTTGAGTGCCCAGCTCCGTGGACACCAGAAGCTTTTGATTCAAAATCTGTTCCGCCTAATCTAAAAAATTTGGTTTATGAGATTAAAAAGGCTAAACTTTCAGTTAGGCTTCTGTTAATTGAGCGTGATCAGCCAATTAAGTCAAACCAAACTAAAATATTAATTTATGAACAACAGAAAGATGGGCTGAGCAAGGGTTATATAAAAAAAGAGTTTAATGTGAAAAATATTGATGATGTAGCTGCGGTTGTCCAGCAATATTTGGCTGGCAAGGCTCCACATAGTGAAAGCGAGCACAGCGAAACAAGAGATATTTTAGTCTGTACTCATGGTAGCCATGATAAGTGTTGTGCTAGGTATGGTAATCCCTTCTACGCAAAAGCTGTAGCTACTGCGTCTGACTTATCCTTAAGCAATGTTCGGCTCTGGAAATCCAGTCACTTTGGCGGTCATCGGTTTGCACCAACAGCGATAGACTTACCAGAAGGAAGATACTACGGTGCGCTAGACCAAGAGTCATTTCGGTCTATTTTGACACGGACTGGGGATGTCAAATGCCTGAATAGAGTTTATCGAGGCTGGGGAATCTTACCTC
Organism: uncultured Microcoleus sp.; assembly: GCA_964657555.1. Classification (GTDB taxonomy): domain Bacteria; phylum Cyanobacteriota; class Cyanobacteriia; order Cyanobacteriales; family FACHB-T130; genus CAZZWA01. The sequence continues at coordinate 16,086 of CAZZWA010000002.1, forward strand.
AACCAGTTCAGGCTTTGGAAAGAGAACTGATCCTTCGCTACGGATGGGATTGGTTTAACTACAACGTAAAGTGGAGAATCATCGACCAAAATTTAGACAAAACCGAGTTTCAAGCCGAGCTAACTTTTGAAAACCCAGACGGAGCTGTACATTGTTACCAGGCTAAGCTGGTAAAAGATGAAAGTAAAACACTCCGACTCCAAGGTTCATGCAACGCGATTAAAGAGTCAGAGTTTGTTAAATATTCTGTAAAAAGTCTCTATTTTTGTCCTGGAAAAGAGGCGATGTTTAAGTACATAAATATGTGCGGAATCTCAAGAAATTCAAAAGGTTCACCTCTTTCGGAGAAGCCTAGTCTTTTATAAAATCCTAAAGCACTCATCCGAGCCATTAACTTTAAATTCTTAAGATTTTTTTCTTGAGATTTTTCTATTAATTTCTCAATGAGTTTTGTGCCTATTCCTTGCTGGTGAAATTCAGGCAGCACTGCAACATAGGCGATGCTTCCCAATTCTTCAGAAAGTTCCCGCAGTCTTGCTGAACCAACGATTCTGTCGTTACAGACAGCGACTAGATGAAAGGAACTACTGTCGTACTTGTCCTTTTCTGTTCCCCTGTCCATTCCTAGAGGTGCTCTGAGGACAGACCACCTTTGGTAGTACATGTCATCTAGCTCCTTTTTATTCTTGATGGGGCGCACCTCAAAGTCAGGCATTGTTTCCGATGATGAGTAACTGCGTTTCTAGCCAAAGATGACTTTGACTCTTAAAGACACGGCAGTCATTTAATTTGTCTTACTTGCTGAATGCCAAGGTTGAGCTTACTTGCCAGGTTCCCCTGTAGCATATTACTACAAAAGGGGAACCACGCTCAATTTTAGTTTCCTTGAAAAAAGGCAGCTCCGGCTGCTTACTCGTGCTGACTTTTAGCTCTTCAGACATGGCGACTGTGCTCACAGAAACTGTGATACCACAAAATAGATAATTATGCAGTACTTAGCGATACTAATTTTATAAATTCATGAAAACTTTAATTAAGAGTAATCAAATTTTTATCAAGCTAGCTCTCGGATAGATCACTGGAAATCAGTAATCTAGCTGAGATTTGACTCGCAGTCATTCCGGCTCTGGCCTATTTAAATTTATTGTTTGTGTAAAACCTCTGCTCAACCCGTTTCATTCTGAGGATAGTTGTGCCAGGATTTATACTAATTAAGACGTATAAATTTATCACTAAAGTCTCGTTGTTAAAGAAAAGTCTTAGCAAAATCCAAAGGGTACGATGCTTTACACACTTCCCTGTTTAGGGAAGCCAAATGCAGGGTATGCCTTGGCCTGACTTTATACCCTCCTTCTAGAGTAGTGAAAATGACTCACAGCCCTTTCTACCAAAATGTGGCGACTGTCGAGCCTGCCACCTTAGTCGAAGTCCTGCGCTGGAGAGCAATCAACCAGCCAGAACAGCAGGCTTATACTTTTCTAGTAGATGGAAAAGTTGCAGGGGAATCGTGGACATACAAGGAACTAGATCTCAAAGCCCGTGCGATTGGAGCCCTACTCCAACAGTATCAGGCGCGAGGGGAACGAGCACTGCTGCTATACCCGCAAGGGTTGGAGGTGCTCGCCGCTTTTTGCGGCAGCCTTTATTCTGAGGCGATCGCGATTCCGGTGCCGCCGCCCGAAGCCAGCAGGTTGAAGCGAAACCTGCCGAGATTGCAGGCGATCGCCAAGGATGCACAAGCCTCATTGGTGCTGACGACATCAGGGATTATTTCCCTAGTTGAGGAATTGCGCTCAGAGATTCCAGAATTTCAGGCAATGCGCTGGATAGACACGGCACAGGTGCCCCAGGAATTAGCTAGAGAATGGCAGGAGCCCGCACTTACCAAAGAGCAGCTGGCGTATTTGCAGTACACTTCGGGGTCAACCTCAACGCCGAAGGGAGTAATGATCAGCCACCAGAATGTGCTATTTCACTCCGCCAACCTCAACCAGGCATGTGGATACACGCCAGACAGCGTCACGGTGACCTGGATGCCTTACTTCCACGATTATGGATTAGTGGAAGGGCTGCTCCAACCGCTATACAACGGCACTCCCTGCTACGTGATGTCGCCCTTCTCATTTATCAAGCGACCCTTCCACTGGCTGCAAGCGATTTCGCGCTATCGAGCGACCCACAGCCAAGCACCCAACTTTGCCTACGAGCAATGCGTTCGTCGCGTCACCCCCCAACAGCAAGCCCAGTTGGATCTGAGTAGTTGGTGTGCCGCAGGCAATGCGGCGGAGCCGATTAACCCGAAAGTGATGGAGAGCTTCTACGAGACTTTTGCCCCCTGCGGTTTTCGCTGGGAGAGTTTTGCGCCAGCTTACGGTCTGGCAGAAGACACGCTATTGGTTTCCACTAGTCCCAAACTGAGTGCTCCTGTCTTCTGTACAATCTCGACAGCCGCACAGGAGAAGAATCGGGTTGTTGAAGCTAAAGCAGATAGTGATGGTGTGGTAAGGACGCTCGCTGGATGTGGTCGCTTGGTTTGCCAGACAAAAGTGGCGATCGCTCACCCCCAAAACTTGACTCGGTGTGCAGTTGATGAAATTGGTGAAATTTGGGTTCAAGACCCCAGCGTGGCTGGTGGCTACTGGAATCGCCCAGAGGAAACACAGAGCACATTCCAGGCTTATCTTACCGATACTGGTGAAGGCCCATTTCTGCGCACAGGGGACTTGGGATTTATCAAAGATGGTGAGCTGTTTATTACAGGACGCATTAAAGATTTAATCATCATCAGAGGCACCAACCACTATCCCCAAGACATTGAATGGACGGTGCAGCAAACCCACCCAGCCCTGCGTCCCGATTACGGGGCGGCATTCTCCCTGCTCGCCGACGGGGAGGAACGCTTGGTAGTTGTCCAAGAAGTCGAGCGTCAGCACTCAAATCTGGACAGCGATGAGATGATCGCCACGATCCGGCAGGCGATCGCCGAACAGCATGAGTTGCAGGTTTATGCGGTGGTGCTAGTCAAACCAGGGAATATCCTCAAGACGTCCAGTGGCAAGATTCAGCGCCGTGCTTGTCAGTCTAGCTTTCTGGCAGGAGAACTGGAGGTGTGGGCTGATTGGAGCGAGAATCCCCAGATTACCGCCCAGTTCCGCCACTTACAAACACAAGTCAACTCTTTATTAGCGCAAGTGCAAATCCCCAGTCAGGCGGCGGTGGACGCACCAACAATTTCTAGCTAAACAAACATCGAGAACTTTCATGCATCACCTCAAGCAGTACTGGATTGCCCAAGCGCTGGAGAAGGATTTGGCAGATCCTGGCCATCCGGAAAGCGTCATGTCCTTCAAACATTGTGTGGAACTGGATGAGAAAGAAGAGTTTCCCACAGCCGACATCAACTGGCTCTACAACTGGAATTTGCACCACTACTACATTCCAGCGGAGTGTGGGGGTGAGTTCACATCTTTTGAGGAATTCATTGCCTTTGTCCGAGTCATATCGCGGCGTGACTTGACGATTTCCATCTCGTTCACCACCCTGTTCTGGTCGTTTCTGACTTGGATGGCTGGCACGGACGAACAACAGCAGCAACTGGCAAGTTGGATGAAAAATGCCAACGGTGCGATGTGCCTAGCCTATTCGGAACGGGCCCATGGCAGCGATTTGGTCAACAGTGAAGTCCAAGCCACCAAAGTGCCGGGAGGTTATCTACTCAATGGTGAGAAGTGGCCGATCAACCGCGCCACTGTATCTGGTGTGGCCTTTGTCCTGGCCAAGACAGACGCCGCAGCCGGGGCGCGCAGTCTGTCTCTATTGATGGTCGATAAGAGCGTTCTCGACCCTGGGACTTACTACAATCTCCCCAAAATCAAAACCCACGGCATTCGCGGCTCGGATATGAGCGGCATTGGGTTTAGAAATTGCTTCGTTCCTGAAGCCGCCCGCTTAGGAGCAGAAGGAGCCGGTTTAGAGTTAGCACTCAAGGGGTTTCAAATCACCCGCATGTTGTGTGCCGCCTTTTCTCAAGGAGCCGCAGATACAGCCTTGAGAACCACACTGAAATTTGCCCTGTCTCGGCAACTTTACGACCAAACCGTTTTCGACATCCCTCATCCCAAACGCACGTTGGTGGATGCTTTCCTGGATATCTTAGTGTGCGATTGCCTCACGATCGGGGCAGCACGAGGGTTTCATGTGGTGCCCGCCCAATTTAGCGTTTTGTCTGCGGTGGTGAAATATTTTGTGACGACGCAGTTGGAGACGATGATACACAACGTCTCGGTGGTGCTGGGAGCGCGTTACTACATGCGGGAAGAACACGATTGGGGAATTTTCCAAAAAGTGCTGCGGGACAATGCGATCATCAGCGTGTTTGATGGCAGCACAATTGTCAACTTGCACGCGCTGATTTTGCAGTTGCGTCAACTTGCCAAAACTCGTGCCAAAAGAACTGCCGCCAGCAATCAAGCTCTGTGCTTACGCCTAGAAACGATTTTTTCCCTAGAACAGCCCCTGCCGCGTTTTGAGCCTGACAAACTTGAGCTGTTTAGTCGGGGATGTGATGACTTTTTACAAGGTTTAGAACTCTCTCTAGAACACCTTTACTCCCTAAGAACCGATGCCAGCGTTGATCACCAAGTGCTAGAGAAGCTGATCACACTGACCGATATGATCATTGCTGAAATTAATGCCCAAGATCGACTCTTAGCTAACTCAGCCTTTGAATACGGTCATCACCAGTCGCCGGAGTTATTTGAATTGGCCAAGCAGTACTGCCGATTGAGCGCTGCATCTGCATGTGTTCATATGTGGGTTTACAACCGGAAAATCTTAGGTGACTTTTTCGCCAGTGGGGAATGGCTGGTACTCTGTCTTCATAGACTCATATTGAGTTTACATCTTGAGCAAGTAGAAATGGGCACAGGGGCGTCGCTCCTCCAGATTTACGTGGAAAACGTCGCCCAAGAACTTCTGAGATTGCACTCAGAAAACAAGATGTTTTCCATTGTTCCTTTCCAGCTAGCACAATCACTGATACAGGAAAATCAAACCAATGCAACTGAAGAACTCCAACTCCAAGCTTAGTGACACTCTCGCCCAGAACTATATCCAGTCTGACCAGCCGCCAACTGAAACTTCTCCTGTAGAAGCCATTCAAAGCTGGTTAGTGAGTAAGCTGGCTAAGCAACTTTCCTTGAATGCCCAGACCATTGATATTTGCCAACCCTTGACGCGTTACGGTCTCGATTCAATCGATGCAGTCACTCTGGTTGGCGATCTAGAAGATTGGTTAGGACTTGAGTTGCCTTCAACCCTACTTTGGGACTACCCGACTATTGAGAAATCTGCCCAATACTTGGTCAAAGAATTCGATGTTTCGGCAGTGCTGACCAGCGTTGAGCAAGAGGTCGCCAAAGAAGATGCTCAAGACACTCCCAAGGAAGCCTCTACTGCCAAAGGTTGGGGTGGCCTGTGGGGTCGAGTTAGCGGCAGCTAGTAGGGGCGGGGTTCCCCGCCTAGGGGCTCAAAACTGATCGCGTAATGCTGAGGAGGAAAAAAGTTAGTTGAACTTTACAGAATTCTCCTTCTGGTGGCTGCTATTTCTGTTCATAGTTCCTCTGCTGGGTGTTCGCTATGTCAGCCAACGCCTCAAGGTCTGGCAAGATGACTACGATCGCATCGGCCTTTTGTTGTTGTCTTTACTGCTTTTTTTTAACGCCAGTCAGAAAAGTTTTATCATCTTCGCCTTTGAAATCATCTTCAACTACGTGATGGTGTGGCTGATGCTGCGCCGTCAAGGTTGGGAAGCACGGGCGATCGCAATAGCAGTGATCATCATTGACGTTGCGATCCTCGCCTACTTCAAATACTTGCTCTTCTTTTTACACGATGTCTTAGGTCTGGCGGTGAAAGGAACTGGAGGGAATGTGGCGATTCCTGGCATCCACGCTGTTCCTCCAGGTCTTTCCTTCTATACCTTCGAGATGGTGGCCTTCGTGGTTGATTCAATCACCAGCAAAACTAAAAAGCCGATTGGATTCATTGATTACATAAACTTTGTTTCCTTCTTCCCTCATGTTGTGGCTGGACCCATCGAACGCCGGTCAAAACTTTATACTCAAGTTGCAGCATTCCGCTTTAAATTTACTCTCGAAAACTTCGAGAACGGTCTTAGATGGTTGGCCTTGGGTATGTTCATGAAGCTGGTATTGGCCGACAACATAACACCGTATATCAACTACCAAGAAACAGCCAATGTCTGGTTGGTTTGGCTATCTATTTACCTATTCACTCTCAGAATTTATTTTGATTTTGCTGGCTATAGCTTCATGGCCCTCGGCATAGCCAAAATTCTGGGAATTGAATTAACAATCAATTTCCTGGCTCCCTACACTTCCCAAAGCATCCAAGAATTTTGGCGACGGTGGCACATTACCCTGAATAATTGGTTTCGCGACTACATCTTTCTACCTCTCATGGGTGCCAAGAAGCAATGGGCAGCATTTTATTTATTTATCACCTTCACGCTTTCAGGCTTCTGGCACGGCGCTGCTTGGAATTTCGTCCTTTGGGGAGCCTATCACGGTTTCCTGCTGTTGGTTTTGCGATACACAGGCCGCTCGTCTGTTTACGGATTTCTGGGTAAGCGCCTGTTTATGCCTAGTTTCTTATCGTGGGCTCTAACCTTTGGGTCTGTGATGCTTGGCTGTTTATTCTTTATGGAGACGAATATCAGCCGTTTGGGTGTCAAGCTGCATACCCTGCTGACTCCTGGGGCGTATACCGTCTCCAATCTTAGCAGCGCCTTCAGCTCATTTACTGTCAATGAAGGTGCCACCTTGGCTGTCACTCTACTCTTAGCCAACGCTGTCCTGTTCCTAGAACATTTGGCAGTTTGGCAAAAGTGTGAATGTGAATACGATTTGCTGCTATCACCCTGGGTAGCGCGGGTTCTGCTTGGTTTAACCCTCCTACTCGCTGCCCAAACTCCTTCTCAGTTCATTTACTTCGATTTCTGATGACAAAAGCTTGGAAGTTGGCGAGTTGGATAGCTGTGGCGGGCTTAGCCTGGTCTATCGGCTATATCTACAATGCCCGTTACGGTGGCGAATTGAGTTGGCTGCGCATGATGTATGAACAAAAAATGGCGCTGGCAGATCAAGTCAAAGGACCAACACGTCTGGTGACCACTGGTGGTTCGGGAGCCCATTATACTGTTGATGCGCAGCTCATTGAGCAAGAACTCGGGATTCCAGTACTCAACTTGGGATTAGATGGCCCTCCGGGTTTAGATGTGCTCCTATCGAGCATTTCCGGAAAAATTCGCCAGGGCGACATCGTCTTGCTGATTCCCGAATACCTAATTCTTCTGGACAAAGAAGGGTTGGGCGATCGCTCAGTCACTTTTCCAACGGCAATCGGACACCCCGAATTCCTGAAAAATATCCCGCCGAAGCGGGTGGCTCAAGACTTGCTCCTTCTAGGATCACCAACTCTCAGAGCTTTAACCAAGTCTAGTATAGATGTGATCGAAAAAGGTAGAATGACAGGCTACTATTCCGATCCAGTTACCGACCACGGAGACCCTACAGTTTTGAAAAAACGAGGTTCTGTGAAGTGGTGGCAAATGAAAATCAATAGTTCCATCTCCAAGCATGCTGTCGAGCGAATTTCTAAATTCCGGCAAGAGGTGGAAGCCAAGGGAGCAACCCTGGTGTTGGCCTTACCTTGGGTATATGCCAGCACCGACGATCAGACTGTTCGTAATGTCAAAAGAACAGCAGAGGAATTGGCCAAGATTGCTCCTCTAATTTACGACAGAAACTCCTTTGACATCAAGACAGACTCTAGCCTATTTGCTGATACTCACTATCACCTCAATCGGGAAGCCAGAAAACTCAGATCTTTGGAACTTAGTGAACAGCTGAGGCCAATGATTGCCGCCAAATTGACAAAATCTAACTCGACAACCAGACAGCCACAATAAACCAAATAGGGCAGGGGTACCCCGCCCCTACTTATACAGGTTAGGTAAACTACAAGGATGATATGGACTGCCAGCTGGACGGTGAAAGGCACCAAACAAACATCAGAACTAATTCTCCCCACCATCAGGGCAAAACTCCTATCCGAATTTGCATCCTTGGTGGGGGTTTTGGCGGCCTTTACACAGCTTTATCCCTGCGCCGCTTTCCCTTGCTGCAATCGGAAAACTATCAGATTACCTTGATTGAGCAGCGCGATCGCTTCCTCTTTTCCCCATTGCTTTACGAACTGGTTACTGGAGAACTCCAAGCCTGGGAAATTGCTCCCTCTTATGAACAACTGTTGGGTTCTACAAACATCCAGTTCTACCAACAGACAATTCAAGGAGTTGATTTAGCAACGCGTCAGGTCACGCTGTCAGATAGTGAATGTCTGACTTATGACTACTTGGTTTTAGCTGTGGGGGGAGAGACGCAGTTGACCAGTGTTCCAGGTGCTACTGACTATGCCTATCCCTTTCGCAGCTTGGCTGATGCCGAACGTCTGCAAAAACAACTGCAATTGCTGGAGGCTTCCCAGAAGAAACAAATTCGGGTGGCAATTGTGGGCGGCGGCCCTAGTGGGGTAGAGTTGGCAGGTAAACTGGCCGATCGGTTGCAAGCAAGGGGACGCGTGCTACTGCTCGAACGAGGAACAACGATTCTTAAAAACTTTTCCGTTCCTATGCAAGCCGCAGTTTACCGAACCCTGAAAGCCCGCCGTGTCCGCGTGGACTTAGAAACCAATATAACGGCCATTGGCCCTCACCAGATCGCCTTGGTTCAGCAGGGACAGGTTAACACCCTGGCGGTAGACTTAGTGCTTTGGACTGCTGGTACCCAGCCGATTGAGTGGGTGCGCACCCTAGCTTGTCAGCATAATAGCCAAGGACGATTACTCACCCGCCCCACCCTACAATTGGCGGACTACCCAGAAGTTTTTGCCTTGGGAGACCTAGCAGAAATTCAAAATCCTCAAGGCAGATCCGTGCCAGCAACAGCACAAGCCGCGTACCAGCAGGCAGATTGTGCTGCTCATAACCTCTGGGCAACCGTCACTGGCCGACCTTTGCGGCGGTTTCGCTATTTGCACCTAGGAGATATGCTGACCTTAGGAACTAAGACAGCAGTTGTCTCTAGCTTTGGCTTACAGATAGAAGGGCCTTTAGCCTGCGTTATCAGACGCTTGGTCTACCTACAGCGGCTACCAACCCTCCGCCATCGCCTCCATGTGGTGAGACATTGGCTGACTAATTTTCAACGGCGACTGGCAAAGCTGGTTTTGCGGATGTTGTCTGGTAGGCAGCGACGGGCAGCAAATTATCCCAAACGCGCTAAGTTTTAACTTCAGGGCTACCGTTTTATGGTTTCTCGTCAGCGAAAATCTAAAGCTATTTCCACCAAGCTTGAAGAATTATTTGGGTTAGATCTGCGATCGCTTGCCCTGTTTCGCATCGGCTTGGCCCTGATTATCCTGACCGATTTGGTTGTGCGTGCCGGGGATTTGACGGCACATTATACAGATGCTGGTGTGCTGCCAGGGGTTGTGGTTAGGGAGCAACTCTTAAAGCCGTGGTACTGGTCAGTCCATTTGCTCAGTGGTTTACCGATTGTTCAAGCAATTCTGTTTTCATTGGCTTTCCTGATCGCTTTAGCGTTGCTGGTGGGTTACCAGACAAGGTTGGCCACAATCGCATCGTGGGCGCTGGTGGTGTCTCTCCATCATCGGAACCCAGCCTTGATTTTTGCCGCAGATGATGTCCTCCGGGCTTTGCTGTTCTGGACGATGTTTTTGCCCTTGGGTGCCTGCTACTCGATTGATAGCGCTTTCAATACATCCGCCCAGAAATTACCTAAGCGCCTTCTCTCTGGTGCCACCCTTGCTTTAACGCTACAGCAATGCTGGATTTACATGTTTTCGGCAGCTTTTAAGGCTAAAAGTCCAGTTTGGTGGCCCGAGGGCAGTGCGGTTTATTATGCTTTGAGTTATGACCAGTATGTAACCGAACTTGGTAAATTTTTACTTAACTTTCCGTCACTGTTTGTATTTTCCACGTTTGTCACATTTGCGCTGGAATGGATCGGGCCACTGTTGCTTTTCGTTCCCTTCCGTACCACCTTTTTCCGTTGCTGTACGATCGCCACCTTTATCTCTTTACATATAGGGTTCGGCTTGACTCTGAACCTGGGGATTTTTCCATTTCTTAGTGTGTTCAGTTGGCTAGCTTTCATCCCTACTGAAGTTTGGGACGCGCTTGCCAAACGGCTACATACTCCAGAACGAACCGGACTCAGGATTTACTACGATGCAGAGTGCGGTTTTTGTAAAAAGGTCGTACACCTGATTCGCACTTTCCTCATATTGCCAGGAACACCGCTACTTTTGGCTCAGGACGATGCGGCAATTTATGCTGACATGCAGGCACATAATTCCTGGGTGATTGTTGATTGGCAAGAGAACAGGCACTTCAAGTGGGAAGCGATCGCCTATGTGTGTCACCTATCCCCATTATTTAGGCCACTGGCACCCATTCTCAAATTGAAGCCTGTGATGTCTGTCGGTACGAAATTTTACGAGACAATTGCCTCTAATCGGAAAACAGCTGGCACATTCACCAAACCATTTCGATTCCGTCCATTTGAGGTGCGTTCTTCCCTACCCATAAATATAGTAACGTTGTTCCTACTGGTTTACGCCTTTGTTTGGAATATCCGGAGTTTTGTCGAGCAAACCTATTACAGGAGAACTGTTCAAAGGAATGATTGGATTAGTTCTGCTCACAAAATCTTTAATAAGAAGATTGCTCAGAATCTGGACGTGATTGGTCAGGTGACAAGATTAGACCAATCCTGGAGTATTTTTGCTCCCAGTCCACCAACAGACGACGGTTGGTACGTGATTCCAGGCAAACTCAAGGACGGCGCTGAAGTTGACATCCTCAAAGATGGCGATTCTGTCAATTGGGAAAAGCCAACTGTGGCGCAGCGCAATGCCATCTATCGAAATATGCAATGGCGCACGTATTTTATCAATCTCAATCGAGCGATCGGCAAGAAGCTTTACCCCTACTACGGAAAATATCTTTGCCGCGACTGGAACGCACGGCACAAGGGCTCAAGACAATTGGATAGCTTTGAGGTTGACTTTATGAAAGAGACAACAGTACCGCCTGGTCAAACCCAAGACGTAGAAAAAACTCGCACTTTTCAGCAATCTTGCTCTAAGAAGCCTGAACAAAATAACTGAGGAATCTACGTAAACTCATAGCTTGCACCTGCCCTGTCAGTCCGAGTGCGATTTAAATTGCGCAGCTTCAGCTAAAGTCCTCTGAAGAGGACTAAGAGAAGATTTCAGTCCATTTCAATGGATTTAAGCTGTTAGCTAAGAACTTAAGTTCCTGGCGGGATATCGAGCTTTTTGAGAATGGTGCAAAAGACAAATTTTTATAAGTTGTCAAAAATCAGCTATGCAAATATCCAAAGTAAATGTAGTATATTCTGGTATTATGCATTCACGGAGCGGATAGAGCAATAGTTGACATCTAAAGTTGAGGATACTTATAGCTATGTTATTCAACTCTTATATTTTTATTTTTGGCTTTTTGCCAACAACTCTAATCATTTTCTTTGGCTTAACTAGATTTCACTTAATAAAGGTAAGCACAGTTTGGCTAATTATTGCTTCGCTCGCTTTTTACGCTTACTGGAATATTGCTTATTTACCACTACTGCTCATTTCTATGATCGTTAACTATGGAACTGGTAGGCTGATAAATAATGCTAAGCCAGCCAGCCAGCAGGCTAAAGTTCTCCTGTGGAGTGGTATTTCATTTAATCTAGGACTATTACTCTATTATAAATACGCTAACTTTTTTGTTAATTCCTTTAGCCAATGGCTTCATAGTGACTGGAATATTCCTCAAATTATTCTGCCGCTGGGTATTTCATTTTACACCTTTACTCAAACCGCCTACTTAGTAGATGCCTACCGAGGTGAAACCCAAAATTATAACCTTTTGACCTATAGTCTATTTGTGACATTCTTTCCTCACTTAATTGCTGGACCAATTCTGCATCACAAGGATATAATTCCCCAGTTTCACAAATTACGGAATTTTGTTTTTTCCCATAAAAATACAGCACTCGGCTTAATATGGTTTACATTTGGATTATTTAAGAAAACGCTCATAGCTGATCAGCTATCACCGTGGGTAGCACCAGTATTCGAGCATGCTAACGCTGTCAGCTTTGTAGAAGCATGGGCAGGGGCTCTAAGTTATACCTTGCAGTTATATTTTGATTTCTCTGGCTACTCAGATATGGCAATTGGCTTAGGGCTAATGCTAAATATTCATCTGCCACTCAATTTCAACTCACCATACAAGGCTACATCAATTGTTGATTTCTGGCGACGCTGGCATATCACGCTTTCTAACTTTCTCCGCGATTACATTTATATTTCCTTAGGAGGCAACCGTAAGGGAGAAATACGCCGCTATGCTAATCTTTTGTTCACTATGTTGCTAGGCGGAATGTGGCATGGTGCAGGCTGGACATTTATGTTCTGGGGCGGGTTGCACGGTGTGTTTCTTTCGGTTAATCATGGGTGGCGAAAGTTGGGTATTCCGTTACCGAAGCTATTAGCATGGGTAGTAACATTTTTGGCTGTAGTGACTAGCTGGGTATTATTTCGAGCACACAGCATGTATGATGCTATGGAAATTTTACAGACAATGGCGGGAATTAAGGGAATTATCTTGCCCGGTGAAGTTCGGGGAAAGTTATCTGTATTAGCCCAGTTTGGAGTCCGGATTAAAAGCTGGCAAGAGCTGATTTATCTACCAACAACTTATAATAGCAAGTCCTTGAGCCTAGCCATTCTAGTTGGGCTAACGCTAGGTGTTACTTTATTACCAAATACGCAGCAAATAGTTCAAAATTTTAAGCCAACTTGGTGGTGGGCAACATATGTGGGTGTCCTAGCCAGTTTGTGTTTACTGTCGCTCAATCGCGTGTCTGAATTTCTTTACTTCCAGTTTTAAACTATCACCTTTAGTAAGTATGAGTAGATCACGGAAAGCTAATGTAGCTTATTTGGCAGATTTACCAAAGCCAAAATCATTAGTTGCCCAACCTAAAAAGGCATACATTCAATTTAATTTGGTTTTCTTGGCAGCTGTTTTGCTTCCCCTAGTCTCTGTCGGCTTGTTTAATGTTGCTATTGATCCATATGGAATTTTTAACAGCCCAAAATTTACTGGGATCAATCAAGTAAAATCTGGGAAGGAGTACCATGATAGGCTATTTAAAGCTATTGATATTGAACGGATAAAACCTATAACAATCTTGTTAGGTTCGTCTAGAACTAAACAGGGTTTAAATCCCGCACATCCGGCTTTAAAAAGTAATCAACCCGCTTATAACCTTGGTCTTAATGGCGCAAACCCTTACGAACAACTGCGCTACTTACAACATGCAATTAAAAATAATAACAAATTAAAAATGGTTATTATCGGTATTGATTTTTTTATGTTTGATGCCTTTAATACAAATCAACCAGATTTTTCGGAAGATAGATTAGAAAAGCAAAATATCACGCTCCAAGATGCCACGAGTGCGATTTTTTCTTTAGATGCTGTTGATTCTAGTATAAAAACAATCATGGCAAGTATTAGAGAGCCAGAAAAAGAAGTTAATAACTTAAACGGATTTACGCCCTATCAGCACATCAATTTAGATAAAGCGGTTACAGAATGGAGATTTCAAAACTCTATAAGAATATATTTAAAGTTACATCCAAAATATAATTTTTCTACTAAATATTTATCTGATTTTAAAGCTATTGTTGATATATGTAAGCAACACGGCATAACATTAAAAGTATTTATCTCTCCAGCCCATGCCACAGACGAAGAAACTATTCGAGCTACTGGAGATGGCCCAACCCTAGAAACATGGAAACGTGAAATTGCAAAAATTGTACCATTTAGGGACTTTTCTGGGTATAACAGCATTACAACAGAACCTATTGGCGGTCACATGAGCAATTATGCTGATAGTTCCCATTACCGCGAAGAGATTGGCAATTTAGTACTCAACCGCATCTTATCTTATCAAGAAAAAAGAGTTCCAGAAGATTTTGGCGTTTTGATCACACCCACAAACATCGAAGAGCATTTGGCTAAAATCCGTGCTGATCGTGAAGAGTGGGTCAAAAATAATCCTGAAGCAGTAAAGCTAGTGCAAGACCTAAAGCGCGATCAAGATAGAAAGCTTGGGTTTGTAAGCAAATAGCAAAGCAATAAGCTATCACACACTCAAGTTGCACATTTTTTATATGGTTTGCCGTTGTTAAGTTCCTTGTTAGATATAGGTTTGACAACTAACTAAGTGACAACGGACGGCCTTTACAAAAGATACTGCAATTTAAATGCGTGAGAGCTGATTATTGTCAATTTCAAATCGGCTGACTGCTCCTCACTCCCATTCAATAGTTCCAGGAGGCTTGGAAGTAATATCGTACACGACTCGATTAACACCCCAGACTTCATTGACAATCCGGTTGGAGACCATCTCTAAAAAATCATAAGGCACGCGGGCCCAGTCGGCTGTCATACCATCTTCACTCTTTACTAAGCGCAAAACGATGGGGTAAGCGTAGGTGCGCTGGTCGCCCATAACACCTACACTACGGATGGGCAACAACACAGCAAAAGCTTGCCACAAGTCGTTATACATTCCCTGCCGGTTAATCTCCTGACGAACAATGAAGTCAGCCTCGCGCAGAATCTCTAGCCGCTCTGCCGTAACTTCACCTATGATGCGAATGGCTAGTCCTGGGCCTGGGAAAGGATGACGTTGCACAATTTCTTCTGGTAAGCCAATCGACCGACCAACTTTACGCACTTCATCTTTAAAGAGTTTGCGTAGGGGTTCGACTAGCTTGAAACGGAGGTCTTTAGGCAAGCCGCCGACGTTGTGATGACTCTTAATTTTGACTGCTACCCGCTCACCTGTTTTGGGATCGAAGTTGGTATCTGCTGATTCAATGACATCCGGGTAAAGAGTCCCTTGAGCAAGATAATCAAATGGCCCTAGCCGTTTGGATTCTTCCTCAAAAACTTGGATGAATTCGTGACCGATCCGGCGGCGTTTTTCTTCCGGATCGGTCACACCAGCAATCGTGACGAGGAAGCGATCGCCTGCATTCACATATTCTACTGGAATATGAAATTGCTCCAGGAACAGCTTCACCAACCGCTCCGGCTCATTCTTACGCATGAAGCCTTGATCGATGAACACGCAAGTCAGCTGGTCGCCGATCGCTTTATGTAGCAAGAAGGCCAGGGTAGAAGAATCGACGCCGCCAGAGAGAGCTAACAGCACCCGTTTATCCCCGACTTTTGCCTGAATTTCTCGAATCGATTGCTCTACAAAAGCTGCTGTTGTCCAAGTGGGTTCGCAGTCGCAGATATGGTAAACAAAGTTACGGAGCAGAGCTAATCCGCCAATCGAGTGGACGACCTCTGGATGAAACTGAACGCCATACAGCTTCCTCTTGTGGTGCGCGATCGCTGCACAAGGAGTATTCGTCGTGTGGGCCAGCGATTCAAACTCTGGTGGCAACTTGGTTACAGAATCCCCGTGACTCATCCACATTGTGGTGCCATCTTCCACATTGGTGAACAGATCTGTGGGATCGTCTATGTAGAGCGACGCCTTGCCATACTCACCCCGCTCGGCACGCGCCACTTCTCCACCTAGTTGTTCCACCATCAGTTGCATGCCATAGCATACTCCTAATATAGGAATTCCCATCTGCCAAATTTCTGGATCGCAGTGGGGAGCACCTTTGTCATAGACAGAATTGGGGCCACCTGAAAGAATGATTCCCTTGGGATTCAGATGCTGTAGGGCTTTAGCAGTTGTCCGATAGGAGAGGACTTCCGAATAAACCTGAGTCTCTCGAATCCTACGAGCAATCAACTCTGAATATTGGGAACCGAAGTCCAGAATCGCAATTATTTGGCGGTTCAGCTGCCCCAAAGACTCAGTTTGAGGCAGATTTTCAGTCGTTAGAGTCACCTGTGTATCCTGATGTCGAAGTTGTACAGATAGATGTGCTGTCCAATGTTCTGGCAGCCGAGCCAGAATCTCTCTGGATAACGGCTCTGTAAAAGCTTAATTTATTTTATTTACTAAATTTTATAATTATTCTTTTAATAATAACACATTTGATACAGTCATGTGGTAACTATTTTGCTCAGCTGTACAATATTGAGACCGGAAGCGACGTTAGGGGAACTACAAGAAATAAACTATCCAATTCCTGCATCTAACACGGGGAGCAAATTCTGCTTCTCCTGCTCAAGAACAGCTTTCTCAACGATTGGATATTTTCTGATTTGGCAGTCCCTTAACAGGTACAGTGCTGGCCTCCAACCCTTACGAGTTGGCATTCCTAGTTTTTCCATGACGGCAAGCCCTGAGCCCTTTGGCAAAGCTCAGGGCTTGCTTGTCGAAGGGGATTTCGCCTCTGACAAGCGTGGAGATTTCTCTTCCACCCCCGGCAGACTGACTGTATGGCATTTTCTCTTCCAGTGAGTCCCACGATCCTAAGTTGCTATAAACCACGCTATCTGAGCACTTCAGCAGCTGCATGCTCTCTAGAAACACTATCAGGAGATGACTACCTCAGATATAGAGAGAGACGATAAATTTTTGGGAAATCTATATGAGCAGGGCAGCAATAGATAGCGTCACCTTAGACCAAATCCGTTTTTTGGGAGTTTTGTTTCCAGATGAGCACTATCTGTTTCTCAAGTAAGCTGTCTGGCACTTAGCTTCCAATCTATTTTTTTAAAAAGCTGTACCTTCCATGTATTAGCGTGAATGATTCTATTTACTTGCGAGGAATTCAGTGGTTGCGTATCCCAACCAATCTAACCCAGCAGAACAGAGCATCCCAGTTGAAACCCTATTTCCCACAGATCTAGAAATTATAGAAACCACATCGGTATGCGGAGCAGAACTACCTGCCAATCTACCGCCTAAATTTTCTAAACAGGAGATTCGTTTAAGTCTCCAGGCTTCTACCTTAGATGGTGTCTTTGCAGCTATTCTTACCAGCATCACCAGTGGCATCTTGGTCAGTGATTTCTTGCTGCATCTGGGTGCCACACCGATGGAAATTGGGATGCTGTCTTCTATCCCGATGCTGCTCAATCTGCTACAACCCTTAGGTGCCTATCTTGCAGAGAAAACTACCAGCCGTTTGTGGTATGGATTGGCTATCTTTGGCCCAGCACGACTGCTGTGGCTAATTTTAGTTTTGGGAATTGGGTGGATGAGCTGGTCTCATACCGATTCGCACGCGTTAGTTAGCTGGACGCTGGGGATGGTTTTGGTCACCAACATCCTGGGAGCACTAGGCAGTGCCTCTTGGCTCAGCTGGATGGCAACTTTGGTTCCTCAGCAGTTACGGGGGCGATATTTTGGCATTCGCAACAGTGCTGCTAGCTTGACAACTCTCATCAGTGTGCCACTGATGGGTATGGCGGTATCAGCTTGGCCTGGAGGAAAGATTCAAGGTTACGGTGCAGTGTTGTTTCTAGGAGCCGTGGCTGGAGTTCTCAGTCTAGTCTGTCAGTTCTTCATGACGGATGTAAACCCTCAGATCTTAAATAGTACCGATCCCGAAATCTCTGAACCAACATACTGGGATAAAGCTTTTAGCCTTCTCAAAGAGGGCAATTTCTCGATATTTCTGGTATATGGTAGCCTGTGGGCGTTTGCATTCAATTTCAGCGCTCCCTTCTTTAACCTCTACATGCTAGATAACCTGGCTATAGATGTTAGCTGGGTAACGCTCTATGGCAGCATAACTGCTGGAGCCAACTTGCTAATGCTAATCATCTGGGGTAAGCTAGCAGACCGGCTCGGGAATCGTCCGCTGCTCATATTAGTAGGAGTGCTGGTAGCGCTGACCCCCTTACTCTGGCTCTTCACTGGCGCTGACTCTGTTTCCCTTTGGGTTTGGTTCCCGCTTTTACATGTGTTGATGGGTGGAACTGTAGCAGCAGTTGATTTGTGTGGCAACAATCTGCAAATGGACGTGGCATCCAAGCGAAACCAGTCTACCTATTTTGGCATTGTAGCAGCTGTTACTGGGGTCAGTGGCGCTCTGGGAACCACTGCTGGTGGTTTTCTCGCTGAGTTTGCCGATTTGGGGGGGGTACCGGGATTGTTTGCCCTCTCCGCTATTCTGCGACTTATTGCTATATTCCCCCTAGTCTTTGTTCGAGAGCATCGCTCTATGGGACTGCGCCATATAGTGAGCCGCCTTACTTTGTGGTCTACTGTTAAAAATTCGTAATTCGTAGTTCTTAACTACGAATCATGGTAGCAGTCGCTACTAAAGTGTAAATTTTGCCAGAGTTTAGTAACAATAGAGATGAGTGATAACAAGTTATCAGATGGCGAGAACCAGAGTGACACCTAAAGCATGAACCAGGTAGACTACCTTCGCATTAGCCTAGTTGACCGTTGCAATTTCCAGTGTCAATACTGCATGCCAGAAGGAGCAGATCTTGACTATATCTTGCAGCAACAGTTGCTCACCTATGAGGAACTGCTCACTCTGTTGCAAGAGGTGTTCATTCCTGTAGGATTTACACGGTTTCGGCTTACGGGAGGTGAACCATTGCTGCGTCCGCGTGTGGTGGAATTGGTAAGAGCGATCGCCTCTCTTCCCCAAACCCAAGATCTCTCGATGACGACCAACGGGTTTTTACTCGCTGGCATGGCTCAAGATTTATATGATGCTGGGTTGCGGCGAATCAATATCAGTCTCGACTCTCTTGATCCGGGCACGTTTGATAAGATTATTGGCAATCGCGGTCGTTCTCGCTGGCAACAGGTGTGGAATGGAATTTGCGCTGCTCATCAAGTTGGGTTTGAACCCTTGAAGCTGAACGTGGTAGTGATTCCCGATGTCAACGACAGGGAAGTGCTGGATTTAGCCGCTCTCACAATTGAGCGCCAATGGCACATCCGGTTTATTGAGTTTATGCCGATTGGCAATGGCCAGCTGTTTGGCAACCGAGGCTGGGTATCATCAGCTGAGTTGCGGCAGCGCATTCGCGATGCCTATGGATTGACAGATGGGCGAGTTTGTGGTGCTGGCCCAGCAGATGTCTTCCAAATTCCCGGAGCAAAGGGTACATTGGGATTTATTAGTCAGATGTCAGAGTGTTTTTGCGATCGCTGTAACCGCATGCGCCTTTCTGCTGATGGCTGGCTACGTCCCTGTCTTCTCAACGAAACTGGTCAAATAGACTTAAAAACTGCCTTGCGTTCTGGCGTTGACTCAGCAGATTTAAGAGAGCAAGTGCGAGAACTGCTGTTGATTAAGCCAGAGATTAACTTTAAGCAGCGAGATTCTGGGACAACGGGTGCTTACACCCGCACAATGTCACAAATTGGGGGCTGAAGGATTTGGATTG
>CAZZWA010000002.1:35716-48772 GCA_964657555.1 uncultured Microcoleus sp.
GTGGCGATCGCATCTAGAGCCATCTCACATAGATTACAATATGCAAGCAGCAATTTCATAATCTGATAGCAATGAGACGAGTTTAAATGCTATTTCTCTCATCCAACAGCGCACAGATGGACTGACGCTTTTGCTCTTTACTTAAAGCCTGGGAGAAAGACATGAACCTCTGTAGCCGCAAAGAGTGCACAGATGTTCATGCGCTCCAGGCTTTAGGCTGAGGCGATGACAATTTGGGCATTTATTCCCATCCTCAAGCCATTCTTTTCCGGTGTCCCCTTCCTTTTTTGGATAAGGGCAATCGATACAGTAATTGCCCTGATCGGCAACAATTAAAATTCCTTCACACCAAGGGCATTTCGGTGATTGGGTCACTTCTTCACCTCCCAAGGTTGCTTGTTCCCCTGTAAAATGAACTGAAGGGATTCTTCAGCTCCACCTAACTTTACATTAGCAAGAATTGCTTGATTTTTCATCTAAGCCTTCGCAGAGCGATCACCACTCTCCCAACGAGGCAGATGAAAGGTAGAACTAACATAAAACTTAGCAAGCACTACACTCCAGTTTAGTTTCCCAAAACTGGAGGTTGAAGAATTTTGGATTTTGGATTATTGAGTTAAGTTCCGCTGGGAACTCAACAATCCCTGATTCATGATCAGTAGACCCCAATCCAAAATCCGCAATCCAAAATTGTCAGGCTTGCCGTGAGTAGTACTCAACAATCAGCAGCTCGTTAACTTGCAGTGCCACCCAATCGCGCTCAATGACACCGTTGACCCTACCAGTGAACTTGCTCTTGTCGAACTCTAGATGGCTGGGTACGTTTGCCAAGCCAGGGTATTGCAGATTTTGTTCCACTATCTGACGAGAGCGATCGCGGTCTCTGACGCCAATCACTTCTCCGGCTCGGCACTGATAACTGGGAATGTTGACTCTGCGACCGTTGACTGTCACATGGCCGTGATTCACCAGCTGGCGAGCTGCTGGAATCGTGGGAGCCATCCCCATCCGAAAGACCGTGTTATCTAGACGCATTTCTAGCAGTTGCAGCAGTGCCTCTCCGGTCGAACCTGTAGCGCGACGGGCTCTACGTACATAGCGCAGCAGTTGCTTTTCTGTCAAACCGTAGTTAAAGCGGAGTTTTTGCTTTTCCTCAAGTCGGATGGCATACTCTGAGCGCTTCTTGCGGGCCTGACCGTGCTGACCAGGTGGGTAGGCGCGGCGTGGCGACTTGCGAGTTAAACCGGGCAGGTTGCCTAAACGACGTACAACTCTGAGGCGTGGGCCTCTGTATCGGGACATATACCTTCCTCTCTCGGAGCCTGATAAAATTTAAACCCAAAACTTTTATTATAGGGCTTTAACAAACTATTGGTTAGTAGTGCAAAGTTGTAAGTACTACATTCCCCTTTAATCTTAGCTGAGCCAACGCAATTTCCTCTCTCTCCAACTATTCTAAAAGAAGCACACCATATCTTCTATTGTGCTGGTCAGTTATTTGTCGATCTTGAAGGCAAGCCACAACACGCCAACGACAGGCGCAATCAGATGAGTTTAGCCTTGGGGAATGTAGAGCACATTCTGGTCAACTCCAGTTGTGGACGGCAATAATATAGTTTAAAAATGACTGATTCACACCTGAAAATTGTCTCGCTTATTCCCAGTGCCACTGAGATTTTAGCGGCATTAGGGCTGACAGATGCGATTGTGGGGCGATCGCATGAATGTGACTATCCACCCCAAATCCAAAATCTTCCCGTTTGTACCCAGCCCAAGTTAAATCCTGAAGGCACGAGTTTAGAAATTCACGACCGCGTCACAGACCTGTTGCAATCTGCCCTGAGTGTCTACCAAGTCAGAACCGATATTCTAGAGCAACTTCAACCAACCCATATTCTCACCCAAGCCCAGTGCGAGGTCTGTGCCGTCAGCCTTAAAGATGTAGAAAAAGTTGTTGCCACCCTCACTCACAGCCAAGCTCAGGTTATTTCCTTGCAGCCTAATACACTGAGTGATGTTTGGGCAGACATTCAACGAGTTGCCGACGCCTTTGGTGTGGAATGGCAACCAGTACTCACTGAGTTACAATCCCGCGTCCAAGCTTGTGAACGGAATTGGGCACAACGGACTGAGGACAAGGAACTGGGAGAGATTCCCACTGTTGCCTGCATTGAGTGGACTAACCCCCTAATGGCAGCTGGCAACTGGATTCCAGAAATGGTGAAACTGGCAGGCGGTCAGCCTCTGTTTGCAGAATCAGGAAAGCATTCCCCCTGGTTGAACTGGGAAACACTCACAGCCGCAGACCCAGATATCATCGTCATCATGCCCTGCGGCTTCGATTTAAACCGCACTCGCCAGGAAGCAATGCAGATCGGTCAGCGTCCAGAATGGCTGAACTTGCAGGCAGTAAAGAGTGGCAGAACTTACATTACCGATGGCAATTCCTACTTCAACCGTCCAGGGCCTCGACTGGTAGATTCCTTGGAAATTTTGGCTGAGATTCTGCATCCGGAAATCTTTAACTTTGGCTGTCAAGGAACTGGCTGGGAAAGGTTGCATGTTGAAAGTTAGGGGGCTGGTTTGAGTCATGCCTTCCTCAATGGCTTGCTTCATCAAACTGATGAAGGCGGTTGCTATACCTGCAACGTCAACCGTAGAGGAGGCTCAACCATAATTTTTTGGTAGCCAAAGTCTTCGTTACCAAAAAAGCATAAAATCAAACTCCATCCCTCGAAAGCCATCTTTTGAAAGCGTGGAGCTATACCTAAGATGAGATTGCCCCTCTACTCTAGTAGTCTGTGCCATTAGTTCTGAGAGGCTGCGAGAGCCCCGACTTCTCCAAGAAGTCGGGGCTCTGACCACCACTAACCACTAGCTTTTCCACTAACCGACCGTTGAGCGCATCCAGCTACACTGTAATAACAGGGCAACATAGGTCTACAGATGTGATCGCACTCGCTGTGGCGATGTCAACCAATGACTTTATCAATCACTGCTATTGTTTTAGCAGGTGGGCAAAGTTCTCGCATGGGTCGAGATAAAGCCTTAATTTCTATCCGAGGTGTTCCACTCATTCAGCAGGTTTGTAAAGTTGCTGGGGCTTGTGCATCTGAGGTTTATGTAGTGACACCTTGGCCAGAACGCTATCAACACATCCTAAAAAACAACTGCCTTCTGGTTCGGGAAGTGCCGAGTTTAGGTGAAGCGACTCATGGGCCACTTATGGGGTTTGCCCAAGGACTAGTGCAGGTGCAAACACACTGGGTACTTTTACTCGCCTGCGATCTTCCTCGGTTACAAGAGTCGGTGTTGCAAAACTGGGCTAGACAACTAGCTGATGTGCCAGAAAAAGCGATCGCCTTTCTCCCGCGACATGCCAAGGGCTGGGAACCTTTATGCGGTTTTTATCGGCGCAGTTGTTTGCCGTTGCTGACAGAATTTATGAATCAGGGCGGTAGGTCATTTCAGCAGTGGCTGGCACAACATACCGTGCAGGAACTGCCCCTAACTGAGCGAGAACTGTTATTTAATTGCAATACCCCAGCCGACTTAGCAGCGCTTGAGTAATTGTTAGCCTGCTTGTCACTCAGATCTCCAGTAGACAGCTTGCTCAATTAACAGCTTGGGAGTTGCAACAATTTATGAACTTGCTAAGATTTAGTGATGAAATCTAAGCGACCACTTATTGGAATCACCACCGCCGGTCAACTTGATACGAGCCTGTTTTGTCTGCGAAGCGATTATGTAGAGGCAGTGCGGCTAGCAGGTGGTTTACCCATGCTGTTGCCGCCAGGAGAGCCTGATTTAGAGGCAATCCTAGACAGAATAGATGGTCTGCTCTTCTCTGGTGGAGGTGACATTGACCCAGTTCATTACAATGGACAGCCCCATCCCACTGTATATAACGTAGATCTGCAACGCGATCGCTCTGAGCTAGCCCTAGCAAAGTTAGTTATGAATACAGACATACCAGTGTTGGGTATTTGTCGCGGATTAGAAGTGCTGGTGGTGGCAAGCGGCGGCAATCTGGTTCCCCACTTACCAGACGAATTTGGCGAAGCGATCGCCCATCGCTCTCATCAGTCTCGCCCATCTAAACATACTGTGCAAATTGCTCCTGAAAGTCGCCTCGCTTCTGTTATTGGTGCAACAGAATCGCAAATCGTCTCGTGGCATCATCAAGCTGTATGTACGGTGCCAGATGTTTGGCAAACTGTGGCAAGAGCGACGGATGGGGTAATTGAGGCGCTAGAACACAAACACCATCCCTGGGCGATCGCGCTGCAATGGCACCCAGAACTTTCTCTTCACGACCCGCAACAGCAACAAATTTTCCAAGCCTTTATTACCGCCACCCGAAGCTGCCCGTCGGCAGTAACCTTGTAGATCACCAACCAGAAATTGACTGGTTGAGATAGATTTGGGAACTCTAGCGCTACGCGGGGCAAGGGGAATACCCACACCCATCACTCCATCTCTCTACTCGTCAAAGTTGTCTTGGCGGACTATTAGTTAACTCATACCATTAAAGAATGCGATGCTCTTGTATTTGCTTAGATCGAGTTGATGATGAGTGAATTCCACTGTAAAAAAGTGGCTAGTAGTGTTCTAGATGCACAGCACTTGACCTGCTTGATCTTACTGAAGGTGAACTACTGGAGAAAGAAGCAGCATTTTGGATTGAAATTCTCATCTAAGCAAGTTGCCATAACTCAAGATTTGCTGGGCTCAGCATCAACAACCAACAACTGATCGCTTAGGGGACATATATTTTAAAACCAATATTAATTGTATAAATGTTCCTGGCGCGTTTGGAGAGGCTTGGCTGCGTGACAAAAAATTATGAAGAAAAAAAAGAGATGGTACAGGAATTTTCTTACAAGTCCCTTACAAATTCTGAGGAAGAAGAGGTCTTTGTCTTTCCAGCATCGTTTGCTCAGCAGCGATTGTGGTTCATTGACCAGTTATTACCTGGCAACACATTCTATAATGTACCAACAGTACTACGCTTGACAGGTTCACTTAACTTAACCGCTCTAGAGCAAACCTTTAACGAAGTCGTGCGTCGCCATGAAGCCTTACGCACGCGATTTGGCATAGTTGAGGGACAACCCATCCAGGCGATCGCTCCTAGACTGAAGATACCCCTGCCAGTCATTGACCTGCAAAAGTTGCCAGCAGACCGACGAGAGGCAGATGCAAGGAGGTTGGTCACAGAAGCATCTGTGCGTCCTTTCGATCTTTCTCAAGGGCCATTGCTGCGATTAATGCTCTTGAAACTAGATGAGACGGAACATATATTGCTGCTGAATCTGCACCATATCGTCTCCGACGATTGGTCTATGGGAGTGTTGATTCGGGAACTCAAGGCTATCTATACAGCTTTTGCTGTTCAGCAACCTTCTCCTCTACCAGAACTACCCCTCCAGTATGCCGACTTTGCTCATTGGCAACGCGAGTGGCTGCAAGGAGAAGTGCTGGAAACCCAGTTAAGTTACTGGCGGCAACAGTTAGATGGTATTCCCGTACTCAATCTGCCTACCGCTCAACCGCAGCTAGGTATACAAAGTTACCGAGGTGCTACTCAATTTCTAGAGCTACCGAAAAGCGTTACTGAGGCACTAGAGGCGCTAGCGCAGCAGGAAGGCGCAACCCTGTTCATGACTCTGCTGGCGGCATTCCAAGCATTGCTCTACCACTACACCCAGCAAGAGGACATTGTGGTGGGTTCGCCTGTCGCTAACCGCAACCGTAGTGAAACTGAAGGATTAATTGGTTTTTTTGTCAACAGCTTGGTACTGCGGACTGACCTATCCGGCAATCCGACATTCCGCCAATTGCTGAGCAGAGTCCGGGAAGTGACACTGGGAGCATACGCTCACCAAGACTTGCCCTTTGAAAAGCTGGTGGAAGAACTGCATCCGGAGCGTGACTTAAGCCGCCATCCGCTATTCCAGGTGGTATTTTCACTCCAGAATGCACCAATGGAGGCTCTAGAGCTGCCAGGGTTAAAGCTGAATCCCCTAAACATTGACTTTAAAACAACGCGCTTTGATTTGGAATTCCACTTGTGGGAGTGTTCAGATAGCTTTAGAAGCTTGTGGGGGGAACAATGGGAACACACCGAGGGGATCAGAGGTGCGCTCGTCTACAACACTGACTTATTTGACGACGCCACTATTACCCGAATCATCGGACATTTTAAAATCTTACTGGAAAGCATCGTGGCGAATCCTCAAGCCGGGATTGCCAACTTACCACACAACAGCGCAGCTGAGCGCCATCAGCTGATTGTGGAATGGAATGATACCTTGGCAGACTATCCCCAAGAGCGGTGCATCCATCAGTTGTTTGAAGAGCAAGTAGAGAGAGCACCAGATGCGATCGCCCTCATCTTTGAGAACCAGCAACTCACCTATCGAGAGCTGAATAGTCGCAGCAACCAACTCGCGCATCACTTACAGAAGCTGGGGGTAAGGGCAGAAACCCTGGTTGGCATCTGTATGGAAAGTTCTCTAGAGCTGATCGTAGGATTGCTAGGAATTCTCAAAGCCGGAGGAGCATACCTGCCCTTAGATCCCAGCTATCCACAGGAGCGCTTAAGCTTCATGCTGGAAGATGCTCAAGTACTAGTATTATTAACCCAGCAGCCGTGGAGCGAGCGTCTGGGATCTCACGAGTTACAGGTATGCTTAGACACCGATTGGCAGGCAATTGCCCAAGAAAGCAAAGAGAATCCGACCAGCCTAGCGGATGCAGATCGCCTAGCTTATGTCATCTATACCTCTGGCTCTACAGGAAAGCCTAAGGGAGTCGCGGTTCCTCACAAAGCTGTCAATCGGTTGGTATGCAATACGAATTACATCAAGTTAGAGCCAACTGATAAAATTGCCCAAGCCGCCAGCACGTCCTTCGATGCAGCAACATTCGAGATTTGGGGAGCATTACTAAACGGCGCTCAACTTGTTGGGATCAGCCGAGAGATCGCTGTTTCGCCTCATGAATTTGCCTTACAACTTCGTCAACAAGGTATCAGCGTCCTATTTTTGACCACTGCCTTGTTCCAGCAGCTTGCTAGATTTGTGCCGCAAGCTTTCGAGTCTTTGCGCTACTTGCTGTTTGGCGGTGAGGTTGTTGCTCCCCGATGGGTGCAAAAGGTGCTTGAAAGAGGGTCGCCAAAGCAATTGCTTCATGTTTATGGACCGACAGAAAGTACAACATTTTCTTCTTATTACCGGGTGCTGGAAATACCAGAATCCATCAGCTCTATTCCTATTGGTCGCCCCATTAGCAACACACAAATTTATCTCCTAGATAGGCACCTACAGCCCGTACCCATCGGCGTGATAGGCGAATTACACATTGGCGGCGATGGGCTAGCGCGAGGCTACCTCAACCGTCCTGAATTAACAGCCCAACGGTTCATACCCAATCCTTTTAGTCAGAAACCAGGAGCACGCCTCTATCAGACAGGCGACTTAGCCCGTTATCGACCAGACGGCAACATTGAGTTTTTAGGCCGTATCGACGAGCAAGTCAAGATTCGCGGTTTCCGTATTGAGTTGGGAGAGATTGAAGCAGTACTAAATCAGCACCCAGCAGTGAGAGAAACGGTAGTGATCGTCAGGGAAGAAGTACCTGGCGAACGGCATTTGGTGGCTTACGTTGTCCTTGACCACCAGAGGACAAGGGGAAACTTGGCTTCTGGTCTCCTTGTAGCGTCTTCTCCTTGTCCAACGAGTGAGAGGGATAGAAATGAAGCCAGAGAAATTGGCGCAGGTCAATTGCGCCAATTTCTGCAACAGAAGTTACCTGCGTACATGGTACCCTCAGCTTTTGTTGTACTGGAGTTCCTCCCCCTAACTGCCAACGGTAAAGTGGATCGCCGTGTCCTACCTGCGCCAGATACGCTGAGTTCCCAGATCGCGGAAGATTATGTAGCACCACGAACTCCCATTGAGGAAGTGCTAGTCAGAATTTGGGCTGAGATTTTGGGAAAACAGCAAGTTGGTGTTCGCGACAATTTCTTTGAGTTGGGCGGTCATTCGCTACTAGCAACTCAACTTAGTTCCCGGCTACGCGATGCCTTGCAAGTGGAGTTACCTGTGCGCAAATTGTTTGAGGCACCCACTATCGCTAGTCTAGCTACTTACATAGAGACAGTTTGTTGGGCAGCGAAAGGTAGACAGACGACCAGAACTATGCTCGATCAGCGAGAAGAGGCAGAATTTTGAACACAGTCGAGTTCTTATCTTATCTGCGCAGCTTAGACATTCAAGTTTTTGTTGATAGCATGAGCGACGAAGCGTCTGCAACAGAGGTTCGCCTGCGCTGTGATGCTCCTGAAGGAACCTTAACACCAGCGCTACGCACAGAGATATCTGAGCGCAAAGCTGAGATTGTTTCCTTTTTAAAAGCAGCTCATCGTACTATCAATCAAACCTGTACACCCCTTGTACCCGTTTCGCGATCGCGAACCCTCTCCCTCTCTTTTGCCCAGCAGCGATTGTGGTTTCTCGACCAGTTGAGCCCCAATAATCCTTTCTATAACGTTCCAGCAGCAGTGCGTCTAGTAGGTTCGCTCAATTTAGCCGCACTGGAGAAGACTTTTAATGAAATTGTGCGTCGTCATGAAGCTTTGCGCACCAATTTTGTCATGTTGGCAGGGCAACCAGTTCAGGTGATCACTCCCATTTTACATATCCCTCTACCAGTCGTTGACCTGCAAGGATTTTCAGCAGCCGAACGAGAGATCGAAGCGCAGAGACTGACTACCGAGTCAGTTGAGTGCCCTTTCAATTTATCTCAAGGCCCATTGCTACGAGTCAAGCTGCTGCAACTAGCTGAAACAGAATACATCCTTCTACTGAATCTGCACCACATTGTCTCTGACGGTTGGTCTATTGGAGTGTTGATCCGGGAGTTAGCAACACTCTACACCGCCAACTCTGGCAGAGATACTATGTCTAAAGTCTCTACACCTCTGCCAGAATTACCTATCCAATATGCAGACTTTACCTACTGGCAGAGACAATGGTTGCAGGGGGAGATCCTGGATACACAGCTTGCTTACTGGCGACAGCAGTTGGATGGCATTCAACTGCTAAATCTGCCTACGGATAGACCGCGACCAGCAAATCAAACTTATCGGGGGACAACGCAACTTCTGCAACTCCCTTCAGACCTCAGCGAAGCGCTAGAGGCACTCTCGCAGCAGGAAGGAGTGACTTTGTTCATGACCCTGCTGGCAGCATTCCAAACCTTGCTTTACCGCTACACGCAGCAAGAAGATATTGCCGTGGGAACGCCTGTAGCCAACCGTAACCGCAGTGAAATTGAAGGACTAATTGGTTTTTTTGTCAATAGCTTGGTACTGCGGACTGATCTATCCGGCAACCCAACGTTTCGCTCACTTTTGAGTCGAGTGCGAGAAGTCGCACTGGGAGCTTATGCTCACCAAGATTTGCCCTTTGAGAAGTTGGTAGAGGAACTGCATCCAGAGCGCAACTTAAGCCAAAATCCCCTGTTTCAGGTGGTGTTTGCTCTCCAGAATGCGCCAATGGAGGTGCTAAAGTTACCAGGACTAATACTCAGTCCGCTACAAATTGATCTTGGGACAACGCGGTTTGATTTAGAATTTCACTTGTGGGAACGAGCGCAAAATAATGGGCTGTGGGTAGAGCAATCGCCAGGAATCAGCGGTTTTGTGGTGTACAGCACCGATTTATTCGATGCAGCTACCATTCACCGGATGCTGGAACATTTTAAAACGCTGTTGGCAGGCATTGTCGCTAATCCAGAGCAACGATTGGCAGACTTACCAATATTAAGTGCAGCAGAGCGTCATCAACTGATGGTGGCATGGAACAATACGAGAGACAATTATCCCCAAGACCAGTGTATTCATCAGTTATTTGAGGCTCAGGTAGAGCAAAATCCTGATGCCATAGCGGTCATTTTTAACAACCAGCAATTCACCTACCGAGAATTAAATAGCCGCAGCAATCAGTTGGCACATTACTTGCAAAAACAGGGTTGCAGTTCTGAAGTTTTAGTCGGACTATGTGTAGAGCGATCGCTAGAAATGGTGGTAGGGTTGCTGGGCATTCTCAAAGCAGGAGGAGCCTATGTACCTCTAGACCCCAGCTATCCGCAGTCACGCCTGAACTTTATAATTGAGGATACTCAAGTGCCAGTATTATTGACCCAGCAGCGATGGGTCAAGGGTCTTGGAGCAAAGTCGCATGTCATAGCTTTAGATACCTACTGGGAAACTATTGCTCAAGAAAGTAAAGAGAATCCAACGAGTGGCGCGTGTGCTAAAAACCTAGCTTATGTTATCTATACCTCTGGCTCGACTGGAAAGCCTAAGGGGGTTCAAGTTGAACACGGTGGATTGTTAAATCTTGTCTTTTGGCATCAGCAAGCATTTGCAGTTTCACCACTCGACCGAGTCACACAGATTGCCGGAGTTGCTTTTGACGCTTGTGGGTGGGAAATTTGGCCTTATCTTAGTGCAGGAGCCAGCATCTATTTTCCCAATGATGAAACTCGCGTATCGCCCAAGCAACTACGAGATTGGCTAGTGTCAAAAGCGATAACAATTAGCTTTTTGCCGACACCAATAGCCGAAAGAGTTTTGTTATTAGACTGGCCGAATCATACAACTTTACGGCTCTTACTAACAGGGGGAGACAAACTCTATAATTATCCGTTAGCGTCCCATCCTTTTCAGGTCGTAAATAATTATGGGCCAACTGAAAATACTGTTGTCACAACATCTGGTTTCGTTCCTGTTAGAGAGCAAGTCGATCTAGCACCGACAATTGGTCGTCCGATCGCCAACACTCAAGTTTATATCCTGGATGAGTATCTACAACCCGTGCCGATTGGCGTTGCCGGGGAGTTGTATATTGGTGGTGATGGATTGGCGCGGGGTTATCTCAACCGCCCCGATCTCACTGCTGAACGATTCATTGCTCATCCCTTTAGCAATCAGCCAGCAGCACGTCTTTATAAAACAGGCGATCGCGCTCGTTATCGGGGTGATGGCAACATCGAATTTTTAGGCCGCCTCGACAATCAAGTGAAGATTCGCGGCTACCGCATTGAGTTGGAAGAAATTGAGTCTGTACTGAGTCAGCATCCTCAGGTGCGGCAAACGGTGGTGACGACTCGTGAGGATGTACTAGGTGAGAAACGCCTAGTAGCTTACGTTGTGCTGGGTGCAGAAAATGAGCTGCAAGTTGAAGGGAAAGACCAGATGCAATTGCAGCACCAGCAAGTGTCGCAATGGCAAATGCTCTACAACCAGACTTATAATCAACCTGCTGCGGATTCAGATCCAACATTCAATGTTGTCGGCTGGAATAGCAGTTACACTAATCAGCCGATTCCAGCTCTTCAGATCCGCGAATGGGTAAACAACCAAGCTGCTCAGATTCTAGCTCTACAACCCAGCCGAGTTCTAGAAATTGGCTGTGGTACAGGTCTATTGCTATTCCGGATTGCCCCCCACTGTACCAAATACTGGGGAACGGACTTCTCGCAGGTATCGTTAGACTACATCCGTCAGCAAACGCCAAATTTGGCGTCTCTACACCAAGTCACTCTGCATCAGAAGATGGCGACTGACTTTGAGGGAATCGAGGCAGAAGCCTTTGATGCAGTGATTCTCAACTCCGTAGTGCAATACTTTCCCAGTATCGACTATCTCTGGCGCGTGGTGGAGGGAGCAGTTAAGGCGATCGCTCCAGGTGGCTTTATCTTCATCGGCGATGTGCGAAGCCTCCCATTACTCAATGCTTTTCATGCTTCGGTGCAATTGTATCAAGCAGAACCCTCTCTCACCCGCGAGCAGTTGCAGCAACAAGTACAAAGGCAAATGTTCCAGGAAACAGAGTTAGTCATCGACCCAACTTTCTTCAATGCCCTCAAACAGCACTTTCCCCAGATTAGCCATGTACAGATTCAGTTGATGCGGGGTTGCCACCACAATGAGTTAACTCAGTTTCGTTACAATGCAATTCTCCATATTGGGGCTGAGACAGCGCCCTCCAACCTCCCCTACCAAGGAGGGCTTCAGAACCCCTCTTTTCAAGAGGGACAGGGGGGAGCAAGATGGCTGGACTGGTGTAAAGATAACTTGATAGTATCAACGGTGCGGCAACTCTTAGTAGAAAACCAACTAGAGATGCTAGGCATAACTAACGTGCCTAACGCACGGGTGATGGCAGCAGTTAAGACGGCACAATGGCTGTCAGGTGCAGAAGAATATAAAACTGTCAGCCAGATGCGTGAAGCTTTGCAAAAATGTCAGGATCTAGGAGTAGACCCAGAGGATTGGTATGCTTTGGCCCAAGAGCTACATTGCAGTGTGGATGTAAGCTGGTCAGACTCCAATACTGAAGGACGCTACGACGTGATGTTTGCACGTTGCCGGGATGGAAAACAAGGAAAGCGGAATTCTCACCCCATTACCTCATCCCCTCTAGTGCAGCCAGAGGAAAGGTTGCGTCCTTGGCATTCTTACGCAAATAATCCCCTGCTTTTCGTAGCCGCCCGTAAGTTAGTGCCGCAGTTACAGGCTTATTTAGCAGAAAAATTGCCTGAATACATGGTGCCTTCAGCTTTTGTTGTGTTGGAGTTTTTACCTGTCACGCCTAATGGCAAAGTAGATCGCCGCGCTTTACCTGCTCCAGTCAAGCCAGAATTAGCAGTAAATGAGATCACGCCTCGGACTGCCGTTGAAGAAGTGCTGGTGAAAATTTTTGCTGAGGTTCTGGGACTCAATCGGGTAGGTGTTCGCGACAATTTTTTTGAATTAGGGGGACATTCCTTGTTGGCAACTCAGCTTGTGTCTAGAGTGCGCGATGCCTTTGGGGTGGAGTTGCCTTTGCGTAGCGTTTTTGAAGCACCTGCGATCGCTGAACTCTCAAAAGTGGTTGAAAGCTTGAAAGACAGCAATGCTAAAAGTCAAGCCCCAGCCTTAGTGCCAGTTTCTCGTGAGAGTCGCCGCATGAAACTGTCTTCCCTTAATAAAGAAAGTAAATA
>CAZZWA010000003.1:0-45940 GCA_964657555.1 uncultured Microcoleus sp.
TATATAGTATTTATATAGTGAATGTCAAAATTATGTTCGCCAACCAAACCTTCAAAAACTTGCTAATCGATAGTAGTTTGCTTGTTTTGATAGTTTTGGTTGCACTCAGTATTACGTTTGTGTATGTATCTAGCGAACATACATTTTATTTTTGGGACTACACTACATATCAATCTTTGACAAATGCTAAAGTCATTAGTTTTCGCGAGTCACCCGTTAAGGCTTTGTACGAAACGTGGCAATCAACTGCTAATAACTATAGCGATATTCCTACCCTACTGCTTATTCCATTCCAACTCATTTTTGGTGATTCCCGTCTAGTTTATATACTCAGCATAGTCCTGGTAGACCTGCTGCCCTTTGTGTTAGTCATGGCAGCTATAGCAGTAAAACTAATTCCATCGTATCCGCGTGCTGTTTATTGGTCTACAGCACTACTCACTTTGTTAACACCTGTGGCTTTGGTTCCCACCCTACGCGGTTACGTTGATACAGGTGCTGCCTTGCTGATAGGACTAGCAATACTAGTGTACCTGCAAGATGTCAGACTAAAACATTGGTGGCAGATAGCACTCATCGGATTTTTGATTGCGATCGCAGGATTATTTCGCCGTCATTTTGTTTATGATGGCATCGCCTTCTTTGTGGCGCTGGGGCTACAAACCCTAATTGCCTTTGGCGTTCAAGTGCGGCAACACCCACATGAGGCTTTAAGCAGCTTACTTGACAACAGTGTGCGGATTGCCTGCACAGGGGCAGCAAGCTTGCTTACTTTAGCTGTACTGGGATGGCCGTTTA
Organism: uncultured Microcoleus sp.; assembly: GCA_964657555.1. Lineage (GTDB taxonomy): Bacteria > Cyanobacteriota > Cyanobacteriia > Cyanobacteriales > FACHB-T130 > CAZZWA01. The sequence continues at coordinate 799 of CAZZWA010000003.1, forward strand.
TTGACACAGTTGCACACACTAATTACAGTCTTCTCTACGCTGCCTATGAAGTTCCGTTAAGCGAAGGTCTTCGGTATTACGGAGTTTCTTATGGTTGGATTGCCTGGATACTGGCTGGACTAGGAATGGCTGCGGGAATCCGCACTCGCGTGCTAGCGCGTCCGGTGGCCAGCTTTATTATCCTATTTGGCAGCTTTTCCCTCATCCAGTGGGTAATCAAGGTGAAGCAAGTGGGCGTTCACTATACCTTGCACTTCACCCTATTGATTGTGCTGGGTTTGATTGCCTTTGGCTGGACTGCTGGGATGACACTCAAGGGGAGAACGCGATCGCTACTACTCGGTGCTAGTTGTTTTTATCTGATCTGGAATGCTGTCATCGGTCTAGTTCCTATGGATATACTCAACAACACCCTAATTCGCCCGACTAGACTTGGTATGAGTCGAATTCCAGACAGCGTAGGCACTCAACTTAGTAAGCTATTTTCCGCTAATTATCCTCCCTTAAAACGTGCAGATTACAATGAAGTTCTCCGCTTGGTTGATTATCTCTCCACTGTCGCCTCTAACCAAGAATCAATCTATGTTGCAGCTACTTCAAGATTCTTAAATTATAGTATTGCTGGAAGTGCTGATAGCACATTACACAAAGGGGAGCCCAAGTTAAATATTTTTGTCAGTCCAGACATCGACTCTCGCGACCAGTATCCATTAGAGCTGTTGTTACAGGCACAATATGTCGTTGTGGCAACTCCTTTCTACTCCCTTTTACGGCCTCAGGAACAAAAAGTCGTCAAGGTAGTTGTAGATGCTTTTAATGAAAATTGGGAGATAGCACAGGATTTTACTCGTCTTCCCGTACAATTTACCCTAGCCGATGGTGCTGTTGTCAATGTTTACAAGCGAAGGCGTAATACTTCCCTAGAAACTGCTGTACGCACATTTAGTTCTATGCAAAACTACATCGGTACGCGTCCTGGCAGACAGGGGAATTGGCTAAGCCTCAGCGCAGTCCCAGGTTATACAATTAGCCAATATCGGAACACTTACTCTGTGCGAACTAATTCAACCTATACACACCCAGATCCGGCAACGTGGTTCCTTTATTTAAATCCGCTGCCAGCTCAGTTTGCTATCACTGGCCAAATGAAATATCTTAATTCTCAGTGTTCTGGCGCATCGCTGAGTTTTGCCATGATGAATGCACAAAATCAGGTTATTGACACAAAGCAAATTACGTACCATCGGCATGATGCACCTCAATTGGCAATGTTACTTCAGAAAGGAGATGCTACTTACCTGCTTTTCAATATATCGGAGATTGATGACAAGAAAGATTCGCTTAATCACTGTGCGATAATAATTAGGAATTTTGCCCTGTCTCGTAAATAGCTCATCTGAGAAAATAAAGAATTTCTAATTAACTAAGTGAAGTGCAATTATGTGAATAAAACTGATAAATTAACATGATAAAATATAATCCGTCCATCTGCTTATAGTATTTATATAGTGAATGTCAAAATATGTTCGCCATGATCAATCCCCAGCTCGACACTCGGGATTCACAGGCATGACATCCTGGAAGATGATCACCTCCTGTCTGGCAATCTTAGAACATGGCTTCAACTCCACTTCGAGCTGCCTCCGCCTTCAGGGCGGAGGATCAACTGCCTAAGTTAGTCCGCAGCTACCAACCTGCGTCCGCTACAGCCCGGCGATATTTTCGTTGCCAATCAGCCGCCTGCTCAGGAACAGCCCAGCACCACCGAAATCTGAATACTTGACCGATGCTCTAGGCCGGGGGTGCAGGCGAGGCAGAGGGAGAGGCAGAAAATGAAAGTTATTTGTATTAAAACAGCTCAGTATAAAATAATAGACTTTATCTTTCTTAATTGAATTTTATAAATTTGTAGAAGTTATTTTTTACTTTCAGACCTCAGAGGGAGTTTATTGCCAGAGCTGTTACAGAGGATAGTATATGGAAATACAAAAATATAAAACCAAGTTACTACTTAGGGAACCTGAAATAAATAATCATCCTTTCGTTATGGCAGTCCTCAGTCCTTAAATACCAAGGACTAACGACCAAGGACTAATGACAACTTCACAAAGGATATTTATTTTGGTCGAGTTCCCTTACACGATATCTCAGTAGTTTGAGTTTAAGCATTGGCGAGGGAAAAACCATGTTTCAAAATGTAGGAATGACTCTAGAATTACGCAACATGCAATTCTGGATATCTCAGATTCCAGAAAATCAGCTCAAACCCGAAGAAGTAGCCCTAATCTTTTCTGGGCCTCAGTTTTTTGTGCCGTTGATTGCGGGGGTAGTGATGGCCTTCGCTTTCCAATTGCTGTTAACAAATTTTTCTGTCGCAGCTGGAATTTCAGCCTGGGAGAGTCCCTTAGAGTCGGATGACGACGACTCAATTAGTTTGGGTAAACAGATTCGCAAAGTTGAATCAAAAGTAGGATTTTGGACGCTGTTAACCGTCAACATTGCCTTGTTCGTTGCTTGTTTTCTAGCGGTAAAACTTAGCCTGATTAGTAATCCCAGCTTGGGAGCAATTATTGGCGTAGTCATCTGGTCAGTCTACTTCTTATTGCTCGTCTGGGTGAGTTCCAATACATTGGGTTCTTTTATTGGTTCCGCCGTAAAAACTGCGACTTCTGGTTTGCAAGGGGTGATGGCAACGGCAGCTACCGCTTTTGGGGCAAATGCTGCAAATGCCCAGATTGTTAACACCGTAGAGGCATCCGTAGCCGCAGTTCGCCGTGAACTGTCCGAGGCTGTAGACCCTAGCAGGATCGGGGAGACGGTAGAAGACTATTTGGGAGGACTGCAACTGCCAAAGCTAGATCTCAAAGAGATTCGCAGTAACTTTGAAAAGTTACTCAACGATCCAGATGTAAGATCTCTAGCTGGCAGTGGTGCTCTAGGCAACATCAATCGCCAGAGTTTTGTGGATTTAGCAAGCAGCCGCACGGATTTCTCTAAACAAGATATCGAGCGGGTTGCAGACCAACTGGAAGCTGTCTGGAAGCAAGTCGTCAACCAGCAACCCCAGCAACTCATGGCCCAAGGGCAGGATGATCTGACGTCTGGCAATCCTCAAGAGGTGACGAATGGAATTGGCAAGCAGCTGGATGAAACGATTGGAGGCAACCGTCAACAGCAGCAGCCTGGACTGATGGAACGGGCGGTGCAGTACGGTGGAACTGCCCTAATGGGAGCAGTACTCAAGAATATAGATCTCTCCAAAGTAGATGTTGAGAATGTCTCTGGCCAGTTGCAAAATCTCAAAGAGCAAGCAACGGAGCAAGCGCAAAAGTTAGGCAGTAAGATTAGCGAAAACCTGCCTGCGCTACAGTCCAACCCTATTCGGGCAGATGTAGAAAATTACCTGCTAAATTCTCAGCCTTGGCATCTGAACCGCGAGACGATCAAACAAGAATTCAAAGACGTTATTTACGACCCTGAAGCTGCCCCAGGGGCAATTCGACCCCTATTAGAGCAACTGAATCGGGATTATTTCATGCAATTACTCAATCAGCGGGGTAATTTCGATGCTGATAGAGTAGCGGAAATTGCCGATCAGCTGGAAGGCATTCGTAATGAAGTTTTTGAAACTGTTCAAGCTGGCGAATCTCAAGAACACTCGCAATATCTCCGCAGTCGAGTGGAAAATTATCTCCGCTCAACAGGGAAAGAGGAACTCAACCCAGAAGGCATTCAGCGTGATTTCACCGCACTTCTGGAAGATCCGCAGGCAGGTGTGGAAGCTTTGCGCGATCGCCTATCCCAATTTGACCGCGACACCTTGGTGCAACTGCTGGGCCAGCGCGAAGACTTTAGCCAAGAGGAAGCAGATCAGCTGATTGGCAATCTAGAAAGCACCCGCGATCGCGTCTTGTCACAAGTACAGGAACTCCAAGAACAAACTAAGTCTAAAGCACAAGAGTTGCGGCAAAGAGTAGAATCTTATCTGCGCGATACCAACAAAGAAGAACTAAATCCAGAAGGTATCAAGCGAGATCTGCAAACTCTCCTGGATGACCCACAAGCAGGACTAAAAGCACTACGGGAGAGACTTTCTCAATTTGACCGCGACACTCTGGTACAACTGTTGAGCCAGCGCCAAGATCTTAGCGAAGAGCAGGTGAACCAGGTGATCACGCAAATTGAAGAGGTAAAGGATAGCATCCTGCAAGCACCGCAAAAAGCGGCAGCTCAGGCTAAGGAGCAATACGACCAAATCGCGACCAAGATTGAAGATTATCTGCGGAACACCAAACTGGAGGAACTCAACCCTGAAGGTATTCAGCAAGATTTCGCTAAACTATTTGATCATCCCAAAGAGGGCACACGGGCGCTACGAGAACGGCTTTCTCAGGTAGATCGAGAAACCTTGGTCAAGCTGCTGAGTCAACGGGGAGACTTGAGCGAAGAGCAAATCAATCAGCTCGTTGATCGCGTACAAGAGACAATTAGCAGCATTGTCAAAGCACCCAGACGCTTGGCATCCCGTGCAAAAAACACCGTACAGGATTTCCAAGCCAATCTGGAAAGCTACCTGCGGAACACTCACAAAGAAGAACTCAATCCCGAAAGCATCAAGCGAGATCTGCAATTATTGTTGAGCGATCCGCAATCTGGCATCGGAAATCTGGGCGATCGCCTCAAGCAGTTCGACCGTTCTACTTTAGTGTCACTGCTGTCGCAACGAGAGGATATTTCAGAGGAAGAAGCAAACCAGATTGCTGATCGCATAGAGGCTGTGCGTAACCAGTTGGGAGAACAAGTTCAGAATGCTCAGCGCAAATTACAATCGGGAGTCGATAGCATTTTTGCTAAAGTCCGTGACTACCTCAACTCTCTTGAACGTCCCGAACTCAACTATGAAGGTATTCAGCGAGACTTCCGTAAACTGTTTGATGACCCGCAAGCCGGATTTGAGGCATTGCAAGAGCGTCTAGGTCAATTCGACCGGGATACCTTAGTTGCGCTGTTGAGTTCTCGCGAAGATATCTCTGAAGCTGATGTCAACCGGATCATCGACCAGATTGAAGGAGCGCGTGATCGCGTACTACAACGCGCTGAACGCCTCCAGCAATCAGCTCAAAAACGCATTCAAGATCTCAAGCACAAAGCAGCAAAGCAAGCTGAGGAAACCCGCAAAGCTGCCGCAACTGCTGCTTGGTGGGTATTTGGTACGGCTTTGACTTCCGTCGCTACCGCAGCGATCGCCGGAGCAATAGCCGTAGGTGGTCTAGACTTCATGAATTATTTCCTTGGTTAAAGGTTTAACGACCATCAAGTAAACCCTAAAAATAGGCCAGCTTAGAGCTGGCCTATTTTTTCTTGATTCAGCATCGTCCACTACCGGACGGGTTCACAATTAAAACTGGCGACCACAACGCAGCAATAAATATTAAATATATCGCAGTCGGTCATGCCGTGATTAAAGCTCAGGATATGCCCGATGCAGTAGCAGGGGTCACTGAGAAGCCAGCGCTCTTGAACTACAAGCAAGCTGGCAATCGCGATCTGGATTATTAGTTTGCAAGACGTTTAATGCGCTTATGGTCATACATCAGCTTGTCTGCTTGTGCCAGCAAGTATTCTAGTGAAGCATCATCCTTCAAAGTGCAAAACTGCACCCCCACACTTATTGATAATTGGTAAGGGCGAGCACTTTCTTGATTAAAGCGCTCAATATTCTTTTGTAGTCGAATGTGAAAGTTATCGGTGTTGTCTGAGCAAGCAGGGATAAAGATGGCAAATTCATCACCTCCGAGGCGGGCAACAATGTCCGCCTCCCGGAAGGTTTGCTTCAGGAGCTGGGCTGCGTCAGCGATCACCCTATCTCCCACTTCATGTCCAAAAGAGTCGTTGATCTGCTTCAACCCATCTAAATCAGTCATTATAATACAGCAATTGGATTGAGTGCGATGAGCAATTTTTAGCTGTTGCTCTGCCAATAAAAAGAAGCCTCGTCGGTTATGAATACCCGTTAACTCATCGGTTAGAGATAGGTGCCGCACCTGGGCTTCAGCCTTTAGTCGTTCGGCAATTTCTTGCTCTAGGCGTTGATTTTGCTGAATCAGTTGTTGACGTTGCTGTTGGATCAGTAATTGATTTTTGACTCTGATCAGCACTTCCAGTTCTTGAAAAGGCTTAGTGATGTAATCATGTCCGCCCATTTCAAATGCCCGAACCTTGCCATCAATTTGATGGAGGGCACTGATAAAAATAATGGGAATATTTGCAGTTGCTTCAGATGCCTTTAACTGCTGACAGACTTCATACCCATCCATATCTGGCATTGTGATATCGAGCAAAATCAAATCTGGTGGATGACGATGAACCCCCTGAAGTGCCATTTTGCCATTAAGCGATTTACGAACGAGATAGCCTTGAGATTCCAAGATTTTGGTTAATAGCCGCAAGTTATCGGGAGTATCGTCCACGATCAGGATATTGTTCGGATCAGCAGGTTTGAGTAGAGTCATATGTTTTCCTCCCTAAAGCTACGTGAGTTCGACGGATTGATTTAGGGACAAAAAAGGCTGAGTCAGGGTCGCGATCACTTCCAATTCGAAGTGATCGACTAGAAAAGTTATCCCTTCGATCAGCATTTGCTCCTGTTGGGGAATTTGAGTCATCAGTTGCTGAATTTTCCGATCATTTAGATCAAGAGCCGCTTCATGAACTTGAGCAATCCATTCCAATGGCATGTTGTTCAAATCTTGTGGTGTCAGGGACTTTCGCTCTGAAGTGGCTGCCTCTGGTGAAGTCTTATGGGCATAGCAGTATCGAACACCCAAATGACGAGTTATGATCTCGAACAGTTCAGTTTCGGTAAATGGTTTAGCAATGAAGTCATCACAACCAGAGTGCAAACTAGCCGTGCGATCCTCTTCAAAGGCATAGGCGGTGAGGGCGATGATTTTGGTGGGAAGTGGGGACGGTGTGGAAGGTAAAGAACGATCTCCTCTATCTTCCCCATCTCTCTTCTTCTGCTCTTCTAATCGAATCTGCTGGATTGCCTCGTAGCCATCCATGACCGGCATCTGAATGTCCATAAAGATCAGGTGAGGTTGCCATTGTTGCCATTGGGCGATCGCTTCCACTCCGTTCTTTACCATATGCACCTCAAATCCAATCGGCTCTAATAAAGTCCGCAATAGTTGCTGATTTTCGAGTACATCTTCAACCACCAGAATGCGGTAAGTGGGCTGTCCTGGCTCCAAACCTACTACCAGATAAGTCGTTTCCGGTTCTACCAGAGCCATCGATTCTGGCTGCTGCAAAAGCACATTGCAGGTAAAGGTTGAGCCCTGATTCGCTGTGCTTTGAACGGTAATGTCACCCCCCATCAAACGAGCAAACTGTCGGCTGATGGACAATCCCAACCCGGTTCCCTGGGCATGACGACCTTGCTCGGTTTGCATAAATGCTTCAAAAACCGATTCCCAATCATGGCTATCAATTCCGCATCCGGTGTCTTTCACTGTAAACGAGAGGGTGAAAGCAGGGTAGGGGGGTGGAGTTTTGGAATGGCAAGTACAGCCTTGTTTCGTTGTTCTGCTTGCCTCCGCGCTGGCCCGCACAGTGACACTACCCTGTGTCGTAAATTTGATCGCATTACTGATCAGATTAATCAGGATTTGCCGCAATTTTGCTTCATCACCGTAAACATAACAAGGAACACTCTGATCTTTCTCAAACGAGAGCTTTAGCCCTTTCTGATCGGCTTTGAGGGCAAACATTTCTTGCAGCGATCGCAGTAATTGGTGGAGGTTAAAGTAGCTTTCCGTCAATACCAGTTGCCCTGCCTCAATTCTGGACATCTCTAACACATCATTGATCAGTGTCAGCAGATGTTCGCCACTGCGCCTGATGATGCTTAAATATTCCTGAAATTCAGTGGGAGTATTGGAGTCGTGGGTCATCACCTGGGTAAACCCTAGAATAGCGTTGAGGGGAGTTCGCAGTTCGTGGCTCATCTTAGCGAGGAACTGACTTTTGGCACGGTTGGCGATCGCGGCTCGTTCGGCGGCTTCTTCTAGTGCCGCTTGAGAGAACTCCAGCACTGCCAGCATCAATGTGTTCCGCATCATCTGTGCCGCTTCAATCTCGGGAGATTTCCAGGGGAGTGACGTTTCTCGCACTGTTTGTTTCCAGAGTTGAAAGGATTTACGCGGAGTCAGCCATTGTTCTCCATCTGAGTCAACCAATACAGCCGTGCGTGGATCGCCTGCCCAGTTCACCGTCTGGATTTGTTCTGGTCTGAACCAGAGGAGGTGATAAGACTTTTGGTGCAATACAATAGCGATCATTAAAATGCCACTTGCAGTATGCTTGAACGCTCTTGCCGGTGGGTAGGGTCGAGCGAGGCAGTCTGTCAGATAGATGTCCTGTTGATTTAGCTGTGGCAGCCAGGTTAAAAGATCCTGGACATCTTTTAGTGAAGGAGTTTGCCCGATCAATGAAATTTGCTGATCCAGAATGAGCGCCACTCCCTCTGCCTGAACGAGATCTAGCAATTGAGTTGCATTCTGGATCAATACCTGCTCAATAAAATTAGGTTCCCTTAGGAATGACTGCTGGAGGTTTTCCTGAATCGCTTTGACCTGGACACGATAACGACTCAATTCACGTTCTTGCTGATGTACCAGTTCGTTTGAGGCAAACTGTCCCAGGAATTCGCAGGTTTTGCGCGTCTCATAATCTACCAATTTAGGACTGTAATGGTGGCAAGCAATTAGCCCCCATAGGCGTTGATCATCAATTAATGAAATGGTGAGTGACCCGACAATCCCCATATTCTGTAAGTATTCAATGTGATAGGGGGAAACTCCCCGTAATACACACTCACTCAGATCGATTAGGGAATCGTTGGTTGGAATGATACGGGCAGGGGTGTAATTGATATTGGGAATTTGGCGCACCCAGTTGCGAAGAAACAATTTGCGGGCAGGGACAGGAATGTCAGTCGCCGGGTAGTGCAGCCCCAGATAGCTTTCTAGATGTTCCTCTTTCTCCTCAGCAATGACGACTCCATGATCATCGGCTTCAAAACGGTAAACCATGACGCGATCAAATCCCGTTAGCGCTTTCACTTCTCTGGCAAGCGTTTGAGCTAAATCAGAAAAACTGATCGCACTGCGAAGACTGAGTATTGCGGCTTGCAGGCAATGGTAAAACTGGAGTGAATGAGTTTTCTTAGTGGGAAGCTGAGGTTCCAGTTCCAGAATCAGCGCATCTGTTGTTCGATGGAGCCTACTCCTGAAGGTTTGTGCTTTTAACTCCAAACTCTCACTCTCTGGAAGAGAAACTACTTGCCGCGTTCTTAAATCAAATGGGTTGCAACGTTCCAGGTTGTCTTGAAGCAGAAATTCAGCAATTCGTTTTACCTGAGTGCGGGAAAATAATCGCTGTAAGGATTGCCCCAACAATGCTGTTGCAGAAATACCCAAAAATTGCTCTACATTCTCACTTACCTGCAAAATTTTGAGGTGTGGCTCTTGCAGCGTTAAAAGCACTCCATGTGGTTGGATATAGCCTGGAGCATACACAGATTCTTCACTGCAATCCTCCAACACTGTCAGAGAGGAAGGAGTGAATTCAGATAGTTCGTTAGCGATCAAGGGTTTCATCTTAAAAAGTTCCTGGCTCATCAGGTTGCCTTTTATAGCTTATAGTTAAAAATTTTGAAGACCAATGGCTATCCTCTTTGACATTCTGCGTAGCCAAGCCCAAGACCAGAAATGCCCTGAAAAAAGTTTGCTCAACAGCTTTAGTATGTTGGTCGTCTTCGCTTGACCAACCAATGGCTCTGACCCAGCAGACCAGATTATGTTACCTTGACCGGATTTAGTCAGCATTTACTCGAATCCTTTGATTAACCTTGGTTCTAAATTTTAGTAATCCCTTTTTTAGGTAATAAATTTATATTTAAGTGTAAAGTTTCGATAAATTCATCCTCCATTTTCTTCTGCTTAGCCTCAGTATTAACACTAAATTTTATATCTTCAAAATTTTATATGTACTGAAGATGGAAGTGAGCAATCAGACCCACCGGCGAACAAACCATCAAATTTAACCTAGAAAGACTACTAGCCTCGTTGAGCAAAAAAAGATTAGCCTTCAATAGAGAAAAAATCCGGATTTGTCCTATCGACAGAAGAATATAACTTTAGATAAATTTTAGAAATGCATCGACCAATAAGGTTGATCTGGACGAGCAGTAGGAGAGATTTGATGAAACCGCAAGGCTCTGGGCGAGTTAGGCATGGTATTCACCAGTCGATAGCACAAGTCTCAGCAATATTCATGCGATTGCTATATAAGCAGATTATCCTCGTTCTCACAATTTTATTTTGCGTTGGTGTAGCGGGAGCTTTGTGGAATACCTCTGTTCTCTCGTCGAACCTGATTAAGTGGCAAGCACTCCAGAATGCTGCTTTGTATGCCCAAGCCTTAGATGAGGCGGACACACTATACAGCAACGCTGCTGTTGATCGCGCAAAAGTCATTAAGGGAATTACCGTTACCCATAACTACGCAACTAAACAAGGGGCAATCCCTCTACCCTTCACATTCCTGATCGAGCTTAGTCAGCACCTGAGTAAAATAAACTCTGGGCTGTCAGTCCGCGTGTACAGTGACTACCCCTTTCCTTTGCGACGAGCGACAGGTGGTGCCAAAGATGATTTTGAGCGAGAAGCACTCCGCTACTTAAGACAACATCCCAATCAGACCTTTACTCGCTTTGAGAACTTCCAAGGTCGTCCCTCAATGCGATATGCCGAAGCGAACATCATGAAGCCTAGCTGCGTTGCTTGTCACAACACTCATCCAGATAGTCCCAAGAAGGACTGGAAGGTGGGGGATGTCCGAGGAGTTTTGGAGATTTCTCGACCCCTAGATACCTTCATCGAGAAGACTAACGAGGGACTGCAAGGAACTTTTATAATGTTAGCAGTTCTTTCTACGATGGGGCTTTTTGGGATCGCGTTGGTGATCGGCAGACTGCGTCAAACTTCCAAAGAGCTAGAGCTACGTGTAATTGAGCGCACAGGAGAACTGCGGCAGGCAAATCAGCAACTCGCAGTAGAAAAAGAAAAGTCTGAGCGTTTATTGCTCAATATCTTGCCTGAATCCATTGCTCAAAGGCTGAAAGAGGGACACAACAGTATCGCTGATGGGTTTGCCGAGGTGACAATTTTATTTGCTGACCTTGTTAACTTTACTCAGTTATCACAACGGGTATCGCCATCAGAACTCGTTTTATTACTCAACGAGATCTTCTCTGCATTTGATCACTTGACTGAGCGGCATAGCTTAGAGAAGATTAAGACAATTGGGGATGCCTATATGGTAGCGGGCGGCCTTCCCACACCCCTGGCAAACCATGCAGAGGCTGTTGCCGAAATGGCCCTCGATATGCAACAGGAAATTGCTCAGTTTAACGCCAGACATCGTCAAGCATTAAACATCCGAATTGGCATTAATACTGGCCCTGTGGTTGCTGGAGTGATTGGTACTAGAAAATTCATTTACGACCTTTGGGGCGATACAGTTAACGTCGCTAGTCGGATGGAGTCTCATGGGATAGCAGGAAAAATTCAGGTGACAGATGCAACTTACGAACGCTTGCATCATCGATATACCTTTGAGTCAAGGGGGTCAATCCAGGTAAAAGGCAAGGGGGACATGGTAACTTACCTGCTTACAGGCAGAAAAAGTCAGGTTGTTACCCACTAGAGTATCGATTAGACATCTCTGAAAATGCTCTAACTTTCTCTGAAACTGGGTTGATCCGACTCGCACCATTTTGAGAACTCAGCCCTTTTTTGAGGCTAAATTAAGCTGCTATGGAGTTGCAGTTAGTTTAACAGAAGCATTAAAAGACGAGACTAGGTAAGTTTGCATCAGTGCTGACTTTGCCTTCATGAAAATCGTTGCTGGCTCTCAAGAAAAGGTAGAGGTGACTCGCCACCTCTAACCAGACAGGAGAAAAGTGCGATCGCCTCTTCTCTTGCCACCTGTACTAACTGTTGACATCAGCCAAGCGAGAATTTAGGAATCGATCCATCCATTTTTCCAGATAGATTCTATTCGCTTTTTCCTCAGATGAATCGTTTGTATTTAGAGGATAAGGTGCTAACCCCAAAATTGTGGCTGTTGTCACGCAAAACATTGACTTTTGGAAACTTTGGCAAATTTGGACCCGCAGATCATCTTCTCCCCGGAGGCTGCGGCGGTAAATATTGTGCAGATAGTCCGGTAAGAAATGCCGCATATCCTGCATTAGTTGAGTGGGTGGAATGCCTGCGCCACCAATTGGCAAGGGGTCTGCATAAAGAGCCCCATACTCAAATCTACTTTGATCTGGGGAAATTTGGTGAGCTTGAGCATTGAAAGAAACCGTACCGGGGAAAGGTGTTCCCCGAAAGAAAACTGCCTCGACATAAGGCACGGCTGTATCTTTTAGGAAAGTCAAGCCAGCTGCTTTAGGAACGATTTCATACACCTCATTCCCAATTTTTACTAAGTAAGTAATTGGCAAGTTAGCTGCTGCCACCAATTCATCTTTGATGTGTTCTACCACATCGGAGATAGATTTAATTTCCCCTTTGTCGTACCTGTCAGATAGGGTAATGAACATGTCGCTCATTACTCGCCAGAACTGACCAAGCGCACTGTAATATGTCAGTTGGCGTACCTGTTCTGGCAAAAATTCTGGAAACAAGTTGCCCAGCCCTCTTATGGGCAAGTTATGCTTAGTTTTAGCTTGAATTGCTGGCTGTGATCGCTTATAAAACTCTGGAGAATCTAAGTAAGCATCAAGGCCGCCGCCGCCATGCCAAAGCATGGTTTTCATACAGTATTCAGCATATTCATAATTAATCCGGTCATGCCACCAGTGGCGCAGCAATTTTTTCCAAGAAAACTCACCATTGAAGTACTTAAAGAAAGGAAAAAGGACTAAAAATTGATTTTCGGCAATATAGATGAGATTGCGGGAGTACTCATCTAGAACGATGCCATAGCTTTTGAGAATCCCAACCACCTCCATAACATTTTCTGGAGTGTCAGGAAGTAAAGCACCCCCAGCTTTCAGTCGATTGATATAGGCTGCTAGAGGGTGAGCTGTGGATTTCAAAGTTGTGCTTATCATTACCAGTCCTCTTTAGGAAACAACACTTTGATAACTGAAACGATTTTAGTTTGAGGATAAATTATCCCCACCCCTCTTAAACAAAAGTGAGGGGAGAGAGCTAAGCTTTATCCACTTGTCGATTTGAGATCAAAACGAAGACTGAGAAAATGAGTTTCTTGAACTTCTTAAGGAACACTATTTTTTGTAGGAACAGCGACAGGAGGAATTTGAGCAACAGCAGCAGAATTATGAATCATTGCCGCCATTGTCGTCTCACTCGAACGCACCAGCAAGGAAGGCGTCACTCCCAAGACGACAATCAGAACAGCTAGAATCAGAGCCGGTAAGCGATCTGACAACTCAACTTTTGGCATGTTCGTCACCCGTTCAGACAAGCGCCCAAAAAAGGCACGGTTAACTAGCAGCAAGAAGTAAACTGCTGTTAAGCCTGTACCCACCATGCAGAGCACGGTTTGAGTGGGAAAAACGGGGAAACTGCCCCGAAACACCAAAAATTCCGAAATAAAACCCACCATCCCAGGAATACCTGCACTTGCCATGACTCCTACAACCATCAAGCTACCAATCAGAGGTAAACCCCGTTCTGGGTTGAGAAGACCGCGCAGTATTTCTAAATCGCGGGTACCAGCTTTCTTGTAAACTACACCTACCAACAAAAACAGCATTGCTGAAATTAAGCCGTGGCTGATCATTTGAACGACAGATGCCACAAGCGAGAGGGGAGTGTCAGCCGCAGCAGCTAATAGGATGTAGCCCATATGACCAATGGAGCTATAAGCTACCATTTTTTTCATGTCTGTTTGAACGATCGCTGTTAATGCACCGTAAAGCACACTTACCACTGCCCAAGTAGCCAGCCAAGGCGCTAAGGCTGTCCATGCCTCTGGCAGTAAGCCCAAACCAAACTTCAGCAGTCCATATGTTCCCAACTTCAACAGTACCCCTGCTAAGAGAACGGAAACTGGGGTCGAAGCTTCAACGTGAGCATCTGGCAACCATGTGTGGAAGGGAACCAGAGGAATTTTGATGCCAAATCCTACCAAAATCCCTGCTAACAGCAGGATCTGTGCTTCCAAGGCTAGGGGATGTTCTGGTGAAGATATGGCACGCAGCGTTTCTGCATAAGCAAAAGAGTCAGCACCGCTCAGCAAAACCAGACCAAAGAAAGATGCCAAAATTAAAATTCCTGAAAGAGCGGTGTAAATGAGAAACTTCGTTGCTGCGTAACCGCGTCGCACCCCACCCCAAATGGCAATCAACAGATACAGCGGAATCAGTTCTACCTCGTAAAACAGGAAGAACAGCAGCAAATCCTGTGAGAGGAAGGCACCTGCCACCCCAGCATTCAAAAGTAATATCAGACCGTAGTAAAGTCGAGGCCGGGAGACAGAATTATCTGTGCTGTAGATAGCGATGGCAGTCAAAAGACCGTTTAAAATCAGCAAAGGCAAAGACAAACCATCAAGGCCAAGGCGATAGGTTAAGCCTAAGGCATCAAGCCAGGGAATGAACTCAGTAAATTGCTGGCCTACATTCCCTAGCTCAAACTGGCTTGCCAATACGAGAGACCAGACAAAGACGCCCACGGTTACTGCCAAGGCGATTTGGCGAAGCACCTTAGAAGTCATAGTCTGGGGTAAAACCCACACGAGAGCCGCGCCTAGCACTGGCACCCAAATCAAGGTACTGAGCATAGTTAGTCCCTAGTCATTAGTTCTTTGTTCTTAGTCATTATTCATTAGTCATTAGTCCTTTACTGTTTGACCAATAACCAATGACTATGGACTTTTGATCAACGAAAACTCAAAACTCAAAACGCTTAACAACGGCCAGAGCACTAGCATACCTAAAACACTTACCCCCAGAAGGATGGTGAATAGATAAAACTGCGACTGACCGGAAATGCTATACCTCAAGCTTTGCCCGCTGAAAATGGTGACCAAGCCTACCAGGTTAACTGCTCCGTCAAACACATAGCGGTCAATCCAAGCATTTAACCGGGAAAGCCGATCAACGGCAAAAACGACACTAACGTTGTACAACCTGTCAATGTAAAAGTCATAGGATAACAAGTCCTGCACGAATCTCAAGGGAATCAGTAAGGGTCTAGACCAAGTCCGGTTGAGATAAACGGCTCCTCCTAATACACAACCGAGGATACCAGATGAAACCAAGAGCAGCACAGCTTCCCTGTTCAAAAACTCCCAATCTGGCAGCACCTTCAAGGTTTGCAGTAAGAAGGGCGCCAAGAGAGTGAATACGGTCAATGTCACCATCGGTACTGCCATTGGCCACGGAACTTCTGGTGCTCTCCTCGTCTTAGGCTGAGGTGACCCCAAAAAGACAAGACGAAACACGCGGGTTAAATTTATGGCACTTAGGGAATTGACCAGCAGCAATACTGCCACTAGACCAGGAAAGCCAAACAAAAAGACATTAACTCCTTCCCGCAACGCCCAAAAGCCTCCCAAAGGCAGCAGTCCTACTAATCCAGCACTGCCTACGACAAAGGCAGTGGTTGTCGCTGGCATGCGAGACCAAAGACCACCCATTTCTGTAAGATTTTGGTTGTTGGTGGTCACAATCACAGAGCCAGCGCTCATGAACAGCAGAGCTTTGGCGATTCCGTGGGTAAATAGCACCAGCAGGGCGAAATTAGTCCATTGCATGCCAACAGCGATGAATACCAATCCCAAGTAAGCGCTAGTGGAATGAGATAAAGCTCGCTTGATGTCAATTTGGGCGATCGCCACTAAAGAAGCACCTATAGACGTGACAGTGCCTAGGATGACCAACGTTGTGAGAGCCAGAGGCGAAAGGTTCAGAACGGGTTGGAGTCTAATCAGCACATACGCCCCGGAAGCTACGACTACTGAGTTTCGCAAGATTGAGGCTGGGTTTGGTCCTTCCATTGCCTCATCTAGCCAGAGATGGAGGGGAAATTGGGCACATTTGCCTGTAGGACCGGCAATCAAAGCCAAGCAGATCAGATTTGCGACTAGAGGTGGTAAAGTAGCAGTCTCAGCCCACTCATATATATCAGGAAAGTCGAAGCTTCCTGCAAAGGTTCCCACTGCCACAACTCCCATCAGGAGTAATATATCTCCTACTCGTTTGGTTAAAAAGGCGTCTCGTGCTGCTGTCACTACTAAAGGCTGGGCATACCAGAACCCTACCAGCAAATAGGTGGAAAGAGTGAGCATCTCCAGCAGAGCGTAGCTCAGAAACAAAGAGTTACTGATAGCCAAGCCACCCATTGCTCCCTCAAAAAACCCCATTAGGGCAAAGAAGCGGGCTAAAGCCCAATCCTTCTCCATATATCCCAAGGCGAAAAATTGTGCCAACAGACTTAAACCAGTCACCAATTCCATTGCCCCGACTGTTACCGAGGAGATGTTCAAGCTCAATGATAGGTCTAGATCTGCTACTCTCAGCCAGTGGAACACTAACTCTTGAGGCTCCTGGTTTAAAGTCGCTGTGAAAATAATGGAGCCGTGGACAAGCGCCAAGACGGTCATTAACAGGTTAAAGTAAGCTGCCGGTCGCGGTCCTGTGCGACGAATGATGCCTGTAGACCAGGGTAATGTCAAAATTGCCCCAATTAAGCCATATACAGGCACCCACCAACTCGCCTGGATGAGAAACTGAGTCATCTAAAAGGCCCTCCCGATGAAGGAATCAATCTACGTTTCCACGAAGAACAACCCGAAACGGTTTTCACCGCCGGGAAATTTGTCTTGCGCATGGATTAATTTTTTGTTAATTTGTTTTTTCAGCTTAACGCTTATTACTGAAATTTAACATTATGTTCTATGACACTCATCAACTTCTCATCAATCTCTCATGTAGATATGTAAACTACTAGCTAAAGGGCAGATCTTAGACAATCAGTATCTCTACCTATATAACTACATTAACAAATGTATTTGAAAAACTTATATTTAATAAATTCAGCGGTTCTCAGTTAAGAGGTTTAATAGCAAAGAGAGCTCGCTCAAATCCGAAAACCTTGCTGCGATCGCCCACTATTGGGGATTACAAGTCATGAACATGCCAATTTATCAAAAAAGTAATAAAGATATTATAAAACACAACAACCATTCCTTCAAACTCACTAACTTTGGTTTAAGACCTAGGCTATATATTGGTATTGTTAAGTTTTTTTAAACATTCTCATACAAAATTATCATAGTAATTTATATTGTCAAGGAAGCAAAGCTTTAATATGCTTAGTTTGGCAATGCTAAGAAAGCTTTCTCTAGCTTAAAAATGGGCAGTTCCGTCAAAATTTTGTCTGCCCTGTGGTTCGCGCACTTAACGTTCATTCACTTCTGGGAGATTATCGATGCCAATTGCGGTGGGAATGATTGAAACCAAAGGCTTTCCGGCGGTTGTGGAAGCAGCAGACGCTATGGTGAAAGCTGCCCGCGTCACCCTAGTGGGCTATGAAAAAATTGGTAGTGCCCGCGTCACCGTTATCGTGCGGGGAGATGTCTCCGAGGTGCAAGCCTCAGTAGCAGCTGGGGTTGATGCTGCTAGACGAGTAAATGGTGGTGAGGTTTTATCCACCCACATTATTGCTCGTCCTCATGAAAACCTGGAGTACGTTCTGCCAATTCGTTACACTGAAGCAGTCGAACAGTTCCGTACTTAGAGCTAGATAAACTGGCTTAGCACTTAAGCTTTCCCTGTCTGGACGAGGGAGTCCTGAAAAGATGTGCAGTGTATATCTGAACAAAGGGCTCAATTAGAAAAACTTTATTTTGGAAGGAAGAAACGATGGCTATTGCAGTTGGAATGATTGAAACTCTTGGTTTTCCAGCAGTTGTGGAAGCCGCTGATGCGATGGTCAAAGCTGCCCGCGTCACGCTAGTAGGTTATGAAAAAATCGGTAGTGGCAGAGTCACGGTGATTGTTCGGGGAGATGTCTCAGAAGTGCAAGCTTCTGTGGGAGCAGGAGTAGAATCAGTTAAACGCGTAAATGGCGGTCAAGTTTTGTCCACTCACATCATTGCCCGTCCCCACGAGAACTTGGAGTATGTCCTGCCCATTCGTTACACCGAAGCAGTTGAACAGTTCCGTGAGAGTGTCTCTGGTATTCGTCCCCTCAATAGACCGTAACAAGGGTAAAGGGTAAAGGGTAATAGGAAGGCTTGAAGACCAATTACCAGTTACCAATTACCAATTAGCTAAAATGCAAATTGCCAAGGTTCGCGGCACAGTTGTTAGTACCCACAAAGAGCTGAGTCTTAGGGGGGTTAAGCTACTCCTGTTGCAATTTATAAACGAAGAGGGACGCTTGCTACCGGAATATGAGGTAGCTGGCGATCAGGTAGGAGCAGGTCTAGATGAGTGGGTTCTTGTCAGCCGTGGCAGTGCAGCCCGTCAAATAGATGGGGGTGAGAGCCGTCCCATTGATGCAATGGTAGTAGCGATTATTGACACTGTCTCTGTTGACAACCGCCTCCTTTATAGCAAGAAGGAGCAGTATCGTTAGTAGCCAGTGGAAGTGGCGATTTACAGTTACCGCGTTTTCTTAACTTGTCACTTCTCACTGTTCCCTTTCACAGGAAAATGGACTAAGGGAAAATAGACTCGCGCCAGCATCGCTTTGTTGAGTATTAGGAGGATAGACTGATGATAGTCCGCAACTCTGCGGCTCCCCCGACCCCGTGGTCAAAAAGTTTGGCGGAACCAAAGATTCATGAAACTGCTTATGTGCATTCTTTCTCCAATATCATTGGAGATGTTCGGGTAGGGCCTGATGTGCTGATTGCACCAGGAACTTCTATAAGAGCTGATGAAGGGAGTCCTTTCTACATCGGTGAAGGAACCAACATTCAAGATGGAGTTGTGATTCACGGCTTAGAAGAAGGCCGGGTGATTGGGGATGACAAAGGCCAATACTCCGTCTGGGTTGGCAAAGATTCTTCCCTGGCCCATATGGCTTTGATTCACGGCCCTGCTTACGTTGGAGATAATTGCTTCATCGGCTTCCGCTCCACAGTATTTAACGCCAGGGTAGGCAATGGCTGTATCGTGATGATGCATGCCCTGATCCAGGATGTAGAGATTCCTCCAGGTAAGTATGTGCCTTCAGGGGCTGTGATTACTAGCCAGCAACAGGCTGACCGGCTGCCGGACGTGCAAGCCGAGGATGTCAAATTCGCGAGCCATGTCGTAGGGATTAATGATGCCTTACGAACTGGTTATCGCTGTGCTGGGGAGGTGGCCTGTATTGCACCTATCCGCAATGAATCAGGACAATCCCCCAATGGTAGCCGCACTCTTTCCGTAGGAGCATCTGAGATGTCTAGTACCAAATTGAGTCAAGAGGTCATTGAGCAGATCCGTCAACTGCTAGCTCAAGGTTACCGAATCAGTTTGGAATATGCCGACCAACGCCGATTCCGTACCAGTTCGTGGCAGACTGGCGGCCCGGTTCAGTCAAACCGGGATACTGATGTGATTACCGCCATTGAAGCTTTGCTAGATGAGCATCCAGGAGAGTATGTGCGCCTGATCGGGATTGATCCCAAGGTGAAGCGACGGGTGCTGGAGCAAATTATCCAAAGACCCGATGGTCAGCCAGGTGCTAAGAGTACGACATCTGCCACTTTATCTCAGTTTAAGAGTAGCGGCAACGGCGGAACTCAAGCATCAAGTTCTCGCCTAGGTGAAGACGTGGTAGCACAAGTTCGTCAACTGCTGGCTCAAGGTCATCGCATTGGGATGGAACATGCAGACGGGCGTCGATTCCGCACCAGTTCCTGGCAGAGTTGCTCACCAATTCAATCCACTAAGGAATCTGACGTCATCCAGGGACTGGAAGCTTGTATTGATGAACACCTTGGGGAATACGTGCGCTTAATTGGGATCGATCCAAAAGCCAAGCGACGGGTTCTAGAGCAAATTATTCAAAGACCCGATGGTAAGACAGCTCCCCAGAGTGCAAATAAGAGTGTTAGCCAAACCTCGACCAATGGCTCTAGATCAACCAGCTCACAATCATCAAGCAGCAGCTTGAGTTCTGAAGCAGTAGTGCAGGTACGAAATCTGCTGTCTCAGGGATACAAAATTGGTACGGAGCATGCAGACGGGCGTCGGTTTCGCACCAGTTCTTGGCACAGCTGCGCTCCCATTCAAGCCAATCAAGAGTCTGAGGTGATTAAAGCCTTAGAAGCTTGCCTGAGCGAACATGCTGGAGAATATGTGCGACTGTTTGGCATTGACCCAAAAGTCAAGCGGCGCGTTGGCGAGACAATTATCCAAAAGCCTTGAGGTTTGCTTCTTAGATGCCTTTGCCGCCACTAGAACCAATTAGCAACTCTCACTTTTGTAAGAGCGGCGACGTAACCATCCATGCCAGTGCGGCGATCGCTCCTGGGGCGATCCTGCAAGCAGACCCAGACAGTCGAATTATCATCAATGCTGGAGTCTGCATCGGCATGGGGGCTATTCTTCATGCCCATCAAGGTATCCTAGAAGTAGAGACAGGCGCTACCATAGGGGCTAGTGTCTTAGTGGTTGGCAAGGGTAAGATCGGGGCAAATGCCTGCATTGGTTCAGCAACGACGATTTGGAACAGTTCTGTAGCACCGGCACAAGTGGTGCCTCCTAGCTCGCTGCTCGGAGACACGGGTCGTCAGATTTCTGAACCTCAAGAGACGACGTCTACTTGTGAGGAATCGCTGAACGGGCGAGCTAGCAACCCTCCCTCAGCAGTAGACCAGAGCAGTAGTGGTGAGGGAGACCCTAACGCCCCATCCGCCGCTCCCGTGCCAGACGCCACCCCATCCCCCGCAGCCACTGAATCACCAGCCTCGGTTAGTGTTTCAGTTTATGGGCAAGCTAGCCTGAACCGACTGTTGGGGACACTGTTTCCCTATAATTCCTCTTTCAAACGCACCGACCAAGAGGATAAAACTGAGTAGTTAATAGAAATACACATAACATTTAAAATACGTATGCAGTCGGAGGCTAGGTCAGGCGGTTTTAGGGATAATGGGATTAGCCGCCTGGTATGTTCTCATGGAGATCTAAGATGCAGTTAAAAAAGCAAGGGATTGTCCCCCTTGAGCGCTCTCAGCAACGCCAAAACTATAAGGACACTGCCCTCGGCTTAGTCTCTACTAGCAGTTTTCCTGCTCTCATTGGTACAGCTGACATGATGCTCAAGTCAGCTGGAGTTAGACTCATCGGGTACGAAAAAATTGGCAACGGTCAGTGTACCGTCATTGTGCGCGGAGGAATTTCTGATGTCCGGCTAGCAGTACAAGCTGGTGTTGAGACAGCCGAGCAGTTTGGCAGTTTTGTTTCCTCTCTGGTCATTCCTCGACCACTCCCCAACCTGGACGTGGTCTTCCCCATTGGCAATCACTTAGCCATGCTAGCTGAAGAAAACGGTCAAAGCCGCCTGAGCAATCAAGCCGTGGGTTTGTTGGAAACGCGGGGATTTCCAGCGATGGTTGGCGCAGCTGATGCCATGCTCAAAGCAGGTGATGTCCAGCTAGCCTCTTATGAGACCATTGGAGCTGGTTTGTGTACCGCCATCATCCGAGGATCTGTTGCAAATGTGGCAGTAGCAGTAGAGGCAGGTATGCACGAAGCCGAACGCATTGGGGAGTTCCACTCTCTGATGGTGATTCCTCGCCCCCTAGATGAATTAGAAAGCACCCTGCCAGTGGCTAGTTGCTGGGTAGAAGAGCGACCAAAACCCTTGCTATTGCCAGTGAGCGTTCAGGAAGCAGAAAAAGAGCTTGTAGAACTGCCAGAGTTAGTAGAACTGCCAGAGCGGGCAAAGTTCCCTGCTCCTCTCAAAAAAGAAATTATGGATTTTGAGTAAGCTCCGGGTAGAGCATCAGAGATTAGGAATTGGCGAATAGAGACTGGAGAGCAGTAGCGATTGGGAAGACAAGGAAGTGGCATAAATCAGGGAGAGTTGGCAATAAGTGTTTGTGGATAAAAATCCTCTTTCCAGTCCCTTCCAGGTTCACTGACTAGGAGAAATAGCCTTGTCCCATCCGATTGTTCACGTTCAACCCCCCCTAGAATTCATTCCACCAGCCCTCAATCCTCTAGTGCTGCGGTTTGCGCAAATGGCGTTGCCTGTTTGGCTGCGATCGCGTACCGTCATTAGCCACATTCAAGCAGACAATGTAGAAACGTTGGTAGATTTTTATCAACAGTTCCAAACTGGTAAAATCCGATTTTTGCTGGCATTTCGCCATCCTACGGCCCTAGACCCGTTTTGTATGGGATATCTGCTTTCCCATTTGGTACCGCAGGTAGCACGCCAGAAAAAAATACCGCTGAAATCCCCAATTCATGCCCACTTTATCTATGATCGGGGGATTCCTCTGTGGGCTGGCTCTTTAGTAGGCTGGCTATGTCCCCGTTTAGGCGGAACTCCTATCCATCGGGGTAGGCTAGATAGAACTGGTTTGCGCTCGGCTCGCAACTTATTTGCCAATGCTAGTCTACCAATGGCTGCTGCTCCCGAAGGAGCCACCAACAGTCACAATGAAATTGTTAGCCCTATAGAACCTGGAATTGCCCAATTAGGATTCTGGTGTGTTGAAGATTTACTCAAAGCTGGACGCTGCGAACAAGTTTTTATTGTGCCAATCGGGATTCAGTACCGTTATGTTGAAGCTCCTTGGAAAGCTCTGGAAAACCTGTTGAGCGAGTTGGAGGCTATTAGTGGTTTGCAGCAACGACAAGGGAAAATCAATCAGCCGCTCCCCACATCAGCTATCATGGCTGCTGCTAGCCTCCAGCCTCGCGAAGCTGCCCTTTATCAACGGCTATATCGGTTGGGCGAGCACTTACTATCCTTGATGGAGGACTTTTACTCGCGATTCTATCATCAAACCCTACCGGAAATCTCAAGCGCTCATCAGCAGGAGACAACAGAAAATCCTCAACTATCAGAATTGCCGCCCCTTAGTTCTCATCAAGAATTTGCAGCTCGATTACAGGCTTTGTTGGATGCAGCATTGCGGGTAGCAGAGCAGTATTTTAACCTTCAACCCCACGGCAGCGTGATCGACCGCTGTCGCCGTCTGGAGCAAGCAGGCTGGGATTATATTTATCGAGAGGATATCAAAAATATAGAAGCACTTTCTCCCCTAGAAAGGGGACTGGCAGATCGGATTGCGGAAGACGCAAGTCTGAGAACGTGGCACATGCGCCTAGCAGAAAGTTTCGTGGCAGTGACAGGCAGGTACGTTTTAGAAAAACCTACAGCAGAACGGTTTGCTGAAACAACCTTACTGATGTGGGACACGATTATCAAAATTCAAGGTGGTAATGCCTTCCGTCGTCCTAATTTGGGTAAGCGGTGGGTACAGATGACAGTGGGTCAACCAATATCGGTTTCAGATCGTTTTGATACCTATCAATCCAGTCGCCGCAGTGCCAAGCAAGCTGTTGCTGACCTTACTCAAGATCTGCAAGCTGCACTAGCAAAAATGATTTCCTGAAAGTGGTAATAGGTAATTTCAATAACTAATTACCTATCATCAATGATCAAAATAATTCCCTTTAGGGGGAAGAAGGAGCAGATCGATCTTCACTTTTCTCTTCCTGAGAGGCATCTGAAATATTACCAGATGATTCAGATGGTTTGCCGCCTACATTACGCACATTAACAACTTTACCGAGCAGATCAAACCAAAATGGGGCACCCATAGAAATGGCGATGCCAGTCATAACCCAACCCAAAGGTTTTGCTAGCCAGGAAAAAGACCATTTATCTCCTCTACCCATATTAATTTTCCATTCTTCAGCCTCCTCTTCCTGTTGATTTAAATTGTTCTGACTTCTGCCAATAGGAACAGGAACACCATCTAAAGCTTCATTCACGTCCCTAAGATCTTTGATGTTGCTAGATGCTGTAGCCGCACCTGCACGTTGAGTAATTACAGTGCGCAAGCTGGGATTTTTTGCCAGTCTGGCAATAATGTGAAATGAATCAGCATTAGCAGCCCAAGCAAGCAAGATACCAATCAAAATAGCGATTCCCTTAGCATTGCGCTTATAGACACCAGAAGCTCTATCCATAGAACTATCGAACCAGTGTTGAACTTCTAGGCGCAGTTGATTAAGATCTTCCTCTGTATGGCGAATCTTTACTGTAGCCCGCTTAGCCAGTAGATGAAGACTGTCTATGACAGAGTCAGGTAATGCCTCAATTTCATCTCCAATTTCTTGATAAATATCCCGAAATTTTTGATGGTTTGGACTATCTTCGTTTTTGGCTTGTTTGATTTGTTTGTATGTTTGTATAGTTTCAACTAAACTCGGTCTTAATTCTTGTTTTAGGACTTGTTTTTCACGTTTTTCGCTTGTAGGCGTACTGCCAAAAATATCTTGTTTTAAGGAATTTGCTTGATTAAAAAAACTTGTTCTTACACTACTGTACTGTTCATCTTTGGGAAAGTGAGATTCAGAATTTACTAGGTATATATTCAGTTTCTCTGCCAGCCTTTCAATAGTCGTTAATAAAGTAGCTTTTTCACTTTTAAAATCACCGCAGATTTTATCAAAATCTCTTTGTAATTTATCAAAATCTTTTTTAAGCTCGTCTAAAAATTGATGCTCATTATTACTTACATTTTTTTCTAGGTTTTCTAAAATAGTTTGGATTTCTTTGAGTAATCTATTATCTTTAAAGTCAATCAGCTTTAATTCGCTTAATTTTTGCCTCACAACACTAAAGTGTACAGTGTCTAATAGAGTACTTGCAAATGTTTCCGAAGGAATATAAGAAGGGCCAGTAGTCTTTTTGCCTCCAAAAACACTTTCAATTCTTTGAGAGCCAGTTCTCGATCCTACTATTGAACGATATAAGGAACCAATTCCCCAAGTAATTTGGCGAGGAAGTCTTACCAATGTTCCTTTGGCCTCTTGATTAATGTTAGTAATCAAAGGATTGCTATAAAGTTTATTAGCTAAATCGATAGCTTTTTGTTCTTGATTATCAGTATCACCAGATAAAAGAACTTCAACAGATTTTTTTAAATGTTCGGCTCTCCACTGGAAAAGTGTAGCTATAAGTTCCTGAAGTTCTGATGCCAGGAGACTCATGGTTAAATAGACAAAAATTAAGCCAATGATAATGTCCAGAATAAAAGGTAGGTTCATGGATATTAGTTCGCTCTTGCAAACGTGAGTGGTAGAGCAGTAAGATTATATGCTAGTCTATATTGGCAGGTTGTTAAGCTTATTTAAAAATTTAAATAAATTTAAAAACAGAACCACCTGTTACTAGGAGTCCGTATTACAGATAAATGGCTGCTGATTGTTTAGGTTTGAATTTAATTCACAAGTGTTGCAGGCGGCCTTGCCACATTCCCTTTACGAGATGTAACAAGGCAAGCTCAGCGTAGCATCCTGTCACAAATCGTTGTGCTTGCCTAAGGGTATGCCGTTCGCTAGGCGACAAAGTAGGCTAGCGGCGTAGCAGGAAATGCAGTAACTTATCAATTCTTTGTGTAACCTATCTAAAAATCAAAATAATTGTCCGGAGTATGGACTATCAAACTTTTGCTAGTGGCGGTTCAAAAAAGAGGATTCGAGTCCGCGAATCTTGGGTTGACATTTTATGGGTATTGGGGTTATTACTGGCTGCTGTTGTTCTGTTTGGGATCAAGTTGGGCAATCTGGCTTTACGAGATTGGGATGAAGGAACCGTTGCCCAAGTTGCCCGCGAGATTTGGCAGGCCTCACCTGGATCTTTGAGGTGGCTTTACCCGACCCTCGGGGGTGAACCCTATTTGAATAAGCCACCTTTAGTACATTTACTAATAGCCAGTACTTACGCCATATGCGGCGTAAATGAATGGACATCCCGCCTACCGGGGGCAATGTTAACTGCTGTCTCTGTGCCACTACTATATGGCATAGGTCGCGAACTATTCCCACAACGAAAGAGTGCCATTTGCGCAGCTTTGATTTACCTAACTCTGTTGCCAGTTGTGCGCTTGGGACGTTTGGCGATGCTGGATGGGCCAGTGCTGTGCTTCGGCATGTTGATGATGTGGTGCGTGTTGCGCAGCCGTCGCGACTTGCGCTATTGCTTGGGAGTCGGTATGGGGTTCGGGTTGATTTGCCTTACCAAAGGCATTATGGGGTTGTTGCTTTTAGCGATCGCTCTTTTGTTTCTCTTCTGGGACACCCCCAGACTGCTCACCTCCAGGTATTTGTGGACGGGACTGCTGACTGGCAGTGCCCCGGTTGCGGTCTGGTATGCTGCCCAGTGGTTGCACTACGGGAAGATTTTCATCAGCACTGGACTTGTTGGGCAGTCCTTAAAGCGAATTTGGACACCAGTAGAAAATCACAGTGGCCCTCCTTGGTACTACTTACTAGAGATATTAAAATACGCATGGCCTTGGTTGCTTGTCTGGCCTCAAGGGTTGCGGCTGGCTTGGGAAAACCGCCATTGGGGTTGGGCAAAGCTGGCATTGCTCTGGACTGGGATCTATCTCGTTGCTATTTCAGTGATGGGAACCAAACTGCCCTGGTATGTCTTACCAGTTTATCCAGCAGTGGCTTTAATCGGGGGGGCTCAGCTTGCTGAAGTTTGGAATCTGCCAAGCAACCAATCTTATCCCCGCGCTTGGGTTGCCGGTTTGGTTGCTCTGGGTCTGGGAGCTTTTGCCAGTTGCCTTTACGTTGCCAGACTCGGCCCCATAATTGACTGGCATTTGCCGGTAATTTTGGCATCAGCAGCTATAACTATGCTTATAGCCGCAGTCCTGGTTGCCCAAAGAGATCTACAGTTTATGTCCATTCTCTTTTGGGGTACCTATGTTTCCCTGTTGCTATTTGTATCGTCCCCTTTCTGGGTTTGGGAGTTAAAAGAAGCCTATCCTGTTAAACCTGTGGCTGAGCTGATCGCACAATATACGCCACCTGGGGAGAAAGTATACACCTCTTTTAAGTACGCTCGTCCTTCCCTGAATTTTTACAGCGAGCATCGGGTGATCCCGGCCTCTTATCTAGAGCTTAAGGAACTCTGGGAGCAAAAAACTTCTCCCTACTTGCTACTTGACAAGTCTGCTCTCATCCAGTTGAGTTTAAAGTCGGCTAAACAGGTTGGTAGTGCCGTTAGCTGGATGCTAGTCACTAAGGAGCCTTCAGCAGAAGGGGCGAGGCAGTGAGGAGGTATGGACTGTGAGCTTCTCCTATCAGTCCAACTATAAGAAATAAATTGTAGATCTGACTTGCCGTATTCCTTACGTATCAAGCACAATGAAGATCATCAACAAAAATTAATAATATTAATAATATTTTCTTCTAGCTGCTTCTCAATGACCGCCACTCACACCCTGGATGTGCTAGTTTCCAACACATCCGCACCCGCTCGCGCTCCTTCCCCTCTGATTAGAGTTCTCAACCACCTACAACCCTCATCAGAAACCGTTGCCCTGCTATTAGCCATCCTTATTGGTACTGGCACAGGTATGGGCGTAGTTACATTTCACTACTTAATCCATACAATCCACGGCTTGATGCTAGAGGATGTAATAGAGGTAATTTCCAGTTGGGGAACTTGGACTCTAGCCTGCATTCCCATCTTGGGAGGACTGATCGTTGGGTTAATGCGCCTTGTTTGGCCCGACTTTGGCCCTAGCATGTCCTCCATGATTGCTGCTGCTCAAGGTGTGCGAGAATTGTTACCCATGCGACCAGTCGCCAAGATGGTAGCTGCTGCGGTGTCACTGGGCACTGGTGCATCCTTAGGACCTGAAGGCCCTAGTGTAGAGATTGGGGCAAATTTTGGCATGTTGCTGGGTCAGATACTGCAAGTCTCCAGAGAGCGGCAGCAGCTACTCCTAGGAGCTGGTGCCGCTGCTGGCTTGGCCGCCGGATTTAACGCTCCGATTGCTGGTGTTTTCTTTGCCCTAGAAATTGTACTGGGAACTACGTTTGCCACTTCATCTGTGAGCGTCTTGCTACTAGCAGCAGTCGTGGCAGCTTTGATTGCTCAGATCGGTTTAGGGGGTCAACCAGCTTTCGCCCTTCCAGTCTATGAAGTCCGCAGCCCATGGGAATTGCCACTATACATGGGTTTAGGCGTGTTGGCTAGTTTAGTGTCCCTTACTTATACTCAATCGAATCAGCTGGCGCGGCGTTGCTTTCAAGGACAAATTCCCGGATTGGGTTGGCTTGAGGCCATACCGCAACCAGTAAAGCCGATCATTGGAGGTGCCTGCGTGGGTTTGGTGGCTTTGCATTGGCCCCAAATTATGGGTATTGGCTACGAGACAATCCAAGCTATGCTCCAGGATGTTGAGTTTTCTTTGCAGCTATTGGTAATTCTGCTAGTACTTAAGCTGGTAGTAACAGCAATTAGCTTGGGCAGCGGTCTAGTGGGCGGCGTCTTTGCACCAGCAATGTTCCTAGGTGCTTCTCTAGGAGCAGTGTACGGAAAAGCTCTAGCCATGCTACCAGTGTTAAGCGTCTATATGGCGGCACCACCTGCTTATGCAATGGTGGGCATGGCAGCAGTTCTCGCTGGTAGCGCTAGGGCTCCTCTAACCGCGATTCTGCTGATGTTTGAGCTGACCCGAGACTACCGGATTGTTTTGCCGTTGATGGCTGCTGTGAGTCTTTCTGTCTGGCTGGTAGAGCTGTTAAAGTCCAAGCCAGTCAATAGGAATCTCCAACTTTCTCTAGACCTCAATGTTGAAAAAGACAAGAATCTGGAAATTTTGAAGCAAATGCCTGTAGCTGAGGCAATGTATCAGCCAGTTGTGATGCTAAATAGTTCTATGCCTGTGTTAGAAGCTGGTCTGCTATTGACGACTAGTCAATGTCGCAGTGCTTTAGTAGTTGATGATGGCGAACAGCTAATTGGTATTGTGACTCTACAAGACATCAACCGAGCGATTGCACGAACAGAAGCAGACTCCTTGGCCTATAACTTAGCTGAGCAGCCACTTGCCGATATCTGCACAACAGAGCTTTTGTATGCGAATCCGAATGAACCAGTGGCTGATGCCCTAGAGCGCATGGCGACACGGGGACTTCACCAGCTACCAGTGGTTGATCCAGACAATCACCACCACGCTTTGGGGGTGCTGGAACGAGAAGGCATTGCATTGGCATGTAGCGTGACAGGAACACGCCAAGCGCTGCTTCGCTATCTTTCTTTTGCACCAGTGCCTCAAGAATTATCTTTACCGAAACTTAAGCAACCTGCTTGAACAGTGTTATTGTGGCTTTTCAACAGACTGTGCTTTTTGAGTCAAAACTATTACTTTGTGCTACTTTGGGCCGCTTTTAGGGAATTTTATAAATAAGTCCTCTAAGACTTGTCAAATCGTTTTCGGTGACATCAGACCTGTTTGGGTTGAGATTGGGGATACTAGGCTCCTCCTAGTCCCTAGTCTCAACCTAGATGTAATATCTGAAGCGGATTTAAGCTCAGTCAGTTAGGGCCAGAGGCTAGGGGACAAAGGATTGAAGAAGGAGCTGGTTTCATGAGTATACCGCTGCGACTGTTGTTGGTCGAAGACTCAGAAGACGACATCTTGTTGATCATGCGCGAACTGCGACGCGGCGGCTACAACTTGATACATGAGCGGGTGGATACTGATGTTGCCCTAAAAATTGCACTCCAGAGGCAGCAATGGGATATGATCATTGCTGATTACGCCATGCCACAGTTTAGTGGAATTGCTGCGTTGCACCTGTTAAAAAAAGAGGGGCTTGACCTGCCTTTTATTATTGTGTCAGGTACGATTGGGGAAGATGTTGCCGTGGCGGCAATGAAAGCTGGTGCTCATGACTACCTTCAGAAAGACAATCTGGCAAGACTTGTTCCTGCTGTGGAACGTGAGTTGCGCGAGGCAATGGTTAGGCGAGAGCGTGCCGCTGCTTTTGAGTACATTCGAGAACAAGCTGCCCTGCTCGACGTGGCACAAGATGCAATCATCGTCCAGGATTTAGCGGGCCATATCTGCTATTGGAATAAAAGTGCTGAGCGCTTGTATGGTTGGACGGCAAGGGAAGCGATTGGACAAAAAGCGTCTGAACTAATGTTTGCTAACGTTTCTTCCGAGCCTTTACCCTTCACTTCCGAATCCACTCTCCTGATTCACAAAGGAGAGTGGCAAGGGGAGTTCTATCAGGTGACAAAAGGCTCTCAGGAGATCATCGTCGAAAGCCGCTGGAAATTGATGCGAGATGCAGATGGGCAACCCAAATCTATTCTCGTTGTTAATACAGACATTACACAGAAAAAACAACTGGAAAGACAATTTCTGCGCACACAGCGGCTGGAAAGCATTGGTACGCTAGCTGGTGGCATAGCTCATGATCTGAATAATGTGCTCGCCCCTATTCTGATGGGGTTGGAAATCATCAAAATGAGACTTCCTGACCCTGAGAGCCAGGAACTTCTGACCACACTAGAATCAAGTACTAAACGCGGTGCAGATATCGTCAGACAAATCCTGGCTTTCGCTAGAGGTCTGGAAGGGAAGCATGCCAATCTACAGGTAAAGCATCTCGTTCAAGAAATCGTGCAGATGGCCAAGGAGACATTTCCCAAATCTATTGAAATTGTAGTCCAAACTCCGAAGGATCTCTGGGTCATCTCTGGTGATGGGACTCAATTACAGCAAGTACTGTTAAACCTGTGCGTAAATGCTCGCGATGCCATGCCCAATGGTGGCACGTTGAAGATCGAGACGGAAAATGTATGGCTTGACGAGTACTATGCTTGTATGAATCTGGAGGCGAAAGCCGGACCTTATGTGGTGCTTACAGTGTCGGATAACGGCACAGGGATTTCTCCGGAGCTGATCAATAAAATTTTTGAACCGTTTTTCACTACAAAACCGATTGGCCAAGGAACCGGACTTGGCCTCTCTACAGCTATAGCTATTGTGAGAAGCCACGGTGGGTTTGTCAAGGTTTACAGTGAGATGGGAAAAGGCACTAGCTTTAAGGTTTATTTGCCAACAGCTGCGATCAATGAACTAGATCAACTGGAAGTAGAAGAAGACGACATGCCTTCTGGAGGTGGAGAATTAGTTCTCGTAGTCGATGACGAAGCCTCAATCCGCGATATCGCTAAACAGACCCTGGAAACCTTTGGCTATAGGGTGATGACAGCAGATGATGGCACGGATGCCGTCGCCTTGTATGTGCAGCACAAAGACGAAATTCGGGTGGCCATAGTCGATATGAAAATGCCAATTATGGATGGATTCTCGACAATCCGAGCTTTGCGAAAAATCAACCCTCAGTTGAAGATTATTGCTGCTAGTGGCCTGACTTTTGGGGACAAATCGGGTGCAGAGTCCGCTAGCTTCAACGCTCAGGCAGTTTTGCCCAAACCATACACAGCAGAGAATTTGCTGAAAACCTTGTACCGAGTTCTTAGTACTTACTAGTATATTAAATCAGAGTATAGCAAAATGACTTTTTTCACTCCTGACTCTCAAAATGACTCTTCTCTGGCGAAGGTCTGTATCCTCTTTCAAGGGCAAAGCGAACTAGTTGAGAGCGATTATCTAGCCCTAGTTTGTTAAAGATGCTGCTAAGATGCGCCTGAACTGTGCGCGGACTGATAAACAGGCGATCGCTGATTTGTTTATTGGTAAATCCCTGAATTGCTTCCCAAAAAACTTTTTCTTCGGCTGGTGTTAAAGATATGGGCAGGGGTTCCCCTTGCCTTACGGATGGAGGATCTAACCTAGAGCTAGAAGAAGATTGCTGTAATAACCGTTCAATCTCTGAATGTATCCGGCAGGAACGGTCTAACTGAGCCTTGATTTTGGCCAGCAACTCCTGTGGATGGAAAGGTTTAATTAAATAATCATCCCCACCCATAAAATGGCCTTCAACCTTAGCATCTAGCTCTCCTTGACCAGATAAGAAGATAAAGGGCACTAATTGACCTAAACGACTTGCTCGTAGGCGACGACAAAACTCAAACCCGTCCATTTCTGGCATCAGTACATCAGAAACTACCAGAGCTGGTGGTTCTTTCTCAAAAACCTCCAGTGCTTCGATGCCAGAGTTCACAGCTTGAACCTGATATCCCTGACTTTCCAGGTAGCTTTTTAAGACTATACGACAGCTTGACTCATCATCAACGACCAAAATTCTGCACATAAAGTATCTCGACTATTAATGCCAAACTACCGCCACAAGCTCTCAGTGATACCTGCGGGGTTGCTATTTCTTTTAGAAACGCAACCCTAACGCGTACAACTTTCTATAGCTGGTTGCGGCAGGCGCAGTGAAACATTGGGGATGAAAATCCAACCAATGTTCGGTTCGGTTCAGCAAGGTATCTACAACTTTTGTAGAGCCAGCCTAGACGTTCAGGATGCCTCTGCCTCTGCAAAGTCTTCTTCTTGATCGAGTTGTCGCAGATGAATGTGCTTGCGACCGAGAGAGATTTCAAATTCATCTCCTGGATTCAAGCCCATCTGTTTAGTATAAGCAGAGCCAATCAGCAGATTTCCGTTAGACTGCACGCTAATCCGATAGCTGGCACTACGACCCCCACGCCCATTTCCGTTTTGTTTACCGTCTAACTCAATTCCCTCAGCATCAATTAAGGCGTTCAGAAATTTCATCATATTCACGCGCTCTACACCAGCTTTAGTCATTGTGTAGTAGCCACACGCTCTGGCCTTTTCTTCTTTGCTGAGGTTTTCTAGCTCTTTAACTTTCTCAAGCAGCGCTTCACCCATTAAAGGATCGATTTTTTTCTTTTTGTTCATCTCTGTCTCCTGCTGGATAGCTCATCCAAACTAGTTTCTTGGTGGTAAGGAAAGCAGGTAGTGGATTGCTGCTTCCCTAAAATAAAAAAATAAATGGTATCGCCCGTTGCAGAAACGGAGCCGAAAGCTTTAGTCCGTCAACTACCCATCCCTATAAAGATCTACTCTGGAGAAGATTTCTTCTACCAGAGATCTTTGCTGACAATTCAGTCAGCAACAAGCAACTGAAAGTAGTTACTACAGGGATATCTGAGATGACTCTCAGGGGGCTACTATTCAACCTAATGAGCTTTTCCTGGAGATCTACAACCTTCATCCTCACAGAAGTCGTTTGGGTGGGGTTGTTGAACAACTTGAATCTAAGACTAATAAATCAAGTGGTATCCAGTGTTGAAGTATTGGTTGAGTTAAAGCTAAGATAACGAAATCCTAGCGTACTAGCATCACATGAAACTATCTTACATGATACTGTCAATATGAAAGAGTAACATCTTGTATTAATGTACCATCTTTTTTTGATGTGGGAATTCGTGAGAAAGTCACTCAGAATGCGAACAACTGACAATGTGGATGACTCAAGTTCCCAGCAAGCATCAATGTCAGAAAAAATGAAAGGATATTAAGTGTTAGCATTTTTCCCAACTATGAAGCTGACAACCCGTGGACACTATAGTGTTAAAGCACTGCTAGATCTGAGCTTACAGCCTGGGTATGGACCGACATCAGTCAAAGCGATCGCTCATCGGCAAGATCTACCAGCTCCTTACCTAGAAAAACTACTAATAGAAATGCGCCGTGCAGGTTTAGTCCAGTCGGTAAGAGGAGCACAAGGGGGTTATCAACTGGCGCACAAGCCTGCACAAATTTCCCTTGGACAAATCTTAGAAGCGGTAGGCGAAACAATTGAACCACTACCTCGCCATGTTCCAGTCACAGAGCAGGCTGAGGACTGGGTAACATTTACCCTATGGCGACGACTGCACCAAAAACTTAAAGAAGCGCTTTATAGTATTTCTCTGGCAGACCTTTACTATGATGCCCGTAGCTGGCAAGCTGCTCAAGGGCAAGAAACGAGTTTTGTTGTTTAGACGATGGAAATCGCACTCAACTGCAAGACTTGCATCCTTTAGGGTTGCCAAAAAGACCGGCCATGAATAGGAGTATAATCCCTTGAACAGGAGTGCAAGATGTCAGTTAAATGCTTCTTCTGTTGAGAAAATTACATAAATGAATGAAGAGGTTCCTGAAGGAGGGTGCTGTCACTGCGGCGATTTCTGATTTTAGGCGATTGTTGACAAGCACGAGGTAGATGATTGTAAATGCTCTATCTATAAAAAGAAGGGCCTCTTGAGGTTTTGACATTAGTTAGCTGCTACTCTGATGTTTTGACAACATGCACAGGCATGGATGAAGAATGAATTCCTATTAAACTAGTAGAATTACTCATCTTCTCTCTCGCTTATAGTGATGAGTCATCAACTGAAAACAATATTATTCTCTCTTCAGCTCGATGCAGCCCCAGTAGCTGGAATTTTACTCGTGGCTGCCCTATTGGATTATCTCATCGGTGACCCATGGGGTTGGCCTCATCCAGTGCAAGTTATGGGCTGGGCAATCAATAAGCTTACCTACTTTGCTCTTAAACAGTGGAAAAGTCCTATAGGACAACGGCGGGCTGGCGTAGTAATGGCGATTGGACTAATTGCTGGTAGCGGGTTAGGAGGATGGTTAATTGTTCGAGGAGCAAGCTTGCTCCATCCTCTATTAGGGATTGCTGTAGAGACCATGCTGCTAGCCAGCTGTTTCGCTGGGAGGAGTTTGAGAGTGGCAGCAGAAGATGTCTTGCAACCCCTAGCCACTGGTGATGTTGCTACAGCTCGTTCCCAGTTAAGTTTATATGTCGGGCGAGATACAGCCAATCTCTCCGATCCAGAAATTCTGCGGGCTGTCTTAGAGACAGTCACAGAAAACGCTACTGATGCAGTGATGGCACCGTTATTTTATTGCCTAGTTGGGGCAGCTATACTTGTTGTAGGGCGATGGGTGCTCCCTGATCAATCATGGGATGCTAGCTTGCCTCTTGTCTTAGTAGTGTCTCTTGCCTATAAAGCCTCTAGTACCTTGGATTCGATGGTTGGTTATCGAGAGGCACCCTACACTAATTTAGGTTGGTTTAGTGCGAGGGCTGAGGATGTTCTCACCTGGCTACCTTGCCGATTAACCGTAATGACGCTGGCATTCCTATCTGGTAAACCACGGCATGTCTGGCACCTGTGCTGCCGAGATGCAATCAAAGATCCTAGTCCCAACTCTGGTTGGAGTGAGTGTGCCTATGCGGCGATTATCGGTGTCCAGTTAGGAGGAACTAATTGGTATCGAGGAGTCGCCAAACACAAACCGCTTCTGGGAGATCCCATACACCCGCTCGCCCCAGAACAAATTCATCAA
Organism: uncultured Microcoleus sp.; assembly: GCA_964657555.1. Lineage (GTDB taxonomy): Bacteria > Cyanobacteriota > Cyanobacteriia > Cyanobacteriales > FACHB-T130 > CAZZWA01. Next base: position 36,193 of record CAZZWA010000003.1, read on the forward strand.
GCTTTGCAGCTAACACGGCATTGTTTCCTGATTTGGCTGGTCATAGCAGGTGTCACCTTGCTTCTCATCTAAGTAAGAAGAGATGGATTCTTGACACAAAAGGTTGGATTAGAGGTGGTGACGCCACCCTCCACAAGCGATCGCTGTTAATATACAGATCGCTAAACTTCTTCCTTAATGTGTTATGGGCAATACTTTTGGGCATCTGTTTCGCATTACCACTTTTGGTGAATCTCATGGCGGCGGCGTAGGGGTTGTAATTGATGGTTGCCCACCACGCTTAGAAATTTCTAGAGAGGAAATCCAGGCAGAATTAGACCGCAGGCGTCCTGGGCAGAGTAAAATCACCACCCCCCGCAAAGAAGCAGACACCTGTGAAATTCTCTCAGGAGTTTTTGAGGGCAAAACTCTGGGAACGCCCATTGCCATTCTGGTACACAATCAAGACACTCGCCCCCAAGACTATGACGAGATGGCACAGAAATATCGCCCTTCTCATGCGGATGCCACCTATGATGCCAAATACGGTATTCGTAACTGGCAGGGTGGGGGACGCTCTTCTGCACGAGAAACAATTGGACGAGTTGCCGCAGGTGCGATCGCTAAAAAAATTCTTCAACAAGTTGCTAGTGTGGAAATAGTTGCCTACGTCAAGCGAATTCAAGACTTGGAGGGCATTATTGACCAGAATACTGTCACACAGGAACTGGTAGAAAGTAATATTGTCCGTTGCCCTGACTCAGAATGTGCCGAACGGATGATTGAACTCATTGAGCAGGTAAGGGATCAAGGAGATTCTATCGGCGGTGTTGTGGAATGTATTGTTCGCAACGTGCCTAAAGGACTGGGTTCGCCAGTATTTGATAGACTGGAAGCAGATATTGCCAAAGGTGTGATGTCTTTACCAGCAACTAAAGGGTTTGAAATTGGCTCGGGTTTTGCTGGTACTTTACTAACTGGCAGTGAGCATAACGACGAATTCTATACAGATGAGACTGGTAAGGTTCGCACCCAAACCAATCGCTCCGGTGGTGTTCAGGGCGGCATCTCTAATGGAGAAAACATTATTCTGAGGGTGGCATTTAAACCGACTGCCACGATTCGCAAAGAACAGCGTACCGTGACTCGCGAAGGTGAAGAAACTATACTGGCAGCTAAGGGCCGTCATGACCCTTGTGTTTTGCCGAGAGCTGTGCCTATGGTAGAAGCAATGGTTGCTTTAGTGCTATGCGACCATTTGCTGCGCCATCAGGGACAGTGCAACACACTGAAAGCTTAAATAGCAAATGGAAACCAGCCCTTCTTCTGAGTTTGTTATCCAGTTCTGGGGTGTGCGAGGCAGCATCCCCAGTCCTGGTAAAGATACTGTTCGTTACGGCGGCAATACATCCTGTGTGGAAATGCGCGTCGGAGGAAAACGCCTGATCTTTGACGGCGGTACCGGATTGAGAATGCTGGGTAAAAGCTTGATGTCTAACGGGCTGGTGGAAGCCCATCTGTTATTTACCCACTATCATTGGGATCACATTCAAGGAGTACCGTTTTTTAGCCCAGCCTTTGTGGAAGGCAATTGCTTCCATATTTATGGCGCGGTGCCACCAGATGCAGAATCAATGAAACAGCATTTCCACGAGCGAGTGATTCATGTCAATTCGCCGGTGCCGGTGCCGATGCTGCAAGCTGATCTGAAGTTCTATAACTTAGTCTGTGGCGAGACTTTCCATCTGGACGATATCACGATTGAGACAGGTCCCCTCAATCACCCCAATGGTGCTATGGGGTATCGGGTAACCTGGCAGGGACACTCAGTATTCTACTGTACCGATACAGAACATTTCCCAGATGCCTTTGATGAAAATGTGTTGTACTTAGCCCGTGACGCTGAAGTTTTGATTTATGATGCCATGTACACGGATGAGGAATATCATAACCATAAAATGCCTAAGGTCGGCTGGGGACATTCCACTTGGCAGGAAGGGGTGAGGGTTGCTAAGGCTGCGGGCGTAAAAAGAATAGCTATATTTCACCACGAGCCTAACCACAGCGATGACGAACTTGATCAAATTGCCGAGCAAGTCCAGACAGTTTTTCCTGGTGGATTCTTGGCTCGTGAGGGAATGATTGCCTCAGTGATTTAAAGCAAAAGAAAAGTTTTGAGTTGAGAAATTTGAGTGTTGAGCAAATATTCTTGATTCAAAACTCAACACTCAAAACTCTTTCAGAACTTCTGTCCAGTGTAAATGGAGCGAACTTCACCGTTGCGTCGAATGATCGCCTCTTCTTTCGTAACTGCTACTAAAGTCCAGCCGCTAGCACCAATCGGTTCACCTACCTGAATTCGTTGAGTCACACCGCTGATGTCAAACAGAGCAGCAGAGCGATCGCCCAGATACAGCAATCCCACAAGTGTATGTTTGGCCTCTACAGGTGCTGGAGCAGGAATAGGCATTTGAGCTGTCGGCACAGGTGGCGCTGAGCCACGGGTGACAGGGGGTTGTGATGGTTGAGAAGAGACTGGATCTCCTGCCGATGGGCGGATTGAGCTAGGGGCCGATGGGCGGATTGAGCTGGGTGCTGCTGGGTGGATTGAGCCTGCTAGAGGTGGTGCTAGCTGAGCATTTGGGAACGGTTGATACTGAGGCGTTGGATAGCCAGGGATGTAAATCCCCACAACCGTTGGTGCTGGGTTGGGAGCCTGCGGCAGATTGCTGGCAGCAGGAGGTGATGGTTGGGAGTAAACCGGCATTCCTAGTTGTTTAGCAGGCAAGACACTTGAATTGGTCTGCTGTTGGCTAATTTGAGTTTTGCGGTCGATCAATTCCAGCGATCGCAGCATGTAGTTAATAAATTGGGCATCAGATGAAGACAGAGTATTCTGATGAGATGTGGCTGCGAGATTCAGCCGAGGCAAACTTAGCTTTTCATGGTTAGCCCACCACAGAATTAAAGTGACTACTAGCGAGCCACAAGTCACCCCCAACAGAATTTTATTAAAATACTGACCAGCCTTAGGAACAGGAGTGGTGGAGCTTCTGGCTTCACTAACCGCGTCGCTTTTTGCCGGTTGCTGTTTGACAGTGGCTGCATCACTCGGCGGTGCTAGCACTTGTCCTAATGACATCACTGCCGACGGCATTGTGATCTGAGGCATCTTTACAGGCTGCAAAGAGATATATTCTGACTTTGCAGGCTCGGTGGGTAACTTACTGCTGCCATCCAGAATCCGGTCAATGTCTGAAAACAAATCGTCCATCAACTTATCAGCGTAGGCTTCTGCTGACCAAGGTTGAAGGGGAATTGACTCTGATACTGGCTCTGAAGTGCTTTGGCTAGTGCTTATATCCTGTGACATGGATGGTTCACTACTACATCATGAAGAGTAAAGTATAAAGGATGAAAGGGGTTGAAGGCTTGAGAAAAAGCTGAAAATTTAGCTCTTCAGCCAAACTTGCCTGCTTCATCTTGCCTAATTTCATCTAAGCTAGGATGCTCGGTTCAGATGACTGTATGGAAGGGGCCTCTTCTGCAAAGACACTTCGCGATCGCACTTCTAGATATACCAGCAAAGCGTTAATATCCGCTGGGTTAACTCCACCAATACGAGCCGCTTGACCAAGAGTCATTGGTCTAACCTTCGCAAGCTTTTCACGAGATTCCATAGACAGGGTGACAATCGCTTTATAGTCTAAGTCTGGCGGCAGAGAGCGATGTGCTTGACGGGCGATCTGGTCAATCTGGTGCTGCTGGCGCTGGAGATAGCCAGAATACTTAATGTCAATTTCTACCCCTTCCTGCTCAGCTAGGTTGAGACTGGGGTTAGCTAGTCCATGCCGATCAAGGTCAGGGTAGTGGAATCCAGGGCGACGCAACAAGTCAGATAGAGTAATTGAGCCTTTGATCGCCATTTGGGTAGAAGCAGCGATCGCTTGCCCTAGTGCCTCGTGCTCCTTCACTCGCGTTGATTGTAATCGTTCCTTCTCAGCAGCGATGTTGGCTTGCTTGTGTTGGAACAGCCCCCAGAGGTGGTCATTTATTAAGCCAATTTCCCGACCGAGGGGTGTTAAGCGCTGATCTGCATTATCCGAGCGCAGTAATAACCGATACTCTGAGCGGCTAGTTAGCATTCGGTAAGGTTCCCGTAGATCTTTAGTACATAGGTCGTCCATTAGCGTTCCTATATAACTTTGCTCGCGAGGGAAAACAATCATCTCTTGATCGCGGACAAAGCGAGCCGCGTTGATTCCTGCCACAATGCCCTGAGCTGCTGCCTCTTCATAGCCGGTTGTGCCGTTAATTTGCCCAGCACAGAACAGCCCTGCAATCTTCTTGGTCATCAATGTAGGATAACACTGAGTTGCAGGTAAATAATCATACTCTACTGCGTAGGCTGGGCGGAGCATTACGCAATTTTCTAAACCGGGGAGAGAGCGCAACATCTGCACCTGCAACCCTTCTGGCAACCCAGTTGAAAAGCCTTGGATATAGAGTTCTGGGATATCCCGACCTTCTGGTTCAATAAAAATCTGATGGCTTTCCTTATCGGCAAAGCGCACAATCTTATCTTCAATGCTGGGACAATAACGCGGCCCCTTGGCATCCACCCAGCCGCCATAAACTGGCGACAAGTGCAAATTTTCCCGTATCAGTCGATGAGTTTCATCGGTGGTGCGGGTAAGATAACAATTCATCTGCTCACGTTCCACCCAAACATCTGGGTCAAAGCTGAACCAGCGCACCTCTTGATCGCCAGGCTGAGGTTCCATCTTGCTGTAATCCACTGACCGCTTATCCACCCGTGCTGGGGTTCCTGTCTTCAGTCGTCCAGTTTCAAAACCCAGTCGATTTAGAGTTTCCGTCAACCCAGTGGCAGCAAATTCCCCTGCACGTCCAGCTGCCATCGACTTATTACCTACCCAGATACGACCTCCCAGGAATGTGCCAGTGGTCAGCACGACTGCTTTGCACTCAAACGCGACGCCGAAGTATGTCTCGACGCCGATCACTTGATCGTTGGCACCCAATACCAAGTCTGTGACCATGCCTTCACGAATTGTCAAGTTTTCTTGGTTCTCAACAATCCCCTTCATCACTGCTGCATATTCTCGCTTATCCGTCTGCGCCCGCAATGCCCAAACAGCTGGCCCCCGCGAAGAGTTGAGCACTCGCTTTTGTAGATAGGTACGATCGGCCATTTTGCCAATTTCGCCCCCCAGCGCGTCCACCTCATGAGTCAGCTGAGATTTTGCAGGGCCACCTACTGCTGGATTGCAAGGTTGCCAAGCGATTTTGTCTAGATTGAGAGTCAGCAGCAGTGTGCGACAGCCCAGTCGTGCTGTCGCTAGGGCCGCTTCGCATCCGGCGTGTCCGGCACCCACAACGATCGCATCAAAGGCGTCTTGGAATTCTAAAGGCGAGTGCGTGGTCATGATTCAAACTGAGCAGCAAGGACTCATATCTTATCTTATCGGGTACGCTAGATGTTCAATCATACAGAGTGGCGATCGCCCTTGATAGAGGAGTGATTGCTCAGAGCTTAACAATCACTGTTACTTGCTGGCACTTACGTATTTGATGTGAAAAGACTATGGTGTTCAGAAATCTGTAAAGCCCGTTCTCAGTTTTAACCTGACAACCCCTTTAAGATCGAGAGCAAGAAGTATTTCTTTCTTGGGGCATGAAACGCATCGTCTTGATTGCTGGGTTTGAATCTTTTAACGCTGACTTATACCGGAAAGCAGCTGATCTGGCGCAAGCCAGCTGTCCAGAATTGGATATTCGGGTGTTTAGCGATCGCTCCCTCACCAGCGAACCCGATCAGGTAGAAGCCGCACTGCAAGACGCCCACGTCTTCTTTGGGAGTTTGCTGTTTGATTATGACCAAGTGCTGTGGTTGCGGCAACGGGTGCAAAACATTCCCATTCGCCTGATCTTTGAGTCAGCGTTGGAATTGATCAGCCTTACCCATCTGGGTGCGTTCAAGATTGGGGATCAACCTAAGGGGATGCCCAAGCCAATTAAATTCATCCTCGACAAATTCAGCAATGGGCGAGAGGAAGATCGCCTTGCTGGTTACATCAGCTTTCTGAAGACTGGCCCTAAGCTGCTGAAATTTGTACCAGTGCAGAAAGTACAAGATCTGCGCAACTGGCTAATTATCTACGGCTACTGGAACGCGGGTGGCCCCGAAAACGTGGCGTCGATGTTCTGGACGCTGGCAGAGAAATACTTGGGGTTGAAGGTGGGAGAGATTCCCGCACCCGTAGAAACCCCAAACATCGGTTTGCTACATCCCGACTATCAGGGGTTTTTTGAATCCCCCCGCCAGTATCTGGAATGGTATCAACAGAGGAACGTGCCTTGTGCATCTCAATCCCCAGTTATCGGGATTTTGCTCTATCGCAAACATGTGATCACAAAACAGCCTTATATTCCCCAGCTGATTCGCCACTTTGAAAAAGCTGGGTTGGTGCCCCTGCCCATCTTTATTAATGGTGTAGAAGGTCATGTGGCAGTGCGGGATTGGATGACAAGCACCTATGAACGAGTAATAATTAAGTTAGCCAAAGGAGAAACAACTAAACTTCAGATGCCGCAAGGCGTTGAGCATGCAGCAGGTCGTCAGCGAGAAATTGCCAAACGCATTAGTTCCTCCTCTGCTACTCTTTCCAAAGATGCAGTAGATGTAGATGCCATTGTCTCTACCATTGGCTTTCCCCTCGTAGGTGGCCCAGCCGGTTCGATGGAGGGGGCGCGTCAGGTGGAAGTTGCTGTAAAAATTCTCAGTGCCAAGAATGTACCCTACTTCGTTGCTGCACCCTTGCTAATTCAGGATATTCACTCCTGGACGCGCCAAGGCATTGGGGGGTTGCAAAGTGTCGTGTTATATGCGCTGCCTGAGTTGGATGGCGCAATTGACCCAGTGCCCCTCGGCGGCTTGGTGGGAGAAGATATCTATATAATTCCGGAACGGGTGAAGCGACTGACTGGGAGACTAAAGCGCTGGATTGCCTTGAGAAAAACACCTCCAGCAGAAAAGAAAATTGCAATTATCCTCTACGGGTTCCCCCCTGGTTATGGTGCTACGGGTACGGCAGCTTTACTGAATGTACCGCGATCGCTCCTCAAATTCCTCTACGCCCTTAAGGAGCAAGGTTATAGCATTGGGGATTTACCAGAAACCGGCGAAGAATTGATTCGCTGGGTGAAGGCAGCTGATGAAAACCCTCACTCCCCAACCCCCTCTCCTATCAAGGGAGAGGGAGAGAAGGAAGTTATGCATCCCCTCTCCCAGGGTGGGAGAGGGAGTGAAGGCGCAACCGTTAACGCCCGCACCCTAGAAAAATGGTTAGGCTACCTGCTAACCACCCGGATCGAGAAGCAGTGGAAATCCCTCACCAGCACTGGCATCAAAACTTACGGAGATGAATTGCAGATTGGCGGGGTGCAGTTGGGTAATGTCTGGATAGGCGTGCAGCCTCCTCTAGGTATACCAGGTGACCCCATGCGACTGATGTTTGAACGCGATCTGACTCCCCATCCCCAGTACGCTGCTTACTACAAGTGGTTGCAAAACGACTTTCAAGCCGATGCTGTCGTTCACTTTGGGATGCACGGCACAGTGGAATGGTTACCCGGATCTCCTTTAGGTAATACCGGCTATTCCTGGCCAGATATCCTATTAGGAGATTTGCCCAATCTTTATATATACGCAGCAAATAACCCGTCTGAATCAATTCTGGCGAAGCGTCGCGGTTACGGCGTGCTAATTTCCCATAATGTGCCGCCTTATGGTCGGGCTGGATTGTATAAAGAACTAATGGCACTGCGGGAGTTAATCTTAGAATATCGGGAAGACCCACAGAAGAATTACGCCCTTAAGGAAGCTATCTGTAAGAAGATTGTGGACACAGGGTTAGACGCAGATTGTCAGTTTGAAGACGCCAAGCGATTAGGAATTGCTTTCACTCCTGAGAATGTCAGGTTGTTTAGTGCTGATGCCTTTAACCACTATTTAGTGCAGTTGTACGAATATCTGCAAGTTCTTGAAAATCGCCTGTTCTCATCTGGGTTGCACCTGCTGGGTGAAACTCCCACCCCAGAAGAGTTGACGAGTTACCTGGAAGCTTACCTAAGTGAAGAAAAACGGTTGCCTCAAGAGGTGGTGAGTGCGATCGCCCACGGTGCAGATCGAAGTCAGGTGGGGGCTGCATATATCAAATACATGCAGCAACATCAGCCAGATGTTGTACTGCGTCCTCCTATGACACTTTTAGATGAAGCTGTGCAAATTCGCGATCTATTAGCGCAAACTGGGGATGAATTAACAAATCTTCTCCGAGGACTCAACGGCGAATATATTCCCCCAGCACCAGGAGGCGATTTGTTGCGAGATGGCCCCGGAGTGTTGCCCACTGGTCGCAATATTCACGCTTTAGACCCTTATCGAATGCCTGCACCAGCTGCTTATGAACGGGGTCGAGAAATCGCTCAAAAAATTATTGCTCAACACTTTCAGGAAAATGGCCAATATCCCGAAACTGTTGCTGTGATGCTATGGGGACTGGATGCGATTAAAACCAAAGGCGAATCTCTCGGCATTCTCCTAGAACTGGTGGGGGCAGAACCAGTCAAGGAAGGCACCGGACGGATTGTCCGTTATCAGTTGAAACCACTTGCAGCAGTTGTACATCCCCGCATTGATGTATTAGCGAATCTCTCCGGGATCTTTCGGGATAGCTTTGTCAATATTATTGAATTATTAGATGACTTGTTTCAACGGGCAGCTGCTGCTGATGAACCGGAAGACCAAAACTTTATCCGCAAACACGCTTTAGCACTGAAAGCGCAGGGTGTGGAGAATGCAACTGCCAGGTTATTTTCTAACCCTGCTGGAGATTTTGGTTCTTTAGTTAACGACCAAGTCGTCGCATCTAATTGGGAATCGGGAGATGAGTTGGGGAATACTTGGCAAAGTCGTAATGTCTTTAGTTACGGCCGAAAAGATCAAGGCCAAGCCAGACCAGAAGTTCTCACCCAGCTTTTGCAAAAGTGCGATCGCATTGTTCAGGAAATCGACTCGGTTGAATATGGCCTCACGGATATTCAAGAATATTATGCCAATACGGGTGGAATGAAGCGGGCAGCTGAGAAACAAAGTGGCAAAAAGGTAAATGCTAGCTTTGTAGAAAGCTTCTCCAAAGACACTACTCCCCGTAACTTAGAAGACTTACTGCGGATGGAGTATCGTACCAAGTTGCTAAATCCCAAATGGGCAGAGGCAATGGCAAATCAAGGTTCTGGCGGCGCTTTTGAAATTTCGCAACGGATGACAGCGTTGATTGGCTGGGGTGGTACGGTTGATTTTACCGATGCTTGGGTGTATGACCAAGCCGCTAATACCTATGCCTTAGATCCAGAGATGGCGAAAAAGTTGCAAGAGGCAAATCCTGAAGCGTTTCGCAATATTGTGGGGAGGATGTTAGAGGCAAATGGACGGGGTTTCTGGCAACCGAATGCTGAAAAGTTGGAAAAGCTGCGGGAATTGTATGAGTTGTCCGATGCAGAGATTGAAGGCGTGACAGTTGAATAAGCAAGAGGTCATGAAAACATTTCAGTTTTGTAAATATATTGAGCAAAGAAACCCGGATATCTACGTCTTTTTTTGTATATATTAGTGTATGTCTACAAAAATGAGATGCTATCAGCAGCTATAGAGTTTCTTCAAATGATTAAAACTTCTCAGAAAGAA
>CAZZWA010000004.1:0-9208 GCA_964657555.1 uncultured Microcoleus sp.
CGCAACCGATCGCAGCTAGCTATTTATGCTAATCAATATATGCGGTTGCAAGTTAGCGTCCAATCAACTGAAAAGCTTTATAGAAAAGTTCAGATTGCCAAAGCTTAAGGAATTAACGGGACTTAGACAAAAACTGAAGCCAAAATGGCTTCAAACCCATATTTAAAAAGGCTTTCAGTTCAAATTGGCATAAATCTAGAATTCATCAGGGTTTCAGGCGTTTTTAGCTCATCGACCTCTTTCCCTTGTCCAGAAAGCTTTTCAGCCCCTTGAGGGGCTAGAAAATGTTTAAGTCCCATCAACAGAAAAGTCTATCTTGCTTCTAAACCATGTTCTTTCCCTGTTTTCAAATTAAAAGTCAAAGGCATTCTCTGCTTAATTAAGTAAGCAATCACGCTGCCACTCGTGGTAACCAAAGCCAGTGCCGAAGGGACGAGGGGTACCCAACTACCTTGGGTCATCAGGCTAAAGCAAAGCCCATATAACATCCCAAGTGAGGCTCCTCCTGCTACTCCAAGCACAAGGAGTGACGGAAAGCGCCAAGCCAGCACGCCTCCTACGAAAGACCAACCCCAAACCCACAGCATTTCACCCCATTGAGGCCAAACCCACAGCAGCAACCGCCTATTCAAAACTGCACTCAGGATCTGACTTACCATCTGAGCATGAATAATCACCCCTGGGATTTTTAGGTTGTTCGGCTGACTGGCACTATAAGGAGTAAGAAAATTATCACCGGAAGTTGGGTTGATAACACCGATGAGGACAATCCGATTTTTCACAACCTCCATATTCACCTTATCCCTCAGAATATCTGTGAGCGTGACCACATCGGCAATCTCTAAAGGAGAGCGATAGGAGCGGTAATTTAGCACCACTTGGTTGCCCCACGTATCGGCTTGTTGATAGCCTCCAGTATGGGCTTGCAAGCGCTTAAAGACCACGTTTCCCAACTGCCAGTTTCCTTGGCTGACCTTGTCTTTAATGCCTTCATCCTTAAGGTAACGCAGTGCCAATTGGAAGCTAAAGGCTTTGGATGGCGTACAAGGAGATTTGGCAGGTATGTCCATACTTAAGAGATGGCGACGGATGATGCCATCCGCATCAGGCAGAACATTACTAAAGCCTTGATGTTCTTTTGGGATATCAGGCGAGGGTGAAATGCTCCCCTCACCTCCAGGCTCACCTACATTGCACACAGCGAAAAAGCGATCGCTTTGCTGTAGACGAGTTTTTAAATTCACCTGTTTGGAATCTACAGGAAAATCGTGAAAGATATCCAACCCGATTGCTCGCGGTTGATACGCTTCCAGTTTTTCTAATAGTCTAGCTAGTGCAAGATCTGATAATGATGTTCCTTCTCTTCTATACTTCTGTTCTGGAAGCTGAAAATCCTCATTTTTAATAGCAACGACTAAAAGGCGCGAATCTGGCCCTTCATCAGGTCTCTGCCGGATTAGCTGGTCATAGGCTTGCAACTCCCATGTTTGCAGCATTCCTAGATGACGCATTCCCATAATCATAGTTGTGACCACCACACTTGCCAGCAATACTGTCCTCAAGCTATGCCATTTGGCCAAGATTGGGCGTACACTTTGCGTGGGTGTAGTGCGGCGATTCCCTTCGGGATAGCGTCGCTTCACGCGCTTTCCCTGCTCTGGCCAAGCCATCGACACTTCAGCAGGATTCTGGCAAATGACAGGTAACCAGGTTGCGAAGGGAAACTTGCCCTCCAGGATAAGTAGCCTTTCTCGTGCCTCTCGTACTGAAGCATATAAAGTTTGACCACTCGAAAATGCCGCCAGAAAATGCCTTAAAAATTCTTGAGCAACCACATCTGGCACTGGCTCTCGCATCACAATAACTTGCGGAATGTGTAAGTCTGCCAGTTGCTGCGCCAAACCCAATCCATCGCAGGAGTTGAAAATTGCCAAGCGTAAGCCCCTCTCAATCGCTTTTTGGAGGGCATACCTTAGTTGATCAAGCGTAATCGTATCTGTTTGATTAAGCTGAAGCAGCCCCTGTTCTTCGCTGGAACTATGACCAGCAAAAAAGAGAATGTCCCAGCCGTGTTCCCAAAGCTGAGCGTTTAATTGCTCTGGCTGGGGTTCTACTAAAAATTCTGTTTCCGCCTGATTTGATAATTGCTCTAAAAAAGTTCGATCCTTCTCAATATCAATTCCTTGGCTATTACCAAAAATAGCTAATATCCTGAGTTTATGACTGGGTTGATTTGCGAGCGATCGCTTCGCTAGTCTATACTCTGGGGCACTCAATGCTACCTCTGCCTTGCGGTAATGTTCAAAGAAGTCCCACAGATGCCAGGGAAGTTGCCTTAGTCGAATGTCGTTAGTTTGAATAATCAGTTGAATCTCATCAGTATCACTCAAGGAACGCTGCAATCCATCCCGGATTTTCTGCCAATCCCTCGACCCAGAATTGAGCCAGTTATTGAGGCGAATAGTCAATTCGTCGCCTAATTGCTGGTAAGAAAAATTAGTCAATTGGGCTGGCTTGGCCTTGATGCGGAAATGCAGCGTAACCATTTGGCAGTAAGCTGACTGCCAGTTTTTGAATGATTCCAGAATATCAGGCGCACTCGGCAGCTTACCTGAAACTTGAATTCCCGTTTTTGCAGAAGCGCCATCCTCGCTAATCTGTAGGATGGCTGGGAACCCCTGCTCAAAGCTCCCCTCCATCAGCGTCAGAATAGCTCGCTTCCCCATTGCCGCCTCCCAGGAATGATCAATACACTCAAGTTAACTTAAATCACAAAATTTTCTGTGATGCTAGCGTCTCCCAAAGCCACTTTGACACTAAACTGTTCTCGCAGTTGTCCACTGAACTCCAATTGTAGCCAGTTATCTGCACTGCTAGCAGTAGCTTCCAAGCAAGTAGCTTCCGATTCATCTATCACAATCAGTTGTAGATTTGGTGGCAGATAATGCTCATTAGCCGGATGAACCTGTAGACGAATGCTCACCTCCCCATTCGTTTCTGGCCTAAGAGTGACAATCAAAGCCAGTGGCTGACCTGTCAGTTGTCTTCCTACAATTAGCTTACCTCGCGACACTTCAGTAGCTGGATCACTCAATTGATGAGTGCTTCTGACACTAAAAGCTAGGTTGGTTGCTTGTGGACTAAACAGTGTTTCTATAGTCTGCCAACCTGCCTCGAAAGAATTCTCAAACCAGCGGCTTAAGTTCACCGACAGATTGTTAGCAATAGGCAGAGGTATCTCCTCAGGGATATAGTCTAGGAGAGTATCAAGGGATTGGAGATGGGCAATCTGTAGTTGTTCTGAACTCTCAGAGATATTGATAGCAGGGATAAATCCCAGAAGTTGTACTTCGTTTAGGCATTCACTAAACTGAACTGCTACATAACCAATTCTGTCTTCAGTCATGGGAGGCACGGAAAATGTTGTCTGTCCAGGTAGAATAGGGCGACATTCTAACTTGCCACTTCCGGGCAAAACGAGATCGGCAACGTCAAATACAGCTTGTAGACTTGGATGCCAACTATCACTTTGACTGAGAACGGTTTCGATTTGCAGCCATCTTAGGTAGCTATGAACAGCGTAGACGGCTAAGGTATTGAGATAAACTCGTTTTCCCTTTTGAGGAGTGGCTTGTTCAGTAGCAAATTGTCTAGCAATTGCGTGGGCTTCTTTACCAAGAGGAACGGTTAACAGGGGTGTTTCTAAACTGTTCATAAATCTTCATTAACTTCATATCCTAAATCCTCGGCAATTTTTTGCAAGAGGGGTTTGCATCTACCGTACCAATGGTTTGTAATCTGTGCAGGCTTCATCTGCAACTCTTGGGCAATGTCCTGGAATGTATCTGGAGGCTCTTTCAAGTATCGTCGTTGGCTAAGGAGCTGACAGTTGCAACTAGGATGTGTGCGAGGGTAGCAGTTTTGGAGTTTCCCGCGAGGGTCTAGCTCAATATAATGTTCCAACTCTAAACCTAAGCGCTGTAGCTTCTGCTGCTGAAGTTGCTCAATGTAACAGTCAAGTCCACTCAGGATAGGAGTGCCAAGACCTGAGTCTGAAATTTGCTCAAGCAGGGATGTTCCTTGTTCATTGTCACCGATTGATTTATCTAAACTGATGAGTTTGGAAGCTTTTGGGGAGTGCAAATTTTTGATTCGCCAGTAGAGGTAGCCGTTGATCCATTTCACGAGGCTTTCTTGAATTGAGGGTGTACGCACCTCAAAGGTGCTACAAATATATCGGCTGCTCCACTCCCATGTTTGGTTTAGTGCCTGTAAATAGTCAGGGTGGGAAGATTTCAGTAGTCCTGGTAGTCGCTGTAGTTCGATCAGTAACCGATGCATGGCTTTTCGCCGCTCTCGGCTTCCCTCTGAATGTTGACACACCCCTGCAATAAGTTGTCTCAACCGCTCATCCATAGAGATTTTGGCTGAAAGAGAACGTTCTCATTTTCCCTGCAAAGCATCTCCACGAGAGATTTAGTCTAAAAATCCCTGCTTTTTCCAAAGCTAATGTAAAGCTTTGTAACGAAGCAGCAGATCCAGGCCAAAAATTTTTGGCCTGGATCTGACAGATGAATAGAGGTTAACAATGCTTATCTGTCCAGCCAGCATTGTCAACTTAAGTCGCTTATTGAAACGCCAAATAATTCGTTTATGCAATCGATGTATGGAGATGGGAGGCGATGGCTATTTCACCAAGCCTTTTACAGTAGAGGAATTACTAAGAGCAGTCGCTGCCCGACGGCAAAGGCCGGACGCCCTCCGGCGGAGATTCAACTACAGGTTTAGTAAAACTGAATTTGCCAGATAGTAACAGTTCTGGAGACCCAAAAATTCTGAAAGCTGCGGAATTTGCTCCACAAGGAATCGAGCCATTCAGCAAAAGGAATTCTGCCATTGGGCGTATTGTAACGCCTAACCTCCGTCGGTTGTACTGCCAATTTTTGATTGTAAACGCGTCATCACTAAATTTATGCCGAAAGCGATCGCCCTCACCGCACTATCATCAATTAATCTACTTGAGAGCGATCAGCCTTCGGCATAGCTTCGCTTACCGCAATGCGGAACCCCAGTGCATTTAGTAGCTCAACTAGACTGTAAATTTCAGCTCCTCCTGTAGCCAACAGAATCTTATCAAGTTTCTCATAGTGCAGTCTGGCTTCTTCCGAAAGATTATTCACCTTCATACGAGCATCTACAACATCTTTGAGCACTGCTCGCAGTATTTCAGGTTCAAAACCTTGTTCAAATTCCAACACGATCTCGATATAGGCAGCAGCCTCTTGAGGATCTTTTAGAGATGAAATCAGGTAGTCGTGGTAGCTTCTACTTGTTGGCGTTTGCACGTCTTTCATAATCTCTCCAATATTCTCTGGCTCTAAGAATGTCTTGTTCTTGAGTACTTTTATCTCCGCCACAGAGGAGAAGTACTATTACTGACCCTACTTGCCCAAAATAGACCCGGTAGCCAGGGCCATAGTCAATTTTAAGTTCATAGACTCCTTCGCCAACGGAGCGACTATCTCCCAAATTACCTAACTCAACTCGCCTTAGCCTGTTTCTGATTTTGGCTCTGGCTCTAGTATCTCTTAGAGAATCAAGCCATTCTTCAAAAAGACTTTTCCCCTCTGCTGTCAGGTAGTTCCGAATTTCTCTTGGTTGGGCTTCCACTATTTGATTGTCAACGCGTCATAGCATAACTTACTGGAAAGCGATCGCCCTCACCTCACCATTATCAATACATCTACTTTATAGCAATAAGCCTTCGGCATAGCTTCGCTTACTGTAATGCGGAACCTCTTTGCTTTAAGGATGGGGAGGAGCCACTCATCTTGATATAGTTTAGTTAAACAATCAGAAAAATCCGCTCAATGCTGCAAGACCGCCTATCTACAGGCATTCCAGGTTTAAACGAGATTCTGCTAGGAGGTCTGCTCAAAGACCAAGCCTATTTAGTGCGAGGCGGCCCTGGTGCTGGTAAGACCACCCTAGGACTGCACTTTCTGGCAGCAGGCGTAGCTGATGGCGATAACTCCCTGTATATCACCCTAGGAGAACTGGGCGAGCAAATTCGTACCAACGCCGAGAGCCTTGGTTTTGATCCACAAGGGATCACCTTCCTCGACCTCAGCCCCACCGCAGAATTCTTTACTGAAATTCAGACTTACGATATCTTCTCTCCAGCTGAAGTAGAACGAGAACCCACCACTCAAAAAATCATCCAGCAGGTAGAAATCCTCAAACCAAAACGAGTATTTCTGGATGCTATGACCCAGTTCCGCTACCTAGCCACCGACGCTTTCCAATTTCGCAAGCAAGTGCTTTCATTCATGCGCTTTCTCTTGCAACAACATACTACTGTAATGTTCACAAGCGAAGGTAGCGACTCAGCACCAGACGACGATTTGCAATTCATGAGCGATGGCGTCATTCACCTCGGCAACTCTCCTACTGGACGCACCATCAGCATTACCAAGTTTCGCGGCTCTGACTTCCGGGCTGGTTTACACTCAATGCGATTGACCAAAACAGGGATGCAAGTTGCCCCCCGTCTACAGCCCGAAAATTACAATCGGGAATTTGTCGCAGAGGTAATTCCTTCCGGTGTACCAGAACTGGATGAACTGCTGCATGGTGGCATAGAGCGGGGTACGATCACCATTTTCACTGGCCCCACTGGTGTCGGCAAAACCACCATTGGACTCCAGTTTATGAAAGAAGCAGCGGGAAGAGGTGAGCGTTCGGTTGTCTACAGCTTTGAGGAGTCAAAAGACACTCTGCTACATCGTTGTGAATCGATTAATATTCCGGTTCGTGCTATGAGCGATCGCGGTACGCTTTCAGTCTTGCAGATCGAGCCACTGAACTTCACCCCTGACGAGTTGGCAAACTTGGTGCGGCACGAGGTAGAAAAGAATAATGCCCGCATTGTGATGATTGACAGCGTTGCTGGCTATCGAGTTTCCCTCCGAGGCGAACACTTGGCTAGCCACCTGCACGCTCTCTGCAAGTATTTGCAAAATATGGGTGTGACGGTGATTTTAGTTAACGAGATAGAAACCATCACCGGAGACTTTCGGGCGACCGATATTGGCATCAGCTACTTGGCAGACAACATTATTTTCCTCCGCTATCTAGAGCTGCAAGGTCAGATGCGTAAGGCGATCGGGGTGCTGAAAAAACGGTTGTCTGACTTTGAAAAGACTCTGCGAGAAATCGAGATTACCCGTTATGGCATCAAGGTAGGTAAACCTTTAACTGGGCTGCGCGGCATCCTTAGCGGGACTCCAGAGTGGGTAGGCAAGCATGAGGGTGAATAATGGAACTCAAACCGTCATCTTAACGGTAGACCGCAACCGCCGCAACGTAGAACTGCTGGCTCAGTTCCTGAATCAGGAAGGATATCAGCACCTCGGCGCTACCAGCCTGGAGGAGTGCCATCAAGCGTTGACCGCGCCAGAGCAATTTGCTCTGGCTTTGTTGGATGTCAGCGGTTTTAACCGGAGCATTTGGGCTCTATGCCAACAGTTGCGGGATCAGCAAATTCCCTTTCTGATCATCTCGCCCCGACAGAGCACTTCTATCCAGCAGCAGAGTCTTACTCATGGCGCTCACAGTATGCTAATAAAACCGCTCGTTATTAAAGAGTTGCTGGCGTTGATTCATAGCCTGTTAGGATAATTATGAGTCGGATTTTACTGCTTCTGGAACACAAAGAAAATCGCCGTCTGATGTCCGAGTGGCTGGCAATACGCCACGAAGTTATTTTACCCGATTCCTCTATGGGGAAGCAAGACTCTACGCTCCTAGGTTCGCAATCCTTCGACTTAGGTATTCTGGACGGCCCAACGCTGGATCGACTGTGGAGAGAAGTACAAGAGCAAAGGGAGGCTGAGTATCCCGTGTTTTTGCCGTTTCTCTTGATTACTTCTCGCTCTGATGTAGGGATGGCGACGCGGCACTTGTGGCAGAACATGGATGATTTGATTACCAAGCCGATAGAAAAGGTAGAATTGCAGGCGCGAGTGGAAATTCTTTTGCGATCGCGCGCTCTCTCCCAGCAACTCAAGGCTACAAATGAGGATTTGCAAAGCGAGATTGCCGAGCGTCAACGTATAGAGTTAGCGCTAGCTAAAAGTGAAGCAAAATTCCGGGCGCTCGTCCAAAATTCTTCAGATGTAATCAGGGTTATAAATACGGATGGAACCGTTACTTATGCCAGCCCCTCTAGCCGCAATGTATTGGGGTACTACCCTGCCGAACTTGAAGGAACAAATGCTTTTGATTTTGTTCATCCCGACGATTTTTATAATGCAATTACCCCTTTTAAAGCTAGTGTAACTCATCCCGGTAAAACGCAAGTCTCAGAATATCGCTTTCGCCACCAAGATGGTTCTTGGCGTTATTTGGAATCAAAAAGTAACTTCTCCCGGACTGACAAGAGTTTAGATGGAATCGTTGTTAATTCAAGGGATATCACAGAGCGCAAGCAGGCCCAAGAAGATATTATCCGTGCTTTGAAAAAAGAACGAGAACTCAATGAACTCAAAAACCGCTTTGTCTCAATGGTATCCCACGAAACTCGCAACCCACTGAACACGATCTCAGTAATTACTCAGCTACTAGAACGTGAAAGTGACAAGTTGACGAGTGAGAAAAAACAAGAGTTTTTTCAACGCATTAAAGCATCTATTAAAAAGTTAACTGACCTTTTAGAAGATGTTCTGGAGATTGGTCGGGCAGAGTCTGGAAAACTAAAATTCAATCCAGCTCCACTAGAACTAGAAAAATTTTGCCGCGAACTGGTAGGAGAAGTACAATTTGGTACCAGGAACCACAAGATTGTCTTCGTTACACAAGACCAACCTACAACAGCTAATGTGGATGAAAAACTGTTGCAGCAAATCCTCACAAATTTGCTCTCGAATGCCATTAAATACTCACACCCAGACGGCACTGTCTATCTCAATCTCGCTTATCAGGATGGAGAGGCAGTCTTCCAAATTAAAGATAAGGGCATTGGCATTCCCAAAGAAGACCAAGAGCGAGTATTTGAATCATTTCATCGAGCCAGCAATGTCAACAAAATTCCTGGAACTGGACTGGGGCTGGCCATTGTCAAAAAGTGTGTGGAGCTACATGATGGTAGAATTGCGGTAGCAAGTGAAGTGGGAATGGGCACCACTTTTACAGTTAAGCTGCCAATTGC
>CAZZWA010000004.1:9308-12993 GCA_964657555.1 uncultured Microcoleus sp.
AAAAAGGTTATTAGTAAACAATCTGAAAAGCTCATGACTTGCCTCCAAACAAAAATGTGTTTCTAAAACAAAGTTTGCTTTATTCTTTCAGTATGAAGGCAAAAAGCTAAAATGTAGAGATATCAACAGTTTGAATTCCTTCTAGCTCCTATAAGCTTTCCTCAACTCTAGCTAAGAGGCAATGTTAGCCCTCCTTCAAACGCTTTAATACCCAAAACATGGATATTAAGACAGACATATTCCTAATGCGTTTATGGATCTCAGAGCAATTCCGAGCATTCACTCAATTTTGGCTGAACTTTCCCCTAAATGATCAAGAGTAGAGATGTTACGACGTTGGTTGAACAACGTATTGAGATTGAATCGGTTTGGCTTTTCCCGCTTTAACCAAGGCCTGATAAATTAGGGCAGCTACCTCAGCGCGGTTAGCAGATTGATTTGGTTTCAGTAAATTTGGCTTTGGGTAATTAACCACTAAACTGGATTTAGTAGCCGCAGCAATCTTGTCTTTTGCATAGTTAGGGATTTGCTCAGCATCGGTATAGATCTGCAAGACTTGGGCTGGATTAGATTCAGTCTTTAAATCTAAGCCAGTCACTAAGCTAACAAGGGCTTGCGAGCGAGAAATTTGCATTTCTGGCTGGAAGATGTTTTTAGGATATCCATTTAAAAATCCAACTTGGTAGGCAACGTCAATTGCTGGCGTTGCCCAGTACTTCGATGGTAGGTCGTTGAATGTCTTGACGCGCCGAATGGGTTTTTTGGTAAAGGCTCTCTGCACTATACCAGCAAATTCAGCGCGAGTTACAGGCTGAGTGGGTCGAAAGTAACTACCAGAGAAGCCAGTCATAATGCCACGCTCTTGCAGAGTTTCAATATAAGGACGTGCCCAAAAATTCTCTTGAACATCAACGAAGCTGGCAGATTTTGCTAGATCTGTTGTGGTTGGTGCAAGTTTGGCTGACCTCTTGACGTGTTGGGGAATCACAACTGGTATGGGGATTCCTGGCTGAATTTGGGTCGTAGGAGACGGTGTGATGGGGTACAGCTTTGGTGATGCAGTCGGAGCTAACGTTGGTACTGGCGACTCCACTACTGAAGGAGCTTTTGGCGTAGGGGTTGGTGTCAGAGTTGGTTGAGTAGAAGCTCTAGTAGATGGAAATAGCAGATTGGTTAGCTTGAAGTACCCGTCTTTTTTAGCAATCGCCCAAAACAGAATTATGCCAATGACACTGAATGCCACCAAGATCCCAATAAATTCATCAAAACCCAGGACTGCCTTTCGGGATGAGTGTGGCTCTGGGGGAGGGGAATTAGTCATTCAATTTACAATAGGTAGCAGTTTAACGGTCACTGCAATACTTCTTATCAAAAAACTGGCACCTGGCATAGATGTCTTCACCACTCTTCACAGCAAGTTTCAGTTGGATACACCACACCTAGGGAGTCGGTCAAGTAATCGAGATTAACAAATTAACTATTCTATGTGTCTACGGAAAATCCGTGAATTTCCACCGACCCTGCCTCCCCTGCTTAGCACCACCGAAATCTGAATACTTGACCGAGGCTCTAGCTACCCTGCTTAGAGCATTCTACTTTAGGATAGATGCACATTTTAGAAAAACTGAATACAGCAAGATGGCTGAAGTAAGTTGGGCAATTTGGCTGAAGAAATTGGTAAGGGCGAGAGAAGATACTAAGGACATCGAAGCGAACGGTTATCGGATTTTTTGGATAAACCACTGCCTGGAACACTCCCAGGCTTTTTTTTGCTGCTGAGCAGTGAGCTTCCCCTAGTTGATGAACGCCTTAGAACCCTGCATAGAGAGAAGCGAACCGAGCAAGCGATCGCTGACTTTGAGACCCTAAGCAACAGTTGCTGTATCCGTGACAACACAACATGGAATGGTCGCATTGCACCTAGGGAACAATTTCTGTCACTACCCTACTGCCACTACTACTGCTACTGACAACAATTGTTTGATCCTGGATCTTCCCAAAAGCTTTGGGCCCACTCAAGTGAAGCGGTGGGTTAACCTGTTGATAAATAACACTGCCATCTGCCTGAAGCTGCTGAGTAGGAATATCCCATGTTATTTGATCGGCATAGAGTTTAGCTTGATTGCGACTGGCAAAACCCTGAGCACCACCGATGGCAAAAGCGACTTTTCGTTCCAAGTCTATCTGACCCTGATTAGCTGTGACTGTCACTTGCTCCTGCCGATGGAACATTCTCACTGGTTGATCCGAGACCACAATATGGGTGTTTAAGTTCCAGACGAAGGAATTACTGGCTATCTGGACGGGAGGGTCTATGGAAGCCAACTCGGCATTCTGCTTCAGTATCGCGATTTTCGTGATCAGGTTCACCTCAGACTGATTGCCCACAGCTTGCTCGTTTACTATTGCGCCTTTGTATTTGTCAATCTGGATGCGCTGATCACCTAAAAATAAGTGTTGAGGAATCTGCCAAATCAAATGCTCGGTTTTCATTTGTAAGGCTGGGTCTTTCGATCTACCCACAACCTGGCCAAATAACTCAATTTCCTGCTTGCGACTGAAATACCGCCCTTCCTTTGCTGACACATCTGTGTTTTCATGGGTTCCAGTCAGATTGTTGCGAGCCAGCATCAAATCTTCCTTGGGACGCCACTCTGCTTCATTCCCCCGAAACACTGCACCGTTACGAGGATCGGTAGCAACAATCTGACCTTTGAGAAGGATTTTCTGCCCATCTTCCTGAACTTCTCCACTCTGTGCAGTTATTTTCAGAACTATTTTTCCATCTTGAAACAGGTCTCCAATCGGACTCTGAACCTGAGCATTTTTCTTATCTTTGCTATAAATTGCTTGCTTTGCCTTCACCTTCCACAGAGGGTGTCCCTGCGGATCTGCCTGCTCTAGCGTCACATCATTAAAAACCAGGCTTCCCTGCAAGTCTTGAGCAACCGCACGAGCTTGCTGCAATTTTTTGACCGTGCGGTTTTGGTTCTCACAAGCACTAAAGAAGGCAAAAGTAAAAAAGCACAAGGTTATTCTCAAGCACAGCCTGGGGAATGAGATTTTCTTTTCCTCGATCATTTTTCTTTTTTCCTTCTCATAGACTTGTGGCAGCGCGCGTAGATTGGTGGGGACAGCGCTAGCCTTCTTCCTGCTCATCCAAGATACCGATACCCGATAGTGGACGGTAGGTGTAACTTGAGCGGGGTGTTTTTTGAATATCTTCCTTGATAGAGTCAAGGTCAATATACCTATCTGCCACGTTGATCAAACTGTCGCTGGTCATAGAACGCAGGCTAACTACCTCCACGCGTACACCGCGATAGCTGACTGCATCGACGGCGTATGCCAAATCGCCATCCCCACTGACGAGAACAGCGGTATCATAAGAACCCACTAGAGCCATCATATCCACAGCAATTTCTACATCCAGATTGGCTTTTTTGGAGCCATCTGGCAGTTGTACTAAGTCCTTAGCAATCACGCGGTAACCGTTGCGCCTCATCCATAGCAGGAAGCCCTGCTGCTTTTCATTAGTACGGTCAACCCCAGTGTAAAAGAATGAGCGCAGCAGCCGAGAGCCAGCTGTTAACCGACACAGGAGCTTGGTGTAGTCAATTTCAATTCCTAGCTGCAATGCGGCATAAAACAGATTTGAGCCATCGATAAAAATAGCAACGCGGCC
>CAZZWA010000004.1:13093-22618 GCA_964657555.1 uncultured Microcoleus sp.
CAAATACTGGTTGAGGTTCACCCAAGCTTTGACGAGCTGCAAGTGTTCCCCAAGCTGTATGAATGGTAAAAGGAGTTTTAACGTTAATGAGAGTTTTGTCGTTAAAGTCGATTAAAAAACCTAGCTGTTGGTAGATGGCACTGCTGATGTTAGGAATAATGGGTGATAACAGGTAAGCTGCTAGTCTAACAGATTCTAGAACTGCGTAGAGCACTTGAGCGACTGCTTGGTGTTGCCCCTGTTTGTGTAAACTCCAAGGTGCTTGCTCATCAATAAATTTGTTACAGGCTCGAATTAGGGTAAAGATTTCTTCACAAGCTCTGCTGAAAGCCAAAGATGCGTATGACTGGGAAACGCGATCGCCGAGATTGAGACCTATGGCCTTGAGCGGGTGCTCGTCTGGGATGTCTTTACCCGTACAGTCTGGCACACAAGTACCGCAGTACTTCTTAGCCATGTTCAAAGTGCGATTGAGCAAATTGCCTAAATCATTTGCTAGATCAGCATTAAGGACGTTAACAAACCGGGTTTCATTAAAATCTCCATCTTGCCCAAACTCAATCTCCTTGAGAAAGTAGTAGCGGATAGCATCAGCACTATAACGATTGACTAAGGCGACAGGATCGATAGTATTACCAAGAGTTTTACTGATCTTCTGTCCGTCCTTGGTCAAAAAGCCATGACCAAATACCCGATTGGGTACTGGCAGCCCTGCTGAAATCAACATAGCAGGCCAGTAAACTGCATGGAATCGCAAAATATCTTTACCAATCAAGTGCAGATTGATCGGCCACCACTTAGATAAGGCATTCTCTAGTGTTGGCTCACTATCCGGATCGAGTAGCGCTGTCACGTAGCCAAGGAGAGCGTCAACCCAGACATAGATAGTGTGGCTGGGATCAAATGGTATTGGGACTCCCCAATCCATATTCACTCTCGAAATTGAAAAGTCTTGCAGCCCTTGTCTAACAAAGCTCAACACCTCATTGCGACGACTATCTGGTTGGATAAAGTCAGGTCGCTCTTGGTACAACTCCTCCAACTTGCTTTGGTACTTGGAGAGCTGGAAGAAGTAGTTTTGCTCATCTCGCCATTCCACTTCTTTATTGGGGTGGAGAGGGCAACGGTGTCTTTCTAAGAGTTCACGCTCTTCTTTAAATTCTTCACAGGCAACGCAGTACCAGCCTTGTTGTTGACTCAGATAAATGTCGCCCCTCTCCCAAACCCGCTGGACAAACTCTTTGACTATCGCCTCATGGCGGCTAGATGTCGTGCGGATAAACTGATCGTACTGGATATCGAGCTTATGCCACAGGGCGTCAAAAGTAGCGGTAATTTCGTCGCACAGAGCTTGGGGCGATTGGCCTCGACTTTCTGCTGTCCGTTGGATTTTTTGCCCGTGTTCATCAGTTCCCGTGATCAATAACACGGATTTGCCTTTCATTCGCTGAAATCTACTTACCACATCTGCCGCCATAGTTGTGTACGCACTGCCAATGTGGGGTAAATCGTTTACATAATAAAGAGGCGTTGTTAAAGCAAATGTGCTCTTATCTGTATCTTTCAAATTCATAGATTAAGGAATAAACAACCCCTCGCTAACTGCTTTAATGATATCCGAGGGTCTAGGGATTTGTTTTTTAGTACAAATTTTGGATGCTGCCTTTCTACTTCGTTTAGTTGTGAGCACATGCGGTTAAGTAACAAAAATCTATAAATGTTGATAGCTATAGCCTGAACTTATCTCTGTCATTGCTAAAAAAATATTAAATTTTGGAGTAACTGCTAGATTCTACATTTCTACCCTAAGGCATTAGGCAAATATAGTAAAGTAATATTAAGCTCGGCTACATGCTACCTAAAAGGGAAGGCTAGGAGAACTGAGCGCTGAGCTGGTTCGATTCCTGTTGCTTAGAGCGCATGTCTTTAAATAGCCCACTACAAATTTCTCGCTTGCTCTTGAGTGCGATGGGAACGCGGCTGTATGTCTCCCATGAAGACCGCATTCCTCAAGATGGCGCTGTACTGGTTGTGAGCAACCATCGCAGCTTTATGGATGCACCAGTGCTAATGGCAGCGATGGGACGTTCAATCCGCTTTGCCTGCCATCACTACATGAGCCAAGTTCCAGTAATGCGGGAGATCGTCAAACAAATGGGTGGCTTTCCCTTGGAAGCACCGGAACATCGGCAGCAATATTTCTTTAAACAGGCAAATGGGCTGTTGCAGTCCCAGCAAGTGGTGGGAGTGTTTCCAGAGGGCGCACAACCAATGATCAGCTTCTCGCAACCTAATGAGCTGAGGGATTTTCAACGAGGATTTGCCCATTTGGCTTTGCGCTCATCAGTCAAGGATTTAGTAATTTTACCTATGGCGATCGCCTCTCAGGAAGAAGTTGTCACCCGCGCCGCAGTGCCGCTCAGCCTCTTGAGCCTGTTCGACCCGTCAGAACCGTTGTTTAAACAGGCAGGCTGGCACCCACTGATTAGCTATCGCCGGATTAGCGTTCTGATTGGCCGTCCTTGTTGGATTACCAGAAACCAAAGGGAACAATACCAAGGACGACAGGCAAAAATGGTGGTAGCTGACCTCACTGACTACTGTCGGGATGAAATTGCCAGTATATTGCCAAAAGGGTGTTATTAATTTAACGCAAGTTAAAAATGCCAGAAGTTAAACGTCATCCTTGTTTTCTTACCCCCAGCAGGTTGAATTCCAACCACCCTCTGTTTGTGTTCTTACCGGGTATGGATGGAACAGGTCAGTTGCTGCGAACGCAGACGGCTGGATTAGAACCGGCTTTTGATGTGCGCTGCTTGGCCATCCCTCCTAACGATTTGACTTCGTGGGATGAGCTCACTGAGCAGGTGGTGGCTCTCATTCAGGCAGAGTTGGAACAAAGACCAACCAGGTCAGTTTATTTGTGTGGCGAGTCGTTTGGTGGCTGCTTAGCGATGAAGGTGGCTGTAGCATCACCTCAGTTATTTGACAGAATTATTCTTGTCAATCCAGCTTCTTCATTTAACCAACGGCCTTGGCTGCGTTGGGGCTCGCATCTAACAGGCTGGATACCGCAATCGATCTATCAGGGATCGGCTGTATGGCTATTGCCGTTTTTGGCGAATTTGGGACGCATCAACGAGCGAGATCGCCGAGCCCTGTTGGATGCTATCCACTTTGTCCCTCAGAAAACCGTCATCTGGCGACTTTCCCTGATTAGAGATTTTCATATTGATGAAACCCAATTACGCTGCCTCACCCAACCTGTGCTAGTGATTGCTGGTGGGTCAGATCAGCTCTTGCCCTCTGTTGATGAAGCTCAGTACTTAACAAACTGCATCGCCGAGGCTAAAAGGGTAATTTTACCATATAGCGGTCACGCCTGCTTGTTGGAGGAAGATGTTAACCTCTTTGAAATTATGAAAGCCCAAAACTTTTTGGAGCATCGAGACAAAGCTTCTCTGCTTTCTGCTTCCCAGTAAGCTAGTAGGTTAGCATTTCTCCTTTGCCTTGAGCGCGATCGCCTCCCGTTCCTCAAAACCACGGTCAAACTCTCCACCTCAATCTTTCCTGGCAAACGCAAATTTGCTGGCAGATCTTCAACACTTAAGAGATCTATTTTTAAAAGGCGCTTACTGTAGCAAGTTGAATGAGATTTTGGCGATATAAATTTGCTAAACTTTACATTCCGGATTGGCAACAGACATTGTTGATAATAATGTTATACCAAATCCGGAGCTACTACCCCTTTTTGGGCAATCTGCTCTCACATTGTAGAGACGTTCTGCCCTTCGGCTAGGCTCAGGGGCCACCAGAAAGTCTCTACGACTAAAAGGGAAAAGAGGGTTTCGCAAGCGGATTTAGTAATACATGATGCCAGAACAGCACTGCTTGTCAGGCATCATGTCATCATTTCCTTGAAGCCTTAAAAACTTATGAAACACAGCGTTTGGTTTTTCTCTCCAATTGCCGCTCTTTTGCTGTGCGTAGGCGCTGCATTTCCAACTCAAGCTAACCAAGACATCTCAACAGATCAAGTCAGCTCTACACCTTGGTGGCAAAATTCGGTTAAACGCCAGATAACTCTAACCAAAGATAAGCACTATGAAGGTTGCTTGTTTGGGGATTCTATTTCATCGGGTGTTGGCAATACTCTAGGGAAACATAATTTTAATTTTGCTATAGGAGGAATGAGTACAGTTTCACTAATTGAACAACTACGAAGATTGAGCCCCACCCATGTGAAATGTCAGAAAGCGATTATTGCTATAGGCACAAATGATGCTATGTACAATATCAGTGATGATATGTTTATCAGCAATCTGGAGAAGGCAATTGCCTTACTGCGAGCGATGGGTATTCAACAAATTTTTCTGATTCCAGCTTTTTACTCTACTGTTGCTGCTAGCTACGATCCTACCTTAGCAGGTACTCTCTCAAGAGTAGATGAGGTTAATGATTTAATTCGTCAAGTTGCTGCGAGCGAGAATATTGTAGTTGAAGCAGAAGGTATACAGGCTTTATTTAAGAATCAGTCTCTCAAAGAGAGTTTAACAACTGATGGAGTTCATCTTAATCCAGAAGGAATAAAAATATATAGGCAAGCTTTATTAAAAATATTGAATTCTCCTGCGGCGAAGCAGCCATCCTCACCGCAGATACATCCATCTCTTAGCACGGCAAAAGAACTTAAGGATATTCAGTAAATGATATTAAATTCGCTGGAATACCCAGATGATTACAATGAATCAAAAACCCGTTTTCTCAACGAAAACGGGTTTTTCAATTTTCCTTTTTTGTTTTACCTACTGCAAAAGAGAAAATTGTTGCTTTTGCCTGTTTACCTATCAACTAGAAGGTACAAAACGTTTCCGCAGCGATTCGGCTCTCCGCTTCGCAGTTGGATTGTTGGGGTCATACTTCAACGTTTCTTCATAGGTCTCCAGCGCCTGAGCTGTTAACTTTTTAAGCTCATAAGCATGACCAAGGTTATTCAGCGCCATGATATACTCTGGGTTGTGCTTTAAGGCTTCTTTATAGTTGCGAATCGCTAGATCGTACTGCTCTTGGGCAAAGTAGGCATAGCCCAGCCCGTTATACAGCAAGGCCATGTTTTCATCCTCAATTTCCCCAGCTTTAAGACCTTTTTGAAACAGCGTGATTGCCTGCGCGTACAGTTTTTTGTCTAGATATATACCGCCCAACTCATAATACTCTTGAGCTGCCCCTTTCTCTTGTTTTAGTTTGTTTTCTAATCGCGAGAGTGAACTTTCTATTTTGCGTGTTTTGAGTATTTGGCGGAAAACAGCCAAGGCGGTAACTGCTAGCAAAGCCAGCAACAGGGAGACATAAATTATTGGCAGATTGTCATTCATGTCTTGTCATCGCAGAGATTAAAATTTTGCTTCTTTATTCATTATCAGTCTAACTAATGCACAGTTATTGAGACCGTACCCGTCTTTACCAAAGGTAGGCGTGTTTTTTATGGCAAACCCCAGTACTTAGTTCTCTCCTGTAACCAGCCCTCTGCTTTCCAACGAGCGATCGCACTATCCACCCGTTGACTCAATTGAGCATACTGCGCTCCCTTAGGAGTTACCACACACAATGCCTCACCGGACAGGCGCACTGGCAGCAACCGATACTGGGGATATTCCTGCACCCAGCCACTGAGGACGCTGTTGTCTGCGGCAAAAGCGCCAGCGCCACCAGCTTCTAGGAGGGAGTGTGCCTGTTCGTAGGAATCAACTCCCACTAGCTGGACGTTGGGAAGCCAGTACCGCACTATAGCAATCGTACTGGAGCCGTTTAGAACAGCAATTTTTACCCCAGAAACATCTTCCAGCTTTTGCAGCGAAGCGTCTTTCGTTACTAAGCTAGTGCCATCTAGATAGTAGGGAATGCTAAAGCTAACTAAGCGATCGCGGGAAGGCGTCTGCGTCACTCGGGCAATTGTCATATCAACTTTTCCCTTTAAGACAACAGACAGGCGATCGCTATTTGCCACTGGCTGCAAAACTACAGCATCAGGACGTCCTAACAATTCTGTTGCCAGACGCCGTGCCATATCAATTTCCAGCCCTTGCAGGTTGCCTTTAGCATCGCGAAAGCCCAAAGGACGCAGATTGTCTTTAACTGCAACAATCAGTTTGCCCCGCTCCTCAATCTTTTCTAGATCGGCAGCAGCTAAATTTCTTGTATCCGTACTGCAAAAGACAGTTATGCAAAGGCCATATGGGACTGCAAATAGTAACAGACTAAATGGATTTATGAGATCCCATCTGTTGCTTTTTGTCTCCGTTGATCTTGCCACTTTTATACTTTTGCTTGGCTTGCTAATGCTGCCACCCGGTCGAAAGTGGCTGGATCGAGGACGGCGAGCTGAGCTAACATTTTGCGGTTAAGCTGAATGTTCACTTTTTTCAGGTTGCCTATGAGTTGGCTGTAGCTCAGCCCATGCTGACGTGCTGCTGCATTAATGCGGGTGATCCAGAGGCGACGGAAATCGCGCTTGCGCTTTTTGCGATCGCGGTAGGCGTTACGCAGTGCTTTCATCACCTGTTGATTGGCCGTCCGGAACAGCCTTGAGTGACTGCCGCGAAATCCTTTGGCTAGTTTGAGAATTTTTTTGCGGCGTTTGCGAGCAACGTTACCGCGTTTTACCCGTGTCATACGATTTTAGATTTTGAATGTTGGATTGTGGAT
Source organism: uncultured Microcoleus sp. (assembly GCA_964657555.1). Lineage (GTDB taxonomy): Bacteria > Cyanobacteriota > Cyanobacteriia > Cyanobacteriales > FACHB-T130 > CAZZWA01. The sequence goes on from CAZZWA010000004.1 coordinate 19,799, forward strand.
AGACCTATGAGTTATGAATTTAAGAGCTTTCTTAAACTCAACACTCAACACTTTACAAGTACGGCAGCATCAGGCGCACATTTTCCTCATCACGTTCATGCACTAGAGTCCTTGTGGATAAGCGACGCTTACGCTCTGGCCCCTTGTGATGTAGAAGGTGATTCCTGTAGGCTTTGCGGCGCGTAATTTTGCCACTGCCGGTAGCTCTGAAGCGCTTAGCTGCTGCTCTTCGGGTTTTCAGTTTAGGCATGGACTTGTGATTAATTCGACACAATCGATTATCTTATCATTGTTTTTAGCATCAATGCAAGCAAGAACTATTTTATCTAGATTGATGCCAAGTTGCCGTCCAGGGTAGTACTGTCCCTGCTGACAACCAATGTTCGAGATCTGCGAGTAGAGAAATTTTTCCGATGCTGTACAAATCTTGTTTCCCGGCAATAATTCTCAAGAAATTTTGTGGTGTCTTCTACTGCTAAAGGCCGACTGAACCAGTGACCTTGTATCTCCTGACAGTGGAGACTTTGTAATAATTCCATTTGCTCGTGTGTTTCCACACCCTCTGCCACTACCCTGAGATTAAAGCCGCGCCCCAAGGCAATCACAGCAGAGATAATTGCTATGTCCTGCGGTTCATCCTTTAAATCGCGAATAAAAGATTGATCGATTTTGAGCGTATTGAAGGGAAATTTCTTTAGATAACTGAGGGAAGAATAGCCTGTTCCAAAATCATCCATAGTCATGTGAACGCCCATCCCCTGCAAATCTCGCACCCAGATCCGGGCTTGCTCCACATGCTTCATGATAGTAGTTTCCGTAATTTCCAACTCCAGAAAGTGAGGCGATAGCCCCGTCTCAGCCAATACCTGCCTCACCATTGCTACTATATTCGGTTGTTGGAACTGTCGAGCTGAGAGGTTAACTGCCACGCGGAGTGGTAGCAATCCGGCCTCTTGCCAAGCTTTATTTTGGGCACAAACAGTCCGCAAGACCCATTCACCAATGGGAACAATCAGTCCCGTTTCCTCAGCTAGGGAGATAAATGTTCTAGGAGAGATCAGCCCCATAGTCGGGTGATGCCAGCGCAATAAAGCTTCCATTGCGGTAATCTCTCCGGTGTTGATATTAACCTGAGGTTGGTAATAAACCACAAACTCTCCTTGCTTGAGAGCCTGATGCAGTCGATTTTCCAGCGCCAACAAATCCGAAGCTTGAGAATTCATTGTAGGGATGTAAAGTCGGTAGTTATTCCGACCATGTTCCTTAGCGCGGTATAAAGCCGCATCAGCGTTTTTTAACAAGGTTTGAACATCTTTACCATCCTCAGGATAGAGGGCAATCCCAATACTACTACTGATATATAGTTGGTGCCCTTCTAAATTAAAGGGCTGCTTAAGGGCATCGAGAATTCGTTGGGCAATCTTTGTGGCATCCTCTTCTGCCCTAATATGAGGAAGGATCACGGTAAACTCATCACCTCCCCAGCGAGCAACGGTGTCACCCTCTCGCAGGCAATCTTTCACTCGTTCAGCAAAGTGTTGCAACAACCGATCACCCATAGCGTGTCCTAAAGTATCATTAATAGTCTTAAAGCGATCCATATCGAGAAACATCACGGCTAGACTGTTCTGCCTGCAAAGTGCATCTTTGATTGATAGGAGGAGCCGCTCATTAAACAGCGCTCGGTTTGGCAAACCCGTTAGCAAGTCATGGAAAGCTTGATACTGAATTATGGCCTCTGCCTGCTTGCGCTCGGTGATGTCCTCCTGAACACAAACCCAGTACTTCTTACCCCCGATCTCTAAAGTGCTAATTCGAGCAGAAGTTGTGAATACAGTGCCGTCTTTCCTACAGTTACTGAACTCTCCCAACCAAATGCCCTGAGTCTGCAACTGCTTGATAATTTCACTGATAATCCGGTTATTCTCTTCCTGTGGATGGGAGTTCAGAATTGACACATGTTTGCCAATCAACTCGCCTCGCTCATAGCCAAACATAGCTTCAAATGCTGGATTGGTGAAGAAGATCATGCCGTGCTCGTCAGATAGGTTAACGCCTTCTGCCATGCTCTCTAGAACTCGGGCTTGGGTCTTGAGCACCTCTTCCGCCCGCTTGCGCTCAGTGATATCAAAAACGTAACTTCTAATCAGCTCGCTTTCAGCAATGTAGTGTACATACTGTTCAAACACTTCACTACCGATTTCAATTTCACGAACAAAAAATTTTCCCTTTGTCTTCTTAACTGTTGATATTAAATCTGCTATAATTGGATGCTGTAAATTAGCGTCCTGAAGCTCTGGAAATTTTATTAGTGCTGCTGAATTAATATACGAGATTGTCCCTGACAATCCAATTTCAATAATAGGGTGCGGTAATAGTTCTGGAAAGGAAGCTAAGCGAACTAGAGCAGATTTTTTTAATTTATCAAATTTGATATCTGACCGTGCTCGGGGTTTAAATAGATTTATTGAATAGGTGGGAAAACGAGAAAAATCTACTTTTTTGCAGTATTTTAACACTACAGAATCTGATACTTTAGATAGGATATGATAGCTAGCTCTAATACTGCCTCCAAACATAATCATATCTTCATGCCTGAGTTCGTGCGCTAAGCAGCGTCGCCCATTAACGACTAAACCGTTAGTACTAAGATTGCCTTGTAGATTACCGTCAATAATCCAAAATGTATCATTCCCTTGTTCATAGTTTTTGACTTTTAACAAGGTAGCATGATGACGAGAAACCAGCCTGGAATTGAGAACAATCGAATTGCTTGAATCGCGACCTATTGAGTAGTTACTAGCTTTCAGAAAGACTAGG
>CAZZWA010000004.1:22718-29724 GCA_964657555.1 uncultured Microcoleus sp.
GAATGCCGCATGATTGAAACCCTGCAAATCAAGCTTTACCAACTGGAACAATTTGCTACTAACCTCGTCAACAATCAGCTGACGCACCTTAGCTGGGTCAGTATAACTATTATTTTTGTTGCTGGGTTGCTCACCAGTCTGACGCCTTGCATGCTTTCCATGTTACCCATTACTATTGGCTACATCGGGGGATATGAAACAAAAAGCCGCCTACAAGCAGCTGCTCAATCAACCTGGTTTTCTTTAGGATTGGCAACAACATTGGCAATATTGGGAATTTTTGCGGCGTTGGTGGGGCAAGTCTACGGTCAGGTAGGAATCGGTTTACCGATTATTGTGAGCATCCTGGCAATCCTTATGGGGCTGAATCTACTAGAAGCGCTACCCCTACAGTTGCCCGCTTGGGGTAGTTTGGAGGGGATTTCTCAAGACTTACCAAAAGGAGTGCGGTCTTATCTGATTGGCTTGACGTTTGGTGTGGTAGCCTCTCCATGCAGTACACCTGTGTTGGCAACGTTGTTAGGTTGGATTGCCACGACGAAAGATCTAGTATTAGGCGGAGTTTTACTTTTATCCTACACATTTGGCTATGTCACGCCGTTGATTTTGGCGGGTACTTTTACTGCCTCAATCAAAAAGTTGCTGGAGTTGCGCCGTTGGTCTGGGTGGATTACACCTGTTAGTGGAGCACTTCTAGTAGGATTTGGTGTCTTCTCTATACTGTCTCGAATTCCTAGCAAACTTTTTTAAGATAAATGACTGTAAAAAACTCGTTTCTCGCAAACATAGGAGCAGTTCCTCGACAGTTCTTCCGGCAGGAATTGTTGCCAATACTGGCTGATTTGCGGTTGGCAATTCTACTGCTGCTGGCGATCGCGCTTTTCAGCGTCAGCGGTACGGTGATTGAGCAAGGACAAACTATTGGGTTTTATCAAGCAAACTACCCAGAACATCCAGCTCTGTTTGGTTTTCTTTCCTGGAAAGTTATCTTGATTCTGGGATTAGACCACGTTTATCGCGCTTGGTGGTTTCTATCCTTGCTCATCCTATTTGGCAGTAGCTTAACAGCCTGTACCTTTACCCGTCAATTTCCAGCACTGAAAGCGGCTCGTCGTTGGAAGTTCTACGACCAACCTCGTCAGTTTGAGAAGCTAGCCCTTAGTGCTGAACTAGAAGCAGGCGTAGAGAGGCAAAATTTCACGTCGCTGCTGACTCAAATTTTACAGCAGCGACGCTATCGAGTCTTTCAAGAAGGGAATACGCTATATGCCCGTAAGGGATTAATCGGACGCATTGGCCCCATTATCGTCCATGCCAGTATGTTAATTATTCTACTAGGTGCGATTTTGGGAGCAATGACCGGCTTTGTGGCCCAGCAAATGGTAGGGAGTGGGGATAGTTTTCAGATTAAAAATATCATTGAGGCTGGGCCTTGGGCAGAACCACAATTCCCAAAGGATTGGTCAGTGCGAGTGAATCGCTTCTGGATTGACTATACGCCAGAAGGCAGGATCGATCAGTTTTACTCTGACTTGTCAGTTCTAGATCAGCAAGGAAAGGAAGTTAAAAAGAAGAAAATTTATGTCAATGAGCCTCTACGTTACAGGGGAGTGACACTCTATCAAACAGACTGGGGAATTTCAGCGATTCGCTTCCAGGTAAATAACAGTCCCGTGTTGCAGGCACCGATGGCATTACTAAATACTGGTGGCCAAGGAAGGCTTTGGGGAACCTGGCTTCCTACCAAACCAGATCAGAGTGAGGGAGTTGCTTTGCTGGCAAAGGACTTGCAGGGAACACTGCTCCTTTATGATGTCAGTGGCAAGCTAGTGAACACTGTCCGCGCTGGTATGTCTACGGAAATTAATGGGGTAAAACTGAAAATTATAGAAGTTATCGGCAGCACTGGCTTACAAATCAAAGCCGATCCAGGCATTCCTTTTGTCTATACAGGCTTCGGCTTACTAATGCTGGGCGTCATCATGAGCTATGTCTCTCACTCTCAAATTTGGGCCTTGCAAGAAGATGGACGCTTCTATGTAGGCGGTAGAACTAATCGGGCTCAAGTTGCATTTGAGCGCGAGGTTGTGGAGATTTTAGATCTGCTCTCGGTTAGGCCAAAGGAAGAGGCGATCGCGCCCACCTCTCTGGCTAGCCAACTATGAGTTGCTCTACCTATACCCCCGGCTTGTGTTGTTGCAGACGATATCACGAGGAGGAATCTCTTCAAACTTGCCAGCCTGACGATTGGCCCGCCAAGCTTGCTTAATCTGCTGCAAATAATCGGTGTCAGAGTTAGTGGCGATCGCCACTAACTCTGGATCGCGTTTGCCATTTCGCATGCACTCTAGCCCAGCACTCCCTACCAGCACATCTGAAGTTTTTAGTGGAGGCAGGTTGATAGCATCAAGAACTTGGTAGGATATAACTCCCTGGCTGTCTGGTGGCACACTAGTTTCAAACCACAACATCTGCTTTTGTGCTTGTGGAGTATCAGTTACGAGTCCTCCTGTTTGAACGTGAGCTATGTTATAAAAGCGACCTCCTGTAGGCTCACCCACTAACCAACCTCCTAAGTCTTGAAGACCAAAAGGCAATATTCGGTACGTCTGCCCTACATAATTCTCTTGCCCTTGTGCATTATTACCTACTGTACCGTTCTGAGGAGAGGAATAAACTCCACTGGGCAGGTTAGAAGAAGACTGAGCCCTACTAGGCATAGGAGTTAGTGCTACAACAGCAATCAATACAGCACTCAGAGATTTACACCAGTTCATAAATTGCCCCTTGTTTAGGTTGCATATCCTTAGCTTGGTCTGTTGTCGATCCTTAGTTCTTGGTTTAACCAATTGCCCTGCTTCGCTGTTGTCCTGATTATCTGGGCCAGTCCTGAAAAAAGGGGATTAAATTACATCTCTAGGGCTAGAACAGGGTATTAAAACTTAACATCCCTAGACTATCCAGCTTTGACGATTCTGGTTGGTTCCCAAGATTCTATTGGCTACATCTCAATCATAGCAAGTCTTTCAAGCAATTTATTGTCAGATTAAAACCTGCTGTGTTGTTTTTCCTCCCCGCGAGTATGGCAGCAAAGTTTATCAAACTCCCACGAGATAATTATCATAGATGGGCAGGAGATGCTATCTAGCCTCGATGCCTCAGCATCTTGGAGGGCCTCTGGGATCACCGCATCAATGTCTTCCATCCTCAAAGGATTTGGACAGTGAAATGTAAACAAAGTAAAGAATTTGGTAAACTCCTAGGCTTGCTGCTGTTGGTCAACCCTTTGTTGGTTGTTAGCTCAGTAGTAACCAAGGCACAAGAGAAACCGCCAGTACCCAATGCAGACACTGGGGTACCAAGAGCGTTGCCAGCTTTTAAGTCTGACTCGATTGGGTATATTTGCCCAGATCAGTTGGGGGATGCCATAGATGCCGCGATCAACCGTCCCCAGTTTCGTCACTCTCATTGGGGCATTTTGATTGAATCTCTATCCTCAAACTCAAAACTTCCAACCCTAACTCTCTACAACCACGATGCTCAAAAATATTTTATACCTGCATCTAATGCCAAGTTACTGGTAACAGCAGCAGCATTACACCATCTAGGTGCTGAATTTCGGATTCGGACGTCTGTTTACGGCACAGGTGCTGGTGGTGTTAAAAATGCCAATAATTTATACATTGTTGGACGAGGCGATCCTAGCTTAACTGATACTCAGCTCAAACAATTGGCACAACAGCTGAAGCGCTGGGGAATTAGCCAGATACAGCAGTTAATTGCACGAGACGATTACTTCAAAGGCCCTGTAGTTAACCCTACCTGGGAGTTGGCAGATGTGCAGGCAGACTATGGGGCACCAGCGAACAGCCTGATTTTGAATCAAAATACCGCTACCCTGATCCTGCGACCACAAACCCTAGGTCAACCCCTAAAAGTTAGCTGGGCCGATCCCTTAGCCGCAACTCAGTGGTTGGTTGAAAATAATTCAGTGACAGCAGTGGCACCACCTTCTGTAGAGGTGATCGGCAACTTAGGAAAATCAGTCTTGCAAATTCGGGGCGTATTGCCTGCTGGTGCTCAGTCTGAGACAATATCTGTTGCAGTTCCCGATCCAGCAGGACTTTTCTTGCGACACTTCCAACGTGCCTTAGCAATCGAAGGAATGACTGTTGTACAAGCACTAGTCGCGTCCAACTCTCAACTTCCAGCTCAGGAATTGGCCTCTGTGGAATCACCAAGCCTTGCTAACCTGTTGATAGAAACCAACCAGAACAGCAATAATCTCTATGCGGAGGCTGTACTGCGAGTGCTCGGTACCACGAATGTAGAGGTATTACAGGCAACGCCCTTACAAGATTCTGCTGCAATGGGGTTAGTTGCAGTCAAAGCTACCTTAACTGAACTAGGGGTTAACCCAGAAAGTTACGTCCTTAATGATGGTTCGGGACTATCTCGCCATAACTTGGTAAGTCCAGAAGCCTTCGTGCAGACTTTGAGAGCGATCGCCCAAACTCCAGAGGCAGCTGTTTTCAGGGCTTCTTTACCTTTGGCAGGCAAGAGTGGCACACTCCAGAATCGTTTTCGCAATACACTCGCTCAAGGTGTTCTTCAAGGGAAGACAGGTACCATGAGCGGCGTTTCAGCTTTATCTGGGTATCTAGATGGTCCTAGCTATCAACCCCTAGTTTTTAGCATTTTAGTGAATCAATCTGATCAGCCTGCCGCAACCATGCGTCAGACGATTGATGAAATTGTTCTGCTGATGACTCACTTGCAGCGCTGCTAGCTCAAGGACAACGGGAAACACCGTGTTTAAAAGGGGCTGCACTATAGCTCTTATGGGTATATACACGCCCCCTGCTATACTAATCAGCTCTCACAATGAATTTTTCTCTTCTTTCCCCTAGTCTCCCCCTCTCCTTGTCCCTTCCCTTTATACAGCTCTTTAATAACCCGATTCTTCTTCATACTCTGGGGCTTTAGTTTTTTCGGGAATATTTACTTTGGGCGCTTTATATGGCTCAGGCGGCTTAGCATCCTCCCAGACATCTTCCTCTTCTTCGTATTCGTCTACGTAGTCATTCTTGTAAGGCTCGGGTTTGTAGGGTTCAGGTTCAGCATAAGCGCGCTCTGGCCGATATTGGCTGCGCCTGGGACTGTCTGTTGTCGCCTCACTCCAGTTATCCTCTTCTTCCACCTGTTGGTAGTAGACAGATTCTTCCCGTCGCCTGGGAATTGGCTGAGGTTCTGGCTCTTCCCAACCATCATTCTCATCCCAGACTTTCTCCACAACTGGGGAGGAGGTTCGCGGTGGTGGCGTGCGCAGAGGCGTAGGAGGAGGCAGTTGATTTTCGACTCTCGCTACTGGTGGACTGTAGTATTGTTCATCTTCATCCCGTTCCCAAGGCGCTTTGCCAAGGCCAAGGCGCTCTAGAACGCCTACACTCATCTGGCTGAGACGCTCTTCTGCTCCTTCAAACACAATCAGCCGATTAGGGCCGCTGCTAACTATTTCCTCAACTGGCAGCTCGTAAGTACTAAGAACCTGCTCGGGAATGAGTGGAAGACCTAGAGAAGCAATGATTAGAGAGGAAAGCTTGCCATCATCAGGATTGAACTTGAAACCCCGCACCCGCCCCAGCAGTTCACCGGTTTCCGTGATCACTTCGCTGTTGATCAGGCTGCTGTAAGCCTCAACATCAACATCATCTTCAACAACGTCGTCATTATCAACCAGAATGACATCACCCATCTGACGAATGTTAGAGAGGAGCATATATCGTGGCATTCCCGCAAGCGAGAGCAGGTTATCTCGCAAACCCAGGGCTACAACTTCCCGTCGGTCAATGTCTACCAATAGTTCCTTAACAACTCCCAGGTGCTTGGCGGTGTCAAGAGTGACTACCCGTGTATTTATTAGGTCGGAGCGTTGACGGATTTGTTCAGATGTCATTATGTCCCGCAATCCTGATCTCTAATCTTGTTTGAGTATCAATATTATTTCAAGCAATTGTGAAATATAATCTACCAATAAGTAATTGGTGACTACAATTTGATTCCCAGTACTTGAGTGTAAGCTCCTCGCGCCTGGGTTACACCAATTGTACGCTCAGAAGACTCCATCATAGGGCGTCGCAAGCTCACTACTATAAATTGTGCTTGCTTCGACTGCTGTCTGATCATTCTAGCTAATCGCTCGACGTTTGCCCCATCCAAAAACATATCGACTTCATCAAATGCATAGAAAGGAGACGGGCGGTAGCGCTGGAGGGCAAAGATAAAGCTGAGAGCGGTAAGAGACTTTTCGCCTCCCGACATAGAAGCCAGTCGCTGCACAGGTTTACCTTTAGGATGGGCCACCAAGTTAAGACCACCGGCAAAGGGATCTTGGGAAGCATCAAGTTGCAGGTAGCCGTCACCGTCAGAGAGTTCGGAAAAAATTCGCTGAAAGTTTTGGTTGACTGCATCAAAGGCTTCCCGGAAAGCACGCAGCCGTAAGGTCGTAAAGTTCTCAATCCGCAACAGCAATTCAGTCCTCTCTGCTTCCAGAGTAGCTAATTTTTGCGAAAGTTCCTGTAGCCGATTTTGAGTGCGGTCGTATTCTTCTAGCGCCAGCATGTTGACAGGTTCCATGGCCTGAAGACGCTTTTGGAGCGATCGCATTTCCTGTTGCAGCTGTTCTAGTTGAGTAGCGTAGGGGATTGGTGATTGGGAACAAGAGGATTGGTTCGATTCTTCCCCAGTCCCTGAGACTTCAGGTAATTCCGCCTGTTGAGCTGCTAACTGAATTTGCAAGTCGGATAGAGATTCCTGGCGCTGTTGTTGAGTTTCCTGGAGTTTAGCAAGTTGCCATTCGCACTGCTGCTTGCTCAAATGGCGTTCGCGGAGGTTTTGTTCCATGGCGTCGCGCTTTTGTTTCTCTTCTCCCAGCCTCTGTTCAGCTTTTGTCAAATCAGCTTGAGTTTGAGCAAGCTGAGTGTCGAGTGCTGAGTGCTGAGTGCTG
>CAZZWA010000004.1:29734-43414 GCA_964657555.1 uncultured Microcoleus sp.
CTGCTAACTGCTTCTGCTGGTAACTTTGTTGAGTGTTGTATTCCTGTAGATGTCCCTGACATTCCTGGATTTTTTCTTGCAAGCGCTGGTGCTGATTTTTTAGGTCTTGGAGCCGTTGCTCAGCAGCGCGGAGAGCCTGTTCTCGCTCCCCAAGCTGAGCTTCTTTGGCTCTCACCATCACCTGGATTTGTTGCCACTCGCTGTGGGTTTGGGATTGTTCTAGTTCTGCTAAAGCTTGCCGATACTGTTGCAGTTGAGTTTCTTTTTCCGGCAACTCCGTTTCCAGGGTTTGCAAGCGCCAGCTGGCGGCTTCCAGTTCTTGGGTATTTTTAGCAAGAAGCGATCGCGCCTGTTCGCCTTGATTTGTTAGGAGCTTGATCTCTTTGTGTAACTGTTCGAGATGCAGCTGCATTTCCCGGCGGTTGGCCTTGGCCTCTGCCAGTGCTTGAGCTAGATGTTTTGTCTTCACAGAAAGGGAATTCACTGCTTCACCACAGCGTTCTAAAATCACCTCAATTTCTTGCAGGCGATGTCTCAATCCTGCTGCCTCAGAAGATTCCCCAGCTTCCACACTCCCAAAATGCAGCCCAGAACGTTGGCTGCTACTACCGCCGGTCATCGCGCCACTGGTTTCCAGCAGTTCGCCATCCAGAGTGACTATCCGGTATTGACCTAGATAGCGACGGGCATCACCGAGGGTCTCAAAGACAACCGTACTGCCGAAGACGTAGGCAAATACCTCTTGGTAACGCGGGTCGCTCTCAACCAGGTTAATGGCGTAGTTAACAAAGCCGTTGGCATACCGGAGAGCCACAACTGGAGTGAATCGTGGCGGCTGAATTCTATTCAGAGGTAAGAAAGTGACTCGGCCTGCGCGTTTTTGTTTGAGGAGTTCTATCCCTGCTGCTGCCACTGCGTCATCTTCAACAACTAAATTTCCCAGCCGTCCACCTGCTGCCGTTTCCAAAGCTAGCTGATAGCGGGGTTCTACTCGTCCCAGTTGGACGATTAACCCACAGATGCCAGTCAGTCCCGACTGCAAAATGACTTTTGTCGCGAAGGTGCCTTGAGCTTCTTGCTGGGCTTGAGCTTGAGCTTCGATTTTATCCACCTGGCGTTGTTTTTCCCGTTGCTCTTGCAATAGGCGTGCCTTTGTTTCTTGCTGAACAAGCAGTTCTTGTTCGGTCTGTGCCAGGGATGCTGCAAGGTCTTGGGTTTGTTGAGCTGCTGCCGATAATTGCGTTTCTAGCTCGGAAACATGAGCATGTTTGGTGGCAATCTCCGGCTCTAATGTTTGGCATTGTGACGAGAGAGCGGCGATTTGCTGTCCCAAATTGGTATGACGTTCTCTCAGTTGGGCTTGCTCGGTGCGCTGGGGTTCAACAGTTTGCAGCAGGGTTTCGATTTGCCGACTCAGCGCCGTTTGTTGCTGTACCCAGACTTCGGAAGCAGCGGCGATCGCACTTGCTTGTTCCCGATTCTGGTTGAGGGCTTGTTGTTCCTCATCCCGTTGTTGGCGCACAGACACCAGATTTTGGGTCTCTACATGTTGTTCTTGAGTCAAGTTTTCTAATCTTGAGGAGTATTGTTGAATTGCCTGGTGGGTTTCCTTCATCCGCCGCTGGGTATCTTCCCCAGCCGTTTCCAGTTCCCTTTGCTGACGCTGTAGTTGTCGCTGTTCGGCTGACTGGGTGGCGAGGGTAGATTGCAGGGCGAGGAGTTCGTCTTCTCCCAGTGCTTTAACACGAGTATTGAGCTGGTTTAATTCAGCCGTTACTTGCTGAATTTCATCTGCGAGAGTAGAAAGCTGGGCTGTGAGTTCCGTACTCGTGCGATCACCCACTGCTATCTGCTGGGTGAGAGCTTGCACCTGTTGTTGGAGCGATCGCCATTTCAGAACTGCTTCCCACTGTTCTTTGGTAAAGAGTTCTGTCTTTAGCTTTTGGTATTTTTCCGCTTTGATCCGGTCGAGTGATAGGCGATCTCGCTGGGCTATCAGTTCTCTTTCCACAATGCGACAGCTATCTTCCCGTTCCTTCACCTCGTTTAGCGTCTGCTTTGCCTGAGTAATCTTGCGGTCAAACGCTGCCACGCCAGCTAATTCATCAATAATCTCCCGGCGTTCTCGTGGATTCATGGAAATAATGCTGGTGACATCTCCTTGCAGCACCACATTGTAGCCTTCTGGATAAATCCGTAGCTCGCTGAGCTGTTCATGGAGTTCCGTCAGCGTGCAGGATTCGCCGTTGATGTAGTAATTCGAGGTGTAAGTTCCTTGCTGGGTGACGCGTAGCTTGCGCGTCACACTCCACTCTAGGGAAGAGTTTTGAGTAGCACTTCGTGCCGCTACGCTAGTGATTGAGTTAGAGAGTTCAGGCGGGGCTGATTCTCCCTGACTTCCTTGCGCCCATTCTTCTTCAGAGGAGGCGGGTAAATCTGATAAATCCAACGTGACTGTGACGCTGGCTTCTACTGTACCGCGATGGTTTTGGTTGTTGTTGACCAGATCGGGAAGGCGTTCTGCCCGCATCCCCTTGGAACTAGCAAGTCCTAGGCAAAACAGCAAGGCGTCTAGAATATTCGACTTGCCTGAACCATTTGGCCCAGAAATGACAGTAAACCCCGGCAGCAACGGAATCTTTGTCGTGCCACCGAAGGATTTGAAGTGCGTTAGTTCCACGCGCTTGACATATACCATAGGCGCTGGTTGTGCTGGGCAATGTGGGGAAGTACAAGCGTATCAGTGAATGATTCTCAACAGGTTAGCACAGCTAGCCGATCAAGGCTAAGTGAATATTAAGATAGGATTAGGACATGATAGCGATCGCCTCCTCAGTTCAAACATGATTTGTCGAGGCAGTTTTTCCCAGAAATCCCCACTAAGCAGTTTTTCTGGGAATTTACCCTACCCCCATAATCCTGGGAAAATAGAGCAAAATAGTACACATTGATCCTGCCGGTAAGTTACCCCAATCATTCACTCATACCTATTAAAGTTTGGATTATCAAGAATTGGTTTGGGGCTGACTACTCCTAAGTTTATCAACTTGTATAAAGTTAGTACTTGCTTTCCCACTAACTACTAGCTTCTAGCTCTACGGCTTTTTTGCTCTAGAAAGCATGGAATAGGGATTGGTTAACGTGTATCCTCTGTTTAAACTTTGATATCTGTTCGCATACGCTGAATCAACTTCCAATATGAGATTGAGAATCCTTGCTACGGCTACACTGTTAACTCCTCTCTGTCTAGCAGCCACCGTCAGAGCTGAGAGTCCCGCACACATTAGATACTTACAGAGCTTCCAATCCACAGCCACTCAGCCCATTTTAATAGCTGAATCTACGTGGAAGGAGTGGGCTTCACCTAAAGGAAGTTTTGCTGTCTTGATGCCTGGTAGCCCTGTTGAAGAGACAGAAAAAGACAAAGATGGCTCAGTTGATTACTACTTAAAGTATGAGAGCGAGAAAGATATATTTTATGTCATGTACACTGACATTCCTAGCGTTGCCCAAGCAAGTGCTGAAGAAGTTAAACAGATTCTCGACCGTTTGCCAGGTGAGTTTGTGAAAGGTGCTGAAGCTAAATTGCTGTCTCAGAAAAGCCTGTCACTGACTGGATATCCGGCGAGAGAATTTGAGTTTACCTTTAGTAATGGGATTCCTGGTAAAGGACGGGTGTATCTGGTGAATCAGCGGCTGTATGTGACCATAGCAGCGACACCTCAACAAGAGAATGCTCAAAAGTTTCTCACTTCGTTCCGACTGACGACAAAGGGGTGACTTGATGCTGGCGACTCAGTTGCATGTGAGTCATTTGCCAGTATCTCTGTAACTTCCTGTAAAAGGTCGTTCTGCTCCTGCCTGATTACCTCTAGTCTAGTTAGAACATATGCTAGTCGTTCTTTCTGATTGCGCCTAATTGAGGGAGGAATTGCAGTCATTAAACTCGAAATATCGCTTTCAGTTTGCTTGATTTTCCGACTAGTTACAAACTGCTCGCGCGGTTTAAAGCTGGCTTTCCAAAGGAAATGAACCAATCTAAAAGGTGATTTTAGTATAGATAAGAAAACTTTTTCGACCAAGCTACCGAAGGCTTTTACTAATTGCCACAAGGCAAAAATGGCTAAGAGGATAATGACAGTGCTAATGATTGGATGGTTAATTCCCCAAATCAGTGCTTTACTTGCCCAAAATACTGCTGGATGAGCCTCAATCCAAACATTGGCGGCATCTAGCTGATGATTTATCAAAGCACTAATAGCATTCTCAACTGCTGTAGCAGCAACTTTGCTCAATTGGTCTGCTTGGTGAAAAGTACCCTCGACAGAACCCTTGAGAGAATTTCCGGTCTGAAGAGCAGTGTCAGTTAGTGTATTGATAGCTTCATTAGTTGTAGCGGTGACAGTGGATACTGTCTTAACTGCGGTTTGAGCTAGCGAATCTTTTGTTTGCACAGCCGTACCAATAGCATTGCTAGCAGTTTGAGAGAAAGTTTCTTGGGCATTGCCAGCAGTTACTGTAAAATTTTCCACAACTTTACTAGTATTTTGGGTAACAGTAGTCACTGCTTTTCCAGCAGTTTCAGTCAAAGAATCTTTGGCGTTTATTAAAAGCTGATGAACTTCAGTAGGAATATCTACTGTAATGGGAAATTTACCATTAATTAGTAAGTTTGCCATCATACCCTTTGATGATATTTATGCATTATTGTAGAATTTTGCTTCTATTTATTTAACTATAGTTAATAGGCATCAGCATCAGGGAATACACTTAGATTCGCGCATCTACTCCTGCGGTTTTCACGGTTCTATAGAGTAGCTGGCAACTGTTGAAAACGGACGCGCAGCCCATCTTTTGGGCGATTAGTGGGAACTTGCACCGAATTGAGGCTTTGATTAGGTAACAGTTCCCATTGGTAGCCGCGCAGTAAGTAGGCAGCAACAATTTTCATTTCTAGCTTCGCAAATGCGATTCCTACACACACTCGCGGCCCACCGCCAAACCCAATTAGGCTAAAGGGGAACTGTTTGTGTTCTTGCCGTTCAAGGCTGAAGCGTTCTGGATCAAAACGCTCTGGGTTAGGGTAAATGGTTGGTAACTGGTGAGTCGCCAGAATCGAATACAGCGCCATCCACCCAGACGGAACGTGGAAACCATTAAACTCAAAAGGTTTGACAACACCGCGAAACCCACCTCCTACAGGCGGATGCAGCCGTTCAATCTCGAGGAGAATTTGGTCTAAGTAAGGCATTTGCCCTAATTGTTCTAAATTCACCGGCTCTATTGCAAACTGCTGTTGTTCTTCTCTAGCCCGTCGTAGCACCTCTGGATGACAAGCTAACTCTGCACACAACCAAGTGAGCATTGAGGTCGTAGTTTCATGCCCAGCGAATAGTAGCAGCATGGCTTGAGCGCGGACTTCGCTCTCACTCATGCTATTTCCATCCTGATCGCGGGCTTGCACTAATAGGCTGAGGGCGTCTTGAGTGGGATTTTTTTGCCGATCGCGCACGACTTGAGTGAGATGCTGGAGGATGTGATCGCGAGCCCTAATCGCTTTGCCTAACTGAGTCAATGGTAAAGGTAGAGGGTTGATAGCGAATAAACCATTGGTGAGTTGGGTAAACATCTGACTAAGACGTGTAGCCTCTAGTCCCGGTTGAGTTCCTAGCAACAGGCAACTGGCAATGTCAAATGTTAGCTGTTTAAACTCGTTAAACCAAGTGAATTCCTGTTGCTGCTGCCATTTTTGCAGATAGCGTTGGGTGATTGCCTCCATTGTGGCTACGTATTGTCCCAACGCTGGGCCGTGTAAAGCTGGCATCATCAGACGGCGATTTTGGCGATGTTCCTCGCCGTCTTGCAGAAACAGTGATTCGCCCAATAAGATTTTAAAAGTGTCGGGCCATCCCTGACGCCAGGAAAAACAATCCATGTGGCTGGAGAGGACAAATTCAACGGCTTCTGGCCCTACCATTACCACCGTGGGTCGGCCAATCATGTGCGTCTTAAAGATAGGGCCGTACTGCTGGTAGCGTTTTTCAACAAACTTGGGGTCGAAAATAAACTGTAGCGTCTCGCCTAGCACAGGCAACCCCGTCTGACCAGGAGGTAGTTGATATCTGCCCATGTCTATCAAACTAAGTTTAAGTCTGTCACTGCGCCAACACTGCTAGAGGATACTAACTTAGCATATTTTGCCAACACGCCAGTTGTGTAACGGAGTTTGGGTGGTTGCCAAGCGGCGCGGCGACGCTCTAATTCTTCATCAGGGACATGTAAATGTAACACACGACTTGGTGCATCAATCGTGATGGTGTCGCCTTCTTGAACAAGCGCGATCGCTCCGCCGACAGCTGCTTCTGGTGCCACATGACCGACAACCATCCCGTAAGTACCTCCAGAGAAGCGCCCATCGGTAATCAAGCCTACAGCATCTCCCAAGCCTGCACCGATCAGAGCAGAAGTGGGTGCCAGCATTTCTCGCATTCCAGGGCCGCCCTTTGGTCCTTCGTAGCGGATGACAATCACATCCCCATGGTTAATTTTTCCAGCCAAAATTGCTTCTAAGCAGGCTTCTTCAGATTCAAATACCCGCGCTGGGCCGGTGATACTGGGCTTCTTAATGCCGGTAATTTTGGCGACAGCCCCTTCCGTGGCCAGATTGCCTCTGAGGATGGCTAAGTGTCCTTGAGCATACAGGGGGTTATGCCAAGGACGGATGACATCTTGGTCAGCATGGGGCTCTGATGGCACATCTGCCAGGACTTCAGCAATTGTCTGGCCGGTGATGGTCAGCGCGTCGCCGTGCAGCAAATCGTGGACAAGCAGCATCTTCATTACCTGCGGGATACCACCTGCCTTGTGTAAATCAGTTGCAACATACCTGCCACTGGGTTTAAGATCGCATAAAACGGGCACGCGGGCGCGAATCGTTTCAAAGTCATCCAGAACTAATTCCACGCCAACAGCATGAGCAATTGCCAGTAAATGCAGAACGGCATTGGTAGAACCGCCCACCGCCATGATCACAGAAATGGCATTCTCAAAGGCTTTGCGGGTGATAATTTGGCGCGGTAGCAGTTGTTTGTGAATCGCCTCCACTAGGACAAAAGCAGATTTCTCTGCGCTATCTGCTTTTTCGGCGTCTTCGGCTGCCATTGTTGAGGAATAAGGCAAACTCATCCCCATCGCCTCAAATGCGGAAGACATTGTATTGGCTGTATACATACCACCGCAGGAACCCGCACCAGGGCAAGCTTTGCGTTCTACTTCTAGCAGCTCGTTGGGATCAATTTTACCAGCGCTGTATTGTCCTACAGCTTCAAAGGCACTCACTAAGGTTAAGTCATATCCGTTGTAGTGTCCCGGTTTAATCGTGCCACCATAGACAAAAATAGCTGGAATGTTCATTCGAGCGATCGCCAACATCGCTCCTGGCATATTCTTATCACAACCACCAATAGCCAGGACTCCATCCATGCTTTGCCCGTTACAGACTGTCTCGATTGAGTCAGCAATCACTTCCCTGGATACCAGGGAATACTTCATTCCCTCCGTTCCCATTGAGATGCCATCGCTGATGGTAATCGTGCCAAACATCTGGGGCATTGCACCAGCTACGGTAGCACCCTTCTGGGCTCTGATAGCCAACTCGTTTAACCCCATGTTACAGGGAGTAATAGTGCTGTACCCATTGGCTATGCCCACAATAGGCTTGGAGAAATCTTCATCTTTAAAGCCAACGGCACGCAGCATAGCTCGGTTAGGCGATCGCTGTACACCTTGTGTCACGACTTGGCTTCTCAAATTGTCCGGCATTCTGTTTCCTTCGTTCTTAGTCTTTATTTCTTGGTTCTTAGTCCTTAGCAAATGACCAATCACCCTTGTTCTTGATTGTCTCAGACTGCACGACTTTTGCCTTGCTCTGTGAAGAAACAGTCAGCTTTGACAGCAATCTGTCTGAAATTCAACAAAATCCAGATGTTAAATTTGGGATATTTTTGTGTCTCAAGAATTTTAGCACTCAATAAAGCGATTACCCAGGAGAGTCTGCTGTGTATATGTTTGATGAAGAAGGGAGCACGAGGCAAATCATCATGGATGCTCAGGAACTGAAACGGCTCTATGCAGCAGGCCAAAGGGATTTTCGGGAAGTTAACCTGCATGCAGCCGACCTTGTAGGAGTTGACCTGACCCAAGCCGATCTAAGGGGAGCCGATCTGAGCCAGGCTAACCTATTGGGGGCAGCCCTAACGAGTGTTAACCTCCGAGAGGCAAATCTGACTCAAGCCGACCTGCGCGCCAATCTGAATGAGGCCAACCTCATTGGGGCCAATTTGAGTCAGGCCAACCTTTGTGAAGCCAACTTGAGTGACGCCAGCTTGCGGGCTGCCAACCTGAGTAGAGCTAATCTGATTGGGGCCAACCTGAATCGTGCCCTTTTGAGTGAGGCTATGCTGCGGGATGCCAACTTGACGAGGGCAAAACTTGTTGAGGCTCCTCTGAGTCGAGCTAACTTGACCGGAGCCATATTGATGGGAGCTTTCTTTGAGGGAGCCAACTTGACAAATGCAATTCTGATTGACGCCAATTTGGAGGGAGCAAATCTGTCTCAAGCTATCCTAAATGGAGCCAGTGCGATTGGAGCGAATTTGAGTCAGGCAGACCTAAGTCGGGCAAAACTAAGTGGAAGCGACCTGACGAACGCCATCCTCACTGGAGCCAACCTTAGGGGAGCAAACGTCAGTTGGGCAATCCTGCGGGGAGCTAACCTAAGACGAGCTAACCTGTACCGTGCAAAGCTATGCTGGTCTAATCTGACTGCGGCAATTCTGACTGAAGCCGTTCTCATTGACGCCAACCTCAATCAGGTTAATTTGCGTCACGCTGACTTGAGTGGTGCCATCATGCCAAATGGAGTAACTCATGAATAGTTCGAGGGCGGAGAGTATACACATGGATCGAGATCAGGTTAAACAACGATATGCCACTGGCGAACGGAATTTCCGAGAATTAGACTTGACTGGGATCAATTTAGAAGCGGCAAACTTGCGTCAGGTGGACTTGAGTGGAGCCATTCTGGAAGGAGTTAACCTGACTGGCGCCAACCTGCGAGGAGCGAACATGAGCGAGGTAACTTGTAGTGGGGCTGATTTGAGCCGTGCTGACCTGACGGGTGCCAATTTGACGGCTGCCAACCTGATTGGGACAAACCTTGATAAAGCAAAACTGATTGGTGTCAGACTTGTTAAAGCTCAACTCATTGGCTCTAATTTAACTGGAGCCAACTTAATTGGAGCGAATCTGACCGAGGCAGATATGAGAAGGGCTGATCTGAGTTATGCAAATCTCAGCGATGCACTTTTGTGTCAAGCAGACCTCAGCAGCGCTAAATTAATTGAGGTCAATCTCAACCGAACTGATTTGATTGAAGCAAATCTCACTGAGGCAGATCTGAGCGGCACAGATATGAGCGGAGCCGACTTGAGCAAAACCATCCTGCCTGATTGACATTATCTGGGAAGATGCTGTCTTTAAACAAACTTAAAATAGCTATAGTCAGGAGCTAACTACTGAGGCGATGCCCAAGAAAATCTTGCAAGAAGGACAATCTTATACAGAGGAACAAGATGTCCTGTATGGTGCTGTTACAATTGGTGATGCTTGGCGATTTGGTCGATTAGATACCAGTAAAAATCTAATCTCTCAAGATATAGCTCTTTATCGCGTTCCTGATGATCTAGAGCAGCTCACCCAAATTCTCATTGCTCTTATAAAGCAGCATTATGAATAAGATTGAGATGATTTAAGTAGGATATTAGTTTTAAAAAAGCCAAGTTAAATTAGATTCTTGCTTAAGCTTTCAGTGAGGTCAAGATGGTACAGACACCCACCAAACTAGAAACCATATCTATCGAACTGCCTAGTGCGATCGCGCTACACGTCACGCCAGAACAGTTCGAGGCACTGGCAGTCGCGAATCGGGATTTGAGGCTAGAACGCACGGCACAAGGAGAGTTAATCGTGAATCCCCCCACAGGAGGCGAATCGGGCAGGCGCAATCGCAGCATCACCGGACAACTAGATCGCTGGTACGAAGAACACGAAGAACTGGGCGAAGCTTTTGACTCCTCTACTGGGTTTAGACTCCCTAATGGAGCCGACCGTTCCCCCGATGCTGCCTGGGTGAGTCGAGAACGTTGGGAGGCGCTCACTCCCCAACAGCGAAAAGGCTTTGTGCCGCTTTGCCCAGATTTTGTCGTCGAGTTGCGCTCTGAATCGGACAGCCTCACCAAACTGCAAGCCAAGATGCAGGAATACATCGACAACGGGGCAAGATTGGGGTGGTTGATTGACCCGCAGAACCGACGGGTAGAGATTTATCGACCGGGAGTAGATGTAGAAGTGTGGGAAAATCCCACCGAGTTGTCTGGCGAGAATTTGCTACCCGGTTTTGTTCTGAATCTCACCCGAGTGTGGCGTTAAGGAAGCTCCTAGGGAGTCGGTAAAGTAATCTAGATTGACAAATTAACAATTCTATGTATTCTAAGAAAAATCCGTGAAATTCTACCTCCTCTGCCTCCCCTGCTCAAGAACAGCTGATTACCACCAAAATCTGAATACTTGACCGATGCTCTAGTGCATGGCGGCAAAAGTTTTCCACCACTTCAGTAAAATGACCAAGGACTAAAAACGACAGAATACAAACGAAGTGATTAACCAAGTTTGCTATCACTCCGCTTCACCAATTAGAGTAAAAGCTGCCCAGAATGCTGGTTGTGGGTATTGTTTCATGGTCACGAGCATTGCTTGCCGCAAAGCTTGGGCTTTATCGGGTGACGCGTGCAAGTTGCGATAAAACTCAGTCATCAGCAGCTTGGTTGACTGGTCGCTTACAGACCATAGAGATACCATCACACTTGGGACACCAGCAGTTATCAGGGCGCGAGATAAACCGATCACACCATCTCCTGTAAGTTTCCCCTGCCCAGTGTCACAAGCACTCAAAACTATCAATTCGGCATTTAGTTTTAGTTTGAGGATTTCATCAGCTGTGAGGATGCCATTATCTGAAAGGGAAGGAGCTAGGGCAATCCAACTACCAAAACCGGGAATATTATCAAAGCTGCTGTGGGTGGCTAGATGAATTAGCCGTGATTTGGGAAGAAGTTGTATCATTGCAGCTTTGGTGGCTTGTTTGCCTGTAATTGCTTTTGTCTTCATTACCTGGGCTATAGCTTCTGCTTCTTCTTGGGCAAATGGTAGAGGAGGTAATGGTTCAAGTGGTGCTCCAATTTGGGGAGAAACGCTGGGCATCGTAGGATTGCCAACGATGAGTACATCTGCACCTTGGGGAATCTGCATATCCGTCCCTTCATTTCTCTTCAGCGCCAGGTTCAAAATCCGTTTCCGCCGCTGATGGGTAAGTTGCAAAACCTGAATGGCGGGGGAGGAGAGAATGGTGTGTTCTTCAATGAGATATTTGCCATCTGCATTTTGTAAAGCCGGAAAGGGCACTAAGAACAGAGATTCTTGGGGGATGAAGATCACACGCTCATTAGGGTCTTTTGGCAGCAGGTTGGCAATGGGTGAAATCAGCAGTTGATCAAGCTGCCGTAAGCTTTTAGTTTCGCCTACCCGATCAAGGCGAGTCACTTCAATACCACCACGACTCCTTACACCAATAGATTCACGGCTGCTGGTAACTAGGTCTGCAAGTGTAATGTTTTGTTGCTGCCACAGGGGTTTGAGATCGACTTGACGAAAGGCAATTTCACCTGTAGGTGGAATTCTCCAAATATATAGTTCTGATTCTTTTGTTTCTTGTTTACCCTTAATCTTAAATTCGTCATAAATAATTGAATATTCAATGATTGTGGCATTTTGCTGTTTGGCAATTTGTTGAATATCCAGAATTTTGGGTGGAGTGATGATGACTTCCTTGGAGGCAGATATTGTGGTGTTTCGCCTAGCCAATAGTTCTGCGAAGGCCGTGGCACGCTCCCGTTCAGCAACTTCTAAAGCGGCATCGGGTTTATTCTCGGCAATGAGAACTTGTTGTAAAGTGCGGTAGATGGGAGCTGGCTCTTCAGAAATAGATACTTTGTTGTGCTCCGATCTCTTTCGGAGAAATTCATACACATCAACTCCACTACGGAGGATTCTTTCTGCTTCTTTCAGATTGCCAGACTTCTGGAGCGTCAGTCCTAGATTCGACAGAGCAATCCTTTCTACTTGGAGGTCGCCAATTTCTCGGGCGATCGCTAAACGCTGCTGCTGGTAACTAATCGCTTTGGCGTAATCTTCCAGCTCATAGTAAGCAATTCCTAGATTTGCCAGCGCCCGCCCTTCGCCCCGAAGGTCTTTGATATCTTTGGTAATGGCTAGATGTCGTTGGTGGTAATCAATGGCTTTGGTGTAGTCTCCCAGCTCATAATAAGCAAGTCCTAGGTTCGAGAAAGCATTCCCCTCATTGAGGCGGTCTTTAATTTCTTGGGTGATCGTTAGACTCTGCTGCTGGTACTCAATCGCTTTAGGATAATTTCCTAAGGATTGATAGGCAATTCCTAGGTTCGAGAGCGCATTTTCCTCACTCAAGCGGTCTTTGATTTCTCGGGCGATCGCTAGACTCTGCTGCTGATAATCAATTGCTTTGGCATAATTTCCTAAGGCTTGGTAAACAACCCCCAAATTTGAGAGAGATGTCCTCTCACCTAGGCGATCTTTGATATCTCTGGCGATCGCTAAACGCTGCTGCTGGTAATTAATTGCTTTGGCGTAATCTCCTAGGCGATAGTAAGCAATTCCCAGATTCGAGAGTGCATTCCCCTCTCCTAGACGGTCTTTGATACTTCTAGCAACGGCTAAACGCTGCTGGTGAGACTCAATAGCCTTGGTATAATCTCCGAGGTCTGCGTAAGTAATGCCCAGATTTGAGAGGGCATTCCCCTCACCCAGACGATCTTTGATTGCCCGCGCAATTGCTAAATGCTGCTGATGATACTCAATTGCTTTACCATAATCTCCTTGAGAATCGTAAGCAAGTCCCAGATTTGAGAGAGATGTTCCTTCCCCCAGACGGTCTTTGATATCTTTAGCGATCGCTAAACTCTGCTGGTAGTACTCGATGGCTTTGGCAGAGTCTCCAAGATTATTGTAAGCAAGTCCTAGATTTGAGAGAACAGCCTCTTCACCTAGACGGTCTTTAATTTTCTGTAAGATCGCTAAACTCTCCTGGTAGTACTCAATCGCTTTGGCGTAATCTCCTTGGGAATCGTAAGCAAGTCCCAGATTTGCGAGCACATTTCCCTCACCCTGGCGATCTTTGATTTCTCGATAGATTATTAGTGCTTTTCGCCAAGATTGTGCTGCCGCCTCAAATTGACTAGTCTGAACCTGTTCAATACCTTGTTTCAGCAATCGGGCTGCTTCTGCTTTGTGGGAAGTAGAAGTTTGAGCTAAGACTCCATCGGTAGAGAATAAGGCTATTTGATTCAGCGGCAGTGGCGTTTGAACGGCAAGGAGAGAAAGGAATGCTACTATTGCCATCTGGGGTCGCATAGCTATAAATGTATTAAATTATACAGCAGCTTTGACACTGTTATATAGCTGCCAAAAAGAGCATATTCATAGCACAACCATTCTGCCGGATTGATGTCAAATCCGGTCGAATATTTA
>CAZZWA010000004.1:43514-44884 GCA_964657555.1 uncultured Microcoleus sp.
TTTAACATCAAGACGAGTGATGCTGGCTTTACTCCTCTATTTTCTTAAGGGCATCAGGTTTGTGAGCGGCTTCTTTTCCCGTCTTGTCACTCTCAACTAGGTACTCAGGGCGATCTTCTGAGGCAGCAACGTGGTGTCCTTTAATCTCTGTAGGCTGAGTGAGCTGCTGTTTCACCTTGCCAGTGGTTTTGCCTTGAGAAGTGTTCCACTCGACGCGATCACCTTTGTGCAAATGGTCAGCCAAGGTTTTGCTCCTGCTTAATAGTTTTTATGTACTAACTGTTACATTATGTTTGCGGATTAAAAGGAAGTAACCAATCTAACTACAGATGGTCAGCCCTAAAGTTCGCTGCCTTAACTATTTCCTTGGTATGTTGTTTGTTGATAAATCCGACTAAAGACTTAGGGAAGCAACAAATTGCTGTCTAGACGATGTGAGGATGGAAGGCGAACAGCTTCTTACAGCTTCAAAATCAGGAAAAAAAGTCCTAAATATACAAATTGCGTTGATTTTTGGTACTAGGTGAAGTCAAGGTGCATAATTTTATTGGCTGTTTAAAAAGTAGTACAGCTTAAGAAAGGATTGTCGCATTGATGAAAAATATAGCTATATCAAGAATAGTCTCAGCTGTCATAGTAACAGGGTTAGGAACTGCAATACCCAGGAGTAGCATGGCTCACAGCCTAACTTTCACCCATAGGGAGTTGTTAGCAGATGGAGAACTTAACCATAGCCTTATAGCTCAGCTGTTCTATCCTCCTATAAATGAGCGGCACGCGTTGATGATTGTAGGTAAAGGGCAGGCAACTGCCCCAGCAGACACAGCGAGGGTAGAATTAAAATTCAGCGATGAAAAACCCAACTCCTCTCCAGTGCCGTCAGAAAGTACGCCGTCCTATGCTAGACGGATTGCCAGATCGCTAGCTAGGGAGAACGTAAAGCCTATAGTTGACGCCCTAATTGCTATTGGGGTGCCATCTGAAGCCATAGAAGTGAAAGTAGGCGATCGCAGTTCACAGTCATTCCCTTATTCCAGTGAGGCACCTGCCAGCATCATAATTAAGATTGAGAAACCAACCACTACTCGTGTACAGAAGATTATTACCACTGCTAGTGAAGCAGCTAGCAAGAGTGGCAAGCTTTTCGTTGAGGGTGTGAGCGTAGCGTACCGGGTAACTGACTGCCAACATCTAGAGAGTATTGCTTACCAAGCAGCGATGAAAGATGCCCAGAACCGAGCTAAAGCCCTTGCCACAGCTATGGGAGCTGAACTGGGAAAGGTGGCGTCTGTGGCTGAGCCATTTTACAGTGTTTTTTTGCCATCTTGCAACGCACAGAGTAACTTTCCTTCGTTGCCATTTGGTAGCAC
>CAZZWA010000005.1:0-21633 GCA_964657555.1 uncultured Microcoleus sp.
GATCGCTTTTTTCCTCTTTTTATCTGTCAAATATCTAACAACCCGTATCTTTTCTGAAGCGTTAACAACTTGATTCTCGCTTCACCCGAATTGTCTGCCAAGTCGGCAAACTCCACAAATCGCCGCAACTCCTTGCGTAACAGATTTCGCTCAACTTCCATAGTCTCTCTGTCTAACTCTGGTGGCAGGACAATCATGTCAAACAAGGTAGCGCGTTGCTTGCCTGGGTAGGATCGCAAAATTCGCCCTCTGCGCTGAATAAACTGGCGTGGATTCCCACTACTTGCCAAAATTACTGCATTCTGCACTGCTGGGATATCCACCCCTTCATCCAGACAGCGAATTGCCACTAAACCCTGCAACTCACCACTCTCAAATTGACGCCGTAAGTTTTCTCTCTCTTCCAAAGGCGTCTGTGCTGTATAGATGTTGACTCGGTAACCCAACTCAGTTCCCAAAATCCTGGCAACAGCTTTCAGTTGGCGATCGCTTTCCACAGAACCATCCCCACAATAGAATAGGGTATGAGTGGTCGAGATGCGCCTTTTCATTAACTGCCGCAAAGCCTTTAATTTGTTGGCAGCTGCCCCGATTAACCTAGCCCGTTGCATCAACAACGGCTTTATATCTTCATTGTCCTCAATATGTCCCTGAGCTTTACCCTCTTCTCGTCTTTGATATAGCAGCGCCCGCCCAATTCTAGCCGTTAACTTAACATAGGCAATACTCTCTGCCTCTGTGAGTTCTACCAGAATGGGATAGTAAAGGTAACGCACCAGCGCCCCTTGTTGAATGGCATCTTTTAAGGTAAATTCTGGCTGCAAGACAGGGCCAAAATAATCAAATAGGGATTGAGTCCCTTGATCATCAAAGTATCGTTCCGGTGTTGCAGAAAGCGCTAGTCGCAATCCTACTGTAGCAGGTAGACTCTCTTCCAACCGTCGCGAACCCAGGTTATGAGCTTCGTCTCCTACAATCAGCGTCTTCTCGGGAAAATACTTCAGTTGAGACTGCAACCCCTCACTCATTAGGGTAGAGTTTGTCGTGATGAGTGTGAGAAAAGGCTGATTGCCAGAACGTACATTGTAAAGTTGGGTTGATAGCTGACTATGCCAAGTGCGGACATTCTCAAACGCCAAGACTGGTTCCATGCCAAATTTCTGGCATTCTCTTGCCCATTGAGTCACCAAATGCCGATAGGGACAGACTACCAACAACACCTGCAAGCCAATTTTTTGGTAAAGTGCTGTGGCGATCGCCAGTGCTGCGATCGTTTTGCCGCTACCCGTTGCCATTTTTAATGTGCCTCTACCTTGATTGGCAAACCAGTTGGTAACGGCTTCTTGCTGGTACTGTCGCAGATGGATGGAGGTTGGTATTCTCGGACATCCGCGTGGTGGCGGATTCCCCTGGAATGGAGTTAGATCGTAGCTGCCTTTAGGTGCAGCTACGGCTAAGAGTGTGTTTATAAAGTGGTAATCATCTCGTCTAGGGAAAGCTACGTCTTGAGCTTCAGTTACATATCTGGGTGAAAATGCCCTACCCGTAGCCTGATCTTGGACTTTATAAACATTCTTGGACGATAACTTCACTCTGCAACTGCCCCTGCCATAAGAATGGTGGAATTATTCTATGCTAGCTCTTAGACAGAGCTAGCGTTTGCACATTCATCATTTTCAAGATAGATGGCCACGGGTATATTGCCCACACCAAAAATATGAAAATAGTGTCGGCATCCTTAAGTCATCCATTTTGTTCGGGGAGATTCTCCCTTTGAGAAGGTGGATTTCTTAGGAATTACTGGACTCTGTTTTGTTTCAACCCTTGTGGAAGGGGTCTATTTCAACAATAACAAATCACAGCGTAGGCTTAGTATGGATCGTTGACATACAGCATCTGTGAGACATGACGCAATTGAAGGCCGTTTATTTCACCTCTAAAGCTGCCTCTGTTCAGGCAGACTCAGCCAATTCGTCTTCTTGATCGATTTGTTGCAGCTTAATATGCTTGCGTCCGAGCGAGATTTCAAATTCATCTCCTGGATGCAAACCCATCTGTTTGGTATAGGCTGAGCCAATCAGTAGGTTGCCGTTAGACTGGACGCTAATCCGATAGCTAGCACTGCGACCTCCTCGCCCCGTGCCTTCTTGTCTGCCATCTAATTCAATTCCCTCAGCATCAATTAGAGCATTCAGGAACTTCATCATATTGACGCGCTCTACGCCATCTTTGGTAACGGTGTAGTAACCACAGGCTCTAGCTTTTTCTTCTTTGCTGAGATTTTCTAGCTCTTTTACCTTTTTGGTCAAGATCTCTCCAGTAAGAGGTTCTGATTTCTTCTTCTTATCCATATTTCATCCTTATTTAAGGTCAACATTTATATGTTACCAGTCATTTTTTTCTACTAGCACTGGTTGTGGAGGAGTAATTTTGCCTGTCTTAAATCTCAAGCCCTATGAACCAGTGGCTAACACCAGAATAGGCAGTTGGAATAACTGGACTTTCCATCAATCCCAAAGCGTAAAGCTTCAGCATCTTACCCAAAACGCTCAATGGCAGAAAGTAAGTTCTTGTCTCTCGGCTCAGTCTTTTACCGCAAAGGCTGACAGAAGGGAGTGCCTGAGTATCTGTCACTTCAAAATCTTTAAACAGACTCAAATATCTTCAAATTTAGGAACTTTCTATACCCTTACGGTATCTAAAGAAACAGAATTTAATGAACAGACTTCAATAACAAGGCATTTGGCTAAGCAATGCTCACCAAGAGGAGAACAAGTACTAGCCATTAACTACGGGAGCAAAATTCCATAACACTTGGGCATGAGATCAGCTTAACGTTCAAGAAAGATTACGCAGTTGAGGCACGTTAGCTAAGACAGCAATCGTGCCACTACGTCCCGTTTCCAGGGTAGCGTCGCTGAGTAGGTCAATTACAGCTACTCCCACCACTTCCTCAATGAGTGCTTTAAGCTGTGGTTGAATTGCCTTGTTCAAATCAGAGTGGACTTGTTCAGCCAACTCCTCTTGACCGCTATTAACGAGAAGCTGCTCTGGTGGAGTAATGGCATCCTCTAGGACGATGGCAATTTTTGTATCAAAAATCTGGCAAGACACTTTACTAGGTTGATGCCCAAGTTGATTGCGATATAAAGCTTGAATCCTCTGTGAGAGCGTTCTTTCTACTTGCCCACGCGTAGGGTTAGATGAGTCCATAGTTAAAAATAAGCCATAAAAAAATATCTACCACAAGACAGATGATAGATGAAAACATTATCAATTGATAAATTTTCTTGAAATACACCAAAAGATAGATTTTTAGCAACAGACGGCCTCTTTGTCGCTGATCGTTAGCCGAAAAAGTGTTGATTAAATAAGTAGACAAGGGGAAGTCTCTACCAAGTCTTTACCCCTTGTCCGATAAGTCATGACTCAATACGTCTGTTGAAGTTGCACTAGGGGTAAAGCAAAATCTTATAGGTTTCTGGGGTGGGGGCAATTGCTTGTTTTACAGCCGCTGCTAAATCTTTGAGAGGGTAGCGATCGCTAATCAGCGCATCCACATCTATTTGCCGATTAAATACAATATCTGCTGCCAAAGCTTGGAGGCGATAAGAGGAGCTATAGCTACCCATCAGATCAATCTCCCGTCGGTAAAGGATATTAGGATTGATGGGAATTTCCACTTCATCAGGAAACTCAGCAAAAAACAGAATCTTGCCTCCCTTGCGCGTGCTCTCCAGCGCCTGAAAGAAAGCTTTGTCACTTGGAACTGCTAATAGAGTCGTATCAACACCCATGCCACCTGTGATTGCTTTGATTTTGGTTTGTAAATCTGGGTCACGGGCATCAAACGCCTGAATAGCTCCTACCTGTAGGGCTTTCTCAATGCGGGCGGGGAGCAAGTCGGTAGCGATCGCTTTAGCTCCGAAATACTTCACCAGCATGATAAACATCAGCCCAATTGGCCCAGCGCCTGTCACCAAAACTGTTTGTCCTGGGGCAATCTGGGCTTTTTTAACTGCTTTGAGACAGCAATTGGTTGGCTCAACAAAACTTGCCTGCTCAAAACTGACACCAGCAGGAATTGGAATCAAGCCACCGTTGCGTACAATGTGACCCGGAACTTTCACATATTCTGCAAAGCCGCCCCCGCTGGGAGTGTACCCCGCTGTCGTTGTGATATTTTTATAGACCTCGCACATGGAAAAGTTGTCATTGAGGCAATAGTCGCAGCGCATACAAGGAATGTGATGCATGACTACCACTGGTTGTCCGGCTTCCCAGCCAGTGACATCACTTCCTACCGCAGCAATTACACCAGCTGTTTCATGGCCAAAGATACGTGGCGGCTCGTATAAAGGATAACGAATCTTTTTTATATCCGACTGGCACAAGCCAACCACTCGCACCTTTACTAGCACCTCATCTGAGGCAATTGTCGGTAACGGCACTTCTTCGTAACTCAGCTGATTGACGCCTTTGAATACTTGTGCTTTCATGATTAACTTTTATTTGTCCAACGATATTAAACTTTACCAGCAGATTTCTAAGTTTAAACACTCACCTATACTAAACTCATCTCCCGACCTTTAGGCGGTAAATTTCGTGGTGATGGGTAATTAGTTTTTTGCCTATTACCCATTACCGACGTCAGCGAACGGCGGTTTCTTCCTCAGCCAGAAGCAAGGGGGCTGAAGAGCCGAATTTCTGTGAACAGGAGTGCTCCAGATCGGAGAATAATAATTTTTCCTTTACGTACAAAAGCGCTAAAAATTTCAATGAATAGATAGCTAAGGAAAAGACCCAAGAGTAGGGGGTGAAAAGGAAAGGTTAAAAATATTCAGATGTTTAGCATTTAAATCACTTATTCGGATTCGCTGTCAAGATTCACCCGTAAGGGTTTGGAGCTTTACTAATACTCAGTTTAGATGCCTAACAGCTTACTCTATTTATGCACGTAAGGGACAAACTATTCTTTTTCCCTTTCAAGAACTAAGCTTTAAGCTGGTTGTTTGTAAGCTTCAATCATAACTTTTCCTGATCCCATAGCTCTAACTCCGTATGAGTCAGTAGGAAGTCTGACACGGAGATCTGGTATGCGTACTTACACTTCTATCCTTTTATTGAGCTTGCTCTCAATTGCCTTCAGAGGAAATTTCCAGGATATTGTATCTCCATCAACCAAGCAGGTGTCAGAGACTGTTTCCGATCTACTCACATCCGATAGAGCTGGCAAACTAAAGGATAGTAGATGTGAAAATAATCCCCACTGCGGACGGGGTAGCGGACGTCGAGATTTCTCCCAAATACATCAAGATCTAATCACCCTAGCATGATAAATGAAGTGAAAAGTGGCAAGCCAACAGCCTTCACCCTTTACTCATCCAAAGTTGGTCAACGGTAACAAACTGATAGCCTTGACTCAAGAGCTGGGGAATAAGCAGTTCAGTTGTTTGAGCAACATCTTGTCCTCCGCAGTAGCCATCATGCAAAACAATTAGCGAACCATTCTGAACTTGCCATAGCACTCGCTGCACAACAGCCCTAACCCCAGGGCGTTCCCAGTCCTCCGGTACAACGCTCCACATAACTGGTCGATAGTTCCACTGGTGCAGTAAATTCAAGGTCTGGGGTGTAAATATCCCATTGGGAGGACGGACATCACGGACGGACTGAGCAGCGAGACCGCAAGCATTAGCGATCGCTATCTGTGTCTGCTCTAAACTCTGCTTTAGTGACTCTGGGCTCAGACGAGGAAAGATGCGATGATCGTACCCATGCAGTCCCAACCAGTGACCATGCTCGTAAACTTGTCTAGCAATTGCTGGTTCCCGATTCACACAGGCTCCCAACCAGAAAAAACTTGCCTTAATGGCATAACGCTCTAACACACGCAACAGTTGGGGTGTGTAACGAGGATGAGGGCCATCATCAAAAGTTAGGGAGATCGCCCTCGAATTTCCACTTCCCGACCACAAACAGTTGGCAAAAGTAGGCTTGAGAATTTGGTACAAAAAGGGATATAGGGGAGCGAGCTGCATTTGCTCATCCTTGCGTCTGGTTTAATTAGTGTAAGCTCTTACAGTGAATTTTAACTTTCGCAATCACAAATACTATCGATTTCAATGGCAGCGTCTAAGGCTCTTAATCATAGCTGGAGTTTGTCTAGCAGTTATTCTTTCTGGCTGTAGCACCGTTACTACTAATCAGTATGAAGCAGCCGCACGGACAACTTATACCTGGCTAGTCCACTACTATGCCAACGGTACTCGCAAGGAAGACCGAATTGAAAGCTTTTCTTCTACTTCGTTACTTAACCGCAATGGCCAGAAGCCAGAAGGAGCAGTCACTGGCCCCGACGATCAAGGTCTGTGGTGGCCAGCTCTACCAGCGCGACCAACTCTGGATGAAATAGAACAGCGGCAGCAGCCTTACGAAAGGGCCAATACACCGGAGCTGTGGCAAAATGTGGACTATCGTCTGACCTATCGTGCTGGTGAGCGGACTGTAACATTGCCAACTAATTATGATGTTTACCGAGAGGTGGCAAAGGCTTATCCTTTCCGCCCACCTTTGCACCTGACCCTAGGAATTAACAATTTTTCAGTGGAGAAGGCTGAACCTTAGCCTTTTCAGGACAGAGCTACCAGCCCTGGCTTGCCAGAAGTAACAGTCTTGAATGTGGCAAAGTCTTAAAAAATTCCCATATTAACAAGCTTTTCCTTATAGCATGCACAAAAGTAATTATAGTCAGGACATTCAATCTAACATATCAATCTGCAAACAGTTCAGTCTTGAGGAGCACCCCCGCAAGATAGATTCTAGGAAATTTCCTGGTTGTCTTTTCAGTTAAGTAGTACCTCTGTACTATTTAACTGAGCAGAGCAAGCATGAATATTCTTAATATTCCTAGTTATCATCTATCTGATGTATTAATTAAAATGGCTGAGTGGATCTCAGCTATTTATCTGAGGCGATCGCTGTCTTAGTTAGGTTAGCTTTGAGATGAACATCAGGAGGAAAACAAGCTGCGACTACTCAACGATGGGGGATTAAGCACTCGCTGGGGACTGCTGTGGCTAAACCTTTGACGCAAAGATAGCTCTGGCAGTACATAGGACATAACTGGCAATAGGCTAGAGATGACCAAATCAATGAGCTGAAGCGCAGGAACTCTCGTATAAGTCAAGTCAACGATTCTGGGTGAGTAACAATGGGTGCATTGATTCCAGTAGTAGGGATGACAAGCAGATGGGGAAAGCAAACTCTCAACAGTCTGACGGACTGGATAGAAGTAAATGGCGCGGATCTTAACGTAGAAGACAACCAGAAAAGTAACTTTGCCAGTGCTATTGCGACAAGAATTTTCTAGCCTTCAGCATCCGATGGCACTACTCAGCAGGAAAAGCAGCCTCGACGTTATCTTTATGTAAAAAAGGTAAACTCAGAACAAGCGTGCAATTTTTGTGAGAAAGGCTACAATCGGAAAGGTTTCAACAAATCCAGCATTAACACCTAATTCAACGCTTCCACTGAATGCTCGTTGGAAGTTAGAAATTACTATATCTTACTCTCACGAGCGTCCAGAACACAGCGTTGAATGCCACAGGTTTATCAATAGCTAACTTGTCTCAAGAAGATTAACAAACACCATCTTCTGGTTTTTAATTAAAGGAGCATGAGGAATTCGGCATGACCCAGGCTACCAACGACGTACTTGCAACCATTACTTACCCAGAGAGCGGGTTTGAGCTCTTAATCGAGGAAGAAGTAGACCAAGACGACTTTTTGGATGTTGCACCGGAGGCGGAGGAGGACGACGGTAAGCCTGGTAAGGTTGCTAGAGGTCGTCGTCGGGCTCAAACGAAAAAGAAGCACTATACAGAGGATTCGATTCGCCTCTACCTGCAAGAAATTGGTCGGATTCGATTGTTGCGTGCGGACGAAGAGATTGAACTTGCTCGCAAAATAGCAGATTTACTGCAATTGGAGCGCGTGCGGGAGCAACTGCTCGAAAACCTAGAACGGGAACCGCAGGACAAGGAATGGGCAGAGGCGGTAAACATGCCATTGGGCGCGTTTCGGAATCGCCTCTACCTGGGACGGCGAGCTAAGGACAAGATGGTACAATCCAACCTGCGTCTGGTAGTCTCGATCGCCAAAAAATATATGAATCGGGGATTGTCTTTCCAAGACCTAATTCAAGAAGGTAGTTTGGGTCTGATCCGGGCAGCAGAAAAGTTCGACCACGAAAAGGGTTACAAGTTCTCTACCTATGCAACTTGGTGGATACGGCAGGCAATCACTAGGGCGATCGCTGATCAGTCTCGCACAATTCGGTTGCCTGTTCACCTATACGAAACTATCTCTCGGATTAAGAAAACGACCAAACTGCTTTCCCAAGAAATGGGCCGCAAACCTACTGAAGAGGAAATCGCCACTCGAATGGAAATGACCATTGAGAAGCTGCGATTCATTGCCAAATCAGCGCAATTGCCCATTTCCTTGGAAACTCCCATTGGTAAAGAGGAAGACTCCCGCTTAGGAGACTTCATTGAAGCCGATGGTGAAACACCAGAAGACCAGGTTTCCAAAAATCTTCTCCGAGAAGATCTCGAAAGCGTTCTTGACACCCTTAGTCCACGAGAACGGGATGTTTTGCGGTTGCGCTATGGATTGGATGATGGACGGATGAAGACTTTGGAAGAAATTGGCCAAATCTTCAACGTCACCCGCGAACGCATTCGTCAAATTGAAGCAAAAGCACTTCGCAAGTTGCGCCATCCAAATCGCAATAGCATTCTCAAGGAATATATACGCTAGAAGTACTTAAACGTCAGGAAATTAGAAGAAATATCTAATTCCTGACGATTGGCTTCTCTAGCAAATAGTTAGCAGCTTAGCTGCTAACGTATCTAACTTGCATAAATGGCTCTAGGGAGTCGGTCAAGTAATCGAGATTGACAAATTAACTATTCTATCTATGTGTCTACGGAAAATCTGTGAATTTCCACCGACCCTGCTCCCCCGCTCAAGAACAGTTTATCAGCACCGAAATCTGAATACTTGACCGATGCTATAGGAGTCCAGGTTGCTCTTAAGGAAGGGATATAGTACATTCTCCCTTCCTTCATCAGCTCGCCTAAAACCTATTTTTATGACTTTCTTATTTTTTTGTTGCAGGTGTAGGTGCAGACGGTACTGGATCGTAACCACCTGGATGGAAGGGATGGCAACGGGAAATGCGGCAAATTGCCAGCCAACTACCACGCCAAGGGCCAAATCGCTCTATTGCCTCTAGAGCATACCTGGAACAAGTAGGCTGAAACCGGCAGACTGGAGGAAATAACGGCGAAATCAGAACTCGGTAACCTCGAATTAGCCAAATCAGTAAGATTTTCATAAGATAAAATGGGACAGTGTTAACTGGTATCCTGAATCTAATAAAGTAGAAATAGTAACGAAGTCATACTTTATCAATTTAATCAAGTCTTTGCTTAACTCTGTGCCTTGGTTGGAATCCATCCCGGTTCTCTGGCTCCAAGTTGGTATTTTTGGAGTCTGTCTCGGCATCATTGTGTTGCTGGCAGAATTGCTACATCTTTACAAAGCTCTAGGCTCGGAAGGGGTACGAAAGGTTGTCCATATTGGCACCGGAAATATCATTCTAGTGGCATGGTGGCTGGAATTTCCTGCCTGGATAGGTATTACAGCTTCAATCATGGCTAGTGTCATTACCCTTTTGTCCTACCAGTTCCCGATTCTTCCTGGTATCAACAGTGTTGGGCGTAAGAGTTTTGGAACTTTTTTCTACTCCCTCAGCATTGGCATCCTGGTAGCTTGGTTTTGGCCACTACACCAGCCTCAGTATGCAGTACTGGGAATTTTAGTGATGACTTGGGGGGATGGACTAGCAGCACTGATTGGTCAGCAATTTGGCAAACATTCCTACAAAGTTTGGGGTATTCAAAAAAGTTGGGAAGGCTCTCTGACAATGGCCGTAGTTAGTTACATCGTTAGTAGCCTGATTTTTCTTTTCGTGTATGGCAATGTCTGGCAAGCCTGGGTAATGCCAATCCCTGTTGCCTTAGTAGCTACTGGTTTAGAAGCTTTCTCCAAGTTTGGTATCGATAATTTGACAGTTCCTATAGGTAGTGCGGCACTGAGCTTTATCTTGGGCAGCCTCCTGCTATTGAGCTAATGCCCTCAATTGCTACTTCCACAGAAGACGGATTTACTAAAGAAGGTGGGGAGATAGGGCGAAGCCCGCAAGACATCCCTTGATCCCCCGTAGGCGATGAATCCTTGTCACGGGGTAGATACCCCACTACAAAATCTTAGATCAGAGTGCTCAGATTGAATCGGGGCATCAACCTCCAATTTAAATCCTCTCTCCACCTCCCCAGCTTTCAGGAAATATCAGCCGAAATGCTAATACAAAGTACGCTGATTTGCTGATTCAAACTCTGGATAACTGACGGAAAATTTTTGTATAGGTGCACTATTAATTCACCACAACCTAAGTGACGGGTAAATATAGGCTGATGCAAGCGATTAAATCGTAAGAAGGCCCCCGTCAATGTCCTGGTGCGTCCTACTCCTACTAATCAATCATTTGCTTTCAGTAGCATAGGGGCATTTTTACCATTTTGCTGGTTTAGTTGCCTGTTTGTGACTCCCCTACGCTGTCTTCCCTTGGTAAAAGGGAAAAGTAGGGTTGTTAAGAAATGTAGAGTTAATGTTAACTTATATTAACAGTTATTCTAATTTTGTTAATGTAAGTTAACAAATACTTCTAAGGTATAGAATCCCACTTCCCTCATCTTGATCTCGAAGGATAACTGCCTGATGACTTTTTTCAATCCTGCTGAACCGCTTCTCCGCTGTAAACAGGAAGCACTTGATTTTCAAGACCGTCAAGGGCTATTAAGCATTCAATGGAAAATTGCAAATAAGACGCTTTTTTCAGCGTTTTACACCCGGATCGATCAGACGTTTATTATCTGGGGTTGGATTTCAGGTGGAATTTTTATCTTGGCTCAGTTTCTACCTTTGAGTTGGACTGTTCAAGCCATTTTTTGGTCAGCACTTACTCTAGTGGGTACAGTTGGCATGGTGTTATTGACTTACTTTTGGGTAAGAGTAGAACGCCTTAGATGGGTGCTCTTTAGCTGGGTTGTGCTCATGCTTGCCGGTGTTGTGCTCACTGACTTGAGCATATTTCTGGGTTGGGGTTCAGTGTTGATGCGTCTCTGTCAGTTGTGGTTGGGTTTGAGCGCCCTTGGCTACTTTTTGACCGGATTGGGAATGCGATCGCGCACTTTCCTTCTCAACGGAATAGTTCACTTAGTAAGCATCTTTATACTGCCTTATTTTGGTGGCTGGCAGTTCCTTACTACTGGCGTTGTGATGGGCGGAAGTTTATTGCTGATGGCAGAATTTCAATGGGATATGCGAACACCCATTAATTACGATATTTTGACTGCCGAACAGAAGCAGTTCAATCAGGATCAGCATCGCCTGCGCCAATTAACTACCTAATATCAAATTCGGTTAAATGATACCAAGTCGTACTCAAAAACGTAACTAGGAGATTAGGGATAGGGTATGGTGCATCTGAGAATTACGGTTTGGACTGCGACTTGGTATGAGGCGTTTGCAATAAATGAAGATGTTTCTGATGCTGGCAGGGCTTTACCTCACTGACCTGGTTATTTTCGGGGATTAGAGAGAGGGCTGAATCAGTCTCTGTTAAGAGTAGTTGGGGTTGAGCAACCATAATTACAATTTATTAAGTTTAGATTAGAATAAAAGCAGCAGCTCCGCCAGATCACTATTTAGATATGCAAAATATTCTAAACTTTCTTAAAAAAACCTACATTTTGGCGTAAATCCTGCCAAAATAGTAAGTATTGCAACGTTTGTGAGCAATCTATTACTAACGTTGCAAGGCCATAGCAGGGGTTTTGCTGTTTCGTCCTGCAAATCGTTTCCCTAAGGAGAACGGCGTCAGGGCAGCGAGTGGTCGTAATATACCAACGTTAGAACAAGACTGATGAACAAGTCTGGTTGAAGGGCGGTGGTGCAGGGTTTTTGTCGTTTCCCCTGCTTTGCAGTCATCGGGGGGATGCTAAACCATCCATCAGAACAGCCTGAGATGACAGACACGTAAATACCCCTTCAACTGGAGTTTTTTAACTATTTATCTATTGATAATATTGTAGATTGCTATAAGGCAGGGGAAAGCTTCTATTCCTTCCATCGGGTAGGAATAAATTGCTGTGCTGACCAGTAGTAGTTAGTAAATAATTGAAAATAGCTCGTGTCCCGGATGTAGGAAGAAGAAAATTGGTGGAGATCCAAGTTTTCTATCCACCAATTTATCTATAATTCACCTATCCAAGACTGAACAAAGAATGAGTTCTGATTACCAATCAAAACTAGGCCTTTTTCTATAGGGCTCGCCTTCAAAAGGTTGCACACCGATGACTGGATAGGCATCGTCACTTGGGCCAAAAATCCGTGCTACTGCTTCAAAAATATACTGAGTGGCGTTTTCAAGCATTTTTGCAATACCCATATAACCTTCCTCCGGAGCAGTTTTATTAATTTTGTATTTTCAATTATCGATAAATATCTGTCGTTTGTGGCTGATTGCAATACTTGTTTGCTTATTTTTGCAATACTTTGCTTATTAGGGAGTAACCATCTTTAATCACTCTGGAAAAATAAAAACAGCGCAACTGATGAAAGTCTTTCCTGGTAAAGGAGCTGGCGATCGCTAACTGATAGAAACCCTATATACAGCTAATTTAGGAAAAGCCCCTCAGTATAAGGAACTCAGATTTAGCTAACCCGGATTTGGTATTACAGGTTACTTTTAAGTTTATAAACAAATTCGATATGACCCCTTTTTACGTCGTTGACGTATGCTGACGAGCAAAAGAACACAGGTAACTATACTTATGAGCCATCCATCTTTCGGTTCGGGAACACCAGAGACATGAAGCGGTTTGTACGGCTTGGTCAGTTGCTCTTTCCCGTTCTCTACCTTGCGGTTAAAACGGTCTTTGTCCACTTCAGCTTGTTTGAGTGCTTCCCTTTGCTGGTCATTGACCAACACGATCATCGAAGAATAGGGAGTCACAATATCAAAGTTCTTAGCGAGCGCGTGAATGGCATCCAGTTGAACCAGTTGATCTTTAACTTTCTCTTTGCTCAATCCCAGTACCAACTGCCGCGCTGCTACTGGCTCAAAACCTTTCCTATTTAGGTTTTGAGTTGTTTCTCTCGTTAAACTCTTCTGCTCAGTTTTTTCCATAGACCAAGCGTATCCATCTACCACACTCACTACGGACGATCCTAAAGCTGCTTGCGTTGCCAACCGCCGCATGACCTCTGGGATTTCTGTAGACACCCCACCACTACTATCTTGAATAACTTTTAAAGTGGCATCATCGTAGGCTGGTGGTACCGCCATATGCACCATCCATAACGGTGCTGGTATTGTTGGTAAGGAGTTGCTGTCATCAGACAACTCATAACTGCCTTCATCAGTCATGAGTAGGATGGCATCGTAGGGAGTATTGCCTCGTAACTGGGCAAACTGTTGCAGCATTTCCTTAAGTTGGATAGTGCCATAAAAGGTCATTTTTGCTGGATCAAAGCGACGGATATCGTTGAGGCGCTGGGGTTGTTTGCTGGCAGAAGCCGTGACATACAGATCCGCATCATTTTTAGCCAAGCCTTGTTCTTTCAACCATTTGAAAGTCTGAGTTATTTCCTTCATGTGAGCTGCCATACTGCGTGAACCATCCAAAACTACTGCAAACCGCTTGCCTTGCGGTAAAGAATAATCTCGGGATACCAGTGGCTTTGCCAAGATGCGATCACCACCAGGCAAAGTAACCTGATGTAATGCAGGCGGATGTTGGCCTACTGCTGGGAATAAAAGTGGTAACCAGGCATCCTTTTGATCCGCTACCACTTGTCCATTAAAGATACGCTTGGTATCGTTAGTCCAAAATACGTTGCGTTTCTCTCCTAGCTGAGGCATTGGCCACCCAGCTTCTTGTTGCATCACCTTGTACGTCAGCCATAAATGCAGCTTTTGTGGCTGCTGTTGTAAACTTCCTCTGTTTGAGAATAAGCGGGGAGGCACCGGAAAAGCCCTCAGGCGATAATGGCGCGGCCCCACCTGCTCGATCAAGGCCGGATCTACAGGCTCTTCGCGCTTGACCTGTTGAGTGTAGACCTTCTGGGCAGCACCTCGTGGCGAGACAGTATGGGGGAAGCGCGAGTTACGGTTATCAGTGTCGCCTAGCCACAGTCCTGTAACTGTAGCGCTTTCAGGCAAAGAAAAGGAGTAGAAAACCTCCTGAACATCAGAAGTTTGATTCTCATACACCTCGTAAAGCTCCACATCAGCCCAGTCTCCGTGTGGCTCAATTGTGACTTGTTGCTTCGCCAGCCATACATTTTTCTGGTTGATTTTCAGCAACCCCGCCTTAGCCTCACCCCGATTATATGTAGACTGTAGAGCATGTTGAATTGCCTGCCGTTCCGCTTTCTGAATGGGTGCATCAAAGAACTGGGCGTAGAGCTTTTCCGCCTTGTCAACCTCAGAGTCGGAGCCATTATACAAAAACGGCGACATTAGCTGGTCGTAGCTGTCTTGCAAGAATTGGGATGCCGAATTTGGCATCCCAAAGACGCTACTGTAAATAGCGCGGATATGGTTATTCTCGTTCCTGGTACTGAGATATCGATACGGCGACAAGTAGGCGTTAACCAGTCCTTCCTGAATTACCTCTGACTTAGCCAAAAGTGCCTGCCGACTGCTATCATCGGGTGCTGGTCTATCTAGCAGAGTCAATGCCTGTATTTGGGGCTGTTGCTGCAATGAGATGAAAACGAGTAGCGAGGCTGTCACCACTGCGCCTGCCCCCCCAAGAGCGCGAGTGCGACCATACTGAGATGCAAATGCTAGCAAAATCCGACGTCCGGACTGAATGTAGAGACTTGCCAGCGCTGAGGGCATGAGAACAAACAGGGTAGAGCTAAATGCGAACAGGAGAAAGAATATAGAACCCCACCAGAAAAAGGTAAAGGTATCGCTGATCAACATTTCCCCAAGCATCTTGAGCCACTCAAATTTGCAGAATTCCCTCAAGAGTAAATATCCGGCAGGCATGGCATAGAACAGGAGCAGCACTCCTACATACACACCAACCAACAGCATCAAGCTATGACAGATCAACTGCGTCCACGAGAGGGCACGGTGAAGAAAGGTGTCCCCACGTCTGCCTGCGTAGCTATAAAGCAGTTCGACTGAGAAAGCGAGGATACATAAGACAACTGTGCCAATAATCTGGGTACTGGCGGGGGTAAGCTCCCGCAGCAGAAATAAGCGGATCAGGCACAAAAGAAACAGTGGTGCCTCAACGCCATAAAATAGACGCATTAACTCTAGGGGTTGTTGGCGCAGACGCACCCATCCCACTAAGGTGCAGGCAGTTGGCACGACGACAAGACCCACAAGGGTGAAGAAGAAGTCAATGGGGATCTCACCAGCAAACGTGGCCACAATTAATAAAACCCCGCTCAGTGGCAAGATACCTGCATAGACAATTAGCAGAAAGGTGAGATTCCACAGCCAAAAGACAGTGTGAAAAAGGAAATTAAAAATCTGCTTCATTTTCATGGCTGCGCTCAATTTTGGATTGAAAAACAAATTAGGCATTATTAGCAATTAGCAAAATAATCATCCTACTTATCTGCGTCTAGCAAGTATCCAACGTAACTC
This sequence comes from uncultured Microcoleus sp., assembly GCA_964657555.1. Classification (GTDB taxonomy): domain Bacteria; phylum Cyanobacteriota; class Cyanobacteriia; order Cyanobacteriales; family FACHB-T130; genus CAZZWA01. The sequence goes on from CAZZWA010000005.1 coordinate 15,806, forward strand.
TAGGGGAGGTATTTCTTGAATCGGAAACAGGTCACGACCACTTGCCCAGTTAATAAACCAATGAGTTGGAGGCCATGCCTCTTTTGGCAGATGAGTCTGCTCATACTCAAGCACTGATTCATCTGACAAGATCTCTATTGGCAAGCCTTCCATAGCTGCATTCAGCTCTTTTCGGGTAACAACATGAGACCATGTAACCTCTGACATTTCCCGCACCATATCGTCTGGCTCATACCCATCCACTGCTATAAATGTGCTGAACAGCAACAGACCACCACTTTGGAGAGCATCGCACATCTTAGCAATAAATAATCGGATTTGTTCAATATAACGAAAGTGATAAACCACTTCTGAGGCGATCGCTAATCGGTAGTGGGCCGCCCCCATCCTCAGTAGCGGATCGAGGATGTTACCCTGTGTCACCTTGATAGGCAGCCCTTCTGCAACAGCCGTCGCCGATAATTTTTGCGCAAAGATGGGTGTCAGTTCGATCGCATCAACAGGGTGGCCTAGTCTTGCTAGAGGCAGGCTGTTACGACCCGTCCCTGCTCCCACATCCAGAATTGGTGCACTCACTCTTTCTTGGCCCAATTCAGCAGCAATTGCGAGCACTTTCGCATCAGGATGGGTACCAAATAGTGGTTCCTCTCTGATCTGCGGCCACATTTGATATTTGTCTGCAACTGATTCCACCTGGACTGAAACATTAATTGTAATCCCCTTAACCAAACCCTCTTTAGGATCGACTGGCTTGTAAGTGACTATTAAACGGGCATGTGGGGAAGCCCGAAATCCCTCTGACAAGTTGGTAGCCACCAATTTCTGCAAAGCATCAAGTTCTTCAGATGTAAATTTCTGCCCTAAAAGCTGTAACGAACCCTGAATTAACTTCATATACTCGTCGATCATGGTTGGCATACAAGGCAGATGAAACTCTCCCTGAGCAGCGATCAGCCTTTTCAGCCTCTCTGCCAAAATAGCTTTAAGAAAATTTGCGTCTGTTACTGGTGAGCCTTTGTCAGTTGAGTCACTCACGGATGATACCTGCTGAAAGTCTGGGGTATTTAGCCAAGCTAACGAGAAGCCCCGCTCTGTGCCTCGTTAGAGGTCAGTGTCGCGATGACAGTCGGGTCAATTAATGGGGTTCGATGCCCCATTAATTGACAAATATATACTGATTTTGCTCCGTAATCTTGGTTTATTATTTAATAATTTATCATTCCTTATGGCATGAAAACTACTTACCAATACCGACTAGAGCTAGAAACAAATCAATTGCCCATTCTCAACTAATGGCTGAGTAATTGTTAGTATTAGTATAACTGAATGCTTGATGACAGGTTTGATTGGTGGCAGAAAAATCGTTGTCCTGTTAATGCTTGTCCTTTGGTATGTCATCTGCCAGACTTCAGGGATCACCCTAATTATTTTGAGCAGAGGAAACAACTTCCACAACTCAATAGAACTTAGATATCTATGAAGTTTACCGCCACCTAACTTCTCACATCTCTACTATAGATCTATAATAAACATTAATCCTTCCTTTGGTTTGGTAGTTAAACTGTTATTGCTGTATAGTAGAAGTAGGCACGTAGGCATGAGGTCTCAGACCCATGCCAGCCGATACCACTTCACTCTCCTGTTCGGCAAAGTTTTCCATTCAGTCTACTCCATCCCTCAAGCAGACCTTCAACCGATAGCGAGAATGCCTTAATCACTAGCAGGCGTTAGAGGAACACGTTCTTGATTGAAAGCCTTTGGGCTGGAGCTTTAATTGGCTGAGGCGATCGCATGAGTCATACAGCGATTTTTAGTTTAGCTTGCTTAATTACCCCATGCTGGAATTTTTGAGAAACTTTTTGGGAGCCGGACAGTTTATCTCCCATGGCCATTGCTACCTTTGGAGGCCAGAGTTAGTGTGGCTCCATGTAGTATCCGACTCTTTAATTGCACTTGCTTATTATTTCATCTCGATCGCGCTAGTCTATTTTGTCCGCCAGCGGCATGACCTACCCTTCAACCGGATATTTTTGTTATTTGGGGCATTCATCGTCGCTTGTGGTACCACTCACATAATGGAGGTTTGGACTCTCTGGCATCCGACCTATTGGCTAAGTGGGTCGCTCAAAGCCATAACCGCTTTCGTCTCATTGCAAACGGTTGCAGAACTGGTGCCGTTGGTTCCGCAAGCACTGGCTTTACCCAGCCCAGCCCAACTAGAGGCAACCAACCACGAACTAGAGCATGAAATTGCTGAACGCAAGCAAACGGAAGAAGCTCTGCGGCAATCGGAAGAGCGCTATCTCGCCATCCTTGAGGAGCAAACGGAACTGATTGTTCGGTTCTGGTCAGACGGCACTTTTACCTTCGTCAACGAAGCTTACTGCCGCTATTTTAGTCTAACACGCCAGGAAATCATCGGTACCCGCTATCAACCCATTATCTTTGAAGCTGATCGCGAACAGGTTGCTCAACTCGTTAACTCTATAAACTTAGAAAATCCTACAGTTACAATCGAGAATCGAGTGGTCGTTGCTGGAGAAGTCCGATGGACACAATGGAGTAACCGGGCGCTGTTTGATCAGCAGGGTCGCCTTGTTGAGATCCAAGCGGTAGGACGCGATATCAGCGATCGCAAACGGACAGAAATGGAACTACAACAGGCAAAAGAAGCTGCCGAAGCTGCCAACCGTGCTAAAAGCACCTTTCTTACCAATATGAGCCACGAACTGCGTACCCCCCTTAACGCCATTCTCGGTTTCTCCCAACTGATGAGCAGCAGTTCCAGCCTATCCTCCGAGCAACTTGAAAACCTGAGCATCATTCGCCGGAATGGCAACCACCTGCTCACCCTGATTAACCAAGTGCTCGATCTCTCCAAAATCGAAGCCCAATGCATGACTCTCAACGAAAAAAATTTCGACCTTTTTTGCTTGCTGGAGGATTTAGAAGATATGTTCTCTCTGAAAGCAAAAGGTAAAGGATTGCAGTTACTGTTTGAGAGCACTCCTGATGTCCCTCAATATGTCCGAGCTGATGAAGTTAAGTTACGCCAAGTGCTGATTAACTTGCTCAGTAATGCTATTAAATTTACTAAATTGGGAAGAGTTACACTGCGGGTTCGCAGTGCGCACTCCATAGCAGTAGAGGGGGCTAAAGTCCCAAAGACGCGACTTGGTTTTGCAGTTGAAGACACGGGTGTTGGCATTGCCGCCGAAGAGTTAGACAACTTGTTTGAAGCCTTTGTGCAAACATCATCAGGTCAACAAGCGCAGGAAGGCACAGGCTTAGGAGCAGTCATTAGTCGCCAGTTTGTACGCATGATGGGCAGCGAGATAACTGTCGAAAGCTCCTTAGGGCGCGGCACGACCTTTAAATTTGACATAGAAGTTGGTGTGGTTGAGTCTCAAGACATCGAAAGCCCGCAACCAACCCGCCGAGTCATAGCCCTAGAACCCAATCAGCCCCGCTATCGCCTTCTGATCGTGGATGACAAACAAGACAATCGCCAACTATTGATGAAACTGCTCAACCCCCTTGGCTTTGAATTGCAAGAAGCCGGTGATGGTCGGGAAGCGCTAGAGAGCTGGGAAAATTGGGAGCCCCACTTAATTTGGATGGATATGCGGCTACCAGTCATGGACGGCTACGAAGCTACCAAACAGATTAAAGGGACAACCAAAGGGCAAGCCACGATCGTTATTGCCCTAAGTACTAGTACTTTAAAGGAGGAGAGCGCTGTTGCCCTTGCGGTGGGGTGCCATGATTTCATCCGCAAACCTTTTCAACCGGAAGATATTTTTAACGCAATGAATAAATATCTAGGGGTGCAGTATATCTATGAGGAACCAACTTTTCTAGCTGCTCCAATCCCAACTAGGGGTCAGGCGCTCACCCAGGCTGATTTGGCTGCCTTGCCTGCGCCTTGGTTGGCAAAGCTGCACCAGGCCATCTTGGAAGGGCATATCAAAGGGATGCAGACTCTGATTGAGCAAATCCGTCAGCCCAATGAATCCTTAGCCAAGGCTCTTTTAGATTTGGTTAACCAATACCAGTTTGAGCAGTTATTAACCTTAACCCAGCCTAGAGCCGATTGATGAATCCTGAGCCTACTCTGTCATCCAGAGGAAATATTTTAGTTGTTGACGATACCCCTGCCAATTTAAGCCTGTTAACCCAGATGTTAACTGCGCAAAGGTATGAAGTCCGAGTGGCACCAAGCGGGAAACTAGCACTTAGATCCATCCAATCAACTCTCCCCGACTTGATTTTGCTCGACATTAAAATGCCGGAAATGGATGGCTATCAGGTTTGCGAACAGCTAAAAGCTTCGACACGAACTTGCGACATTCCAGTCATTTTTATCAGTGCTTCGGATGAAGTGCTCGATAAAGTGAAAGCCTTTCAGGTTGGTGGGTTGGACTACATTACGAAACCCTTTGAGCCTTTAGAGGTTTTAGCTCGCATTGAGAATCAATTGCGCTTGCGAAAACTCCAGTTACAGCTCTCGGAGCACATTGAAGAACGTCGCAAGGCAGAGCTTGAAACTCGTCTTATGCTGGCAACAACTCAAGCCATCAATCGCTGTCATGACATTCACTCTGGTTTAGCATCTGTCTTGCGATCGGTATGCATGACAATTCAATGGAATTTTGCAGAGGCTTGGATTCCCAATGATGATGGCACCGTCTTAGAATATAGCCCTGGTTGGTATACCAGCGAAACCAGTCTCTTAAAGTTCGTACATCAAAGCTCAGACTTTACATTTGCCCTTGGCATCGGGTTCCCAGGAAGAATTTGGTCATCGAAGCAGCCAGAGTGGATAGCAGATGTTTCCCTGGAAGAATACCAAGTTTTTCGGCATTTCCAAGCGGCTGCTGCCGTTGGCCTAAAAGCTGCTTTTGGCGTTCCCGTTCTTGATAATGACCAGGTGTTGGCAATTTTAGTTTTCTATAAGAAAGCCCGCGCTGCTGCCAATTCAGGGGTGATTAATTTAGTGGCTGCGGTAGCGACTCAGTTAGGCTGGCTGCTTCAACGTAAGCTAGTGCGGAAAGCCCTAGAACTGCAAAAACAACAAACCGAGAAACTCTTGTTAAATATCTTGCCCCACCCTATTGCTCAGCGCTTGCAGAAAGGTGAAAAGGTCATTGCTGATAGCTTTAATGATGTCAGTGTTTTATTTGCCGATCTGGTAGGCTTTACTGATTTTTCATCCCAAAAAACTCCGATTAAACTGGTAGAACTTCTTAACCTAATTTTTAGTAATTTTGACCAATTATCCCAACAACACGGCTTGGAGAAAATCAAGACCATTGGCGATGCTTATATGGTAGTTGGAGGTCTGCTAATTTACCGTGAAGATCATGTCCAAGCGATCGCCCAAATGTCACTTGACATGCAGGCAGCTCTTGCCAGCTTTAATGCTACTACAGGTGAAAATCTTCGGCTCCGCGTAGGCATCGATATCGGACCCGTAGTAGCGGGAGTCATTGGGCTCACTAAGTTTACCTACGATTTATGGGGAGATACGGTAAATGTTGCTTCTCGCATGGAATCAATGGGAATTCCTGGTAAGATTCAGGTAACGGCGGCGGTTTACGAGCGATTAAAGGAACAATTTATTTTTGAAAAGCGTGGCTCTATTCCAATTAAAGGGAAAGGAATGATGACAACTTATTTTCTATCATATCGCCGTGATTCTCCGCTCGATCAAAAAACATTCATCTTACCCTAAAATAATTTTGTGAGATGTCTAATATTTAATATTTTTTAGAACAATGTTTAATATCAAGTCTGGTCAATTGACCATGATTAGGTTTGTAGTTGCG
>CAZZWA010000005.1:21643-31699 GCA_964657555.1 uncultured Microcoleus sp.
CCCAACTACAAACTGGAAAAGATTTTTATTAAGATTATACGACCGGACATAATATAATATCAATTACCTGAATGTTTGCTACAGATACTCGCTCCCCCCCAGCCCCCCTTTAAAAGCTATGCATTAGTCACATCTTTCTTAACAATTGAGAAAGCTGATGCCGACTGGGTTTGGCAAGAGGAACTTAATATTGCTTAACAGAAGAGGCGAACACAGTGACAATGAAATGAATTCTCACAAGACCTAAACTTGGTTACTACTCTCCCCCACTACCGCCTCTTGTGTCAAGCCAGATTTTGTTAAGAAAGATGTGACTAATGCATAGAAGGGGGAGATGGGGGATAGCTAGGTGTGGTGTATTCAACTGAAAACTGCTGTAAAACCGAGAATGTGAGTACCTCATCTTGCTGGTAATGTTGACTTTGAAAAGCTAATTGTAAACTTTTGATACATAGGTCAACCTGCCAGAGGCTTAACTGGCTTTCTGTTGTTATTAATGAACCTTTTTCTTGCCTATCTATGTCTTATAGTTATCAAACGCATCTTCAATAAGACATTTGAAACCATCAAGGCACAATTCGGGTTTCTGGAGATGCCTAAACTTGTCTGTCGGCTGCTTATGGTGTTGTTGCTTGAGTGCTTCCTCGTCGGCTACTAGGCGACACCTGCCCTCACAACTGAGGATAAGCGTGACCAAATACATGGTTAGATTCGTGACTTTATAACCATGTTGCTTGTGAAGATCATTCTTAAATGGGAACACCTATAGGGGTTCTCATGGGAATGAAAGACGAACTGAGAACTAGTGTGTATAGAAAGTGACTAGTCTTTTTGAAATTTAGTCGGTAATAAAATCATGAAAAACACTGATTTACCTTGGGATTTTGTGGCTTCCGCTACTAGCTTCTCCTATTCATCTATAGAGACTTTGTCTCTCGATTATCAATTCGCTTGTTCTAAATTTGGTCTCACGCCTAATTCACATGTTCGTATTTCTAAAGTTGCAGATGACGAATTTAGACTGTGTATATCTATGCAGCTGAGTCAGCTAGTTGATAAAAATCTAGATGTTTTTACTCGCCCTCCCGCTCAACCTGAGAATGTTTGCTTCAAGTTATAAAACGAAAACCTATTTCTTCGCTTGAATAGAGTGTGCCACACAGCTTTCCTAGAATATGGATAGCTACTGTGCGATCGCGACAGCGAGCTATTTAGCCTCTAGTTGCTGAGACAGACGCAGCTCTAGCCGTTCTAGTAAGGTATCAACATCGGCGGCAACTTGCTCAAAGCAAGCAGGGGGTGGTAGTTCTGGGGCAAACTGAATCAACTTTATTTGATCGCTGCCAATCCCAACAATCAGAACTTCCAGCTCAGGTTTATGAGCATCCACGATTCCTAAAATCTCCTGGAACTTGTTTTCCACCTGGCGATTTAGTGTCTCAATCGCCTCTTTAGGACAGTAGACGAAATGTGGTGTTGGTTGCAGATCGATTCCTAAAGTCCCCTTAGTGTCTCCATTCTCCAACCACAGCCCCCAAGCCAGTGCTGCCAACTCTTGCTGATTTGCCTTGACAAACCGATCCAACTGGCTTCGCCAGTTTGTTTCTCCTTCATTAGGCTGGGTACTACTAAGTCTGATCATTGTCTGTCTGTCTTATGGGGTTGTCAATATTATTACGAGACATGCTGACTATTCGCAACTTGACGATGCTACGGTTCATTCATTTAGACTGGAGGGTGAAAGTAAAAAGCTACCCCTAACACTATATAGGTTGCTAAGAGCAGTGCTCCCTCCAGCCAGTTAGAGCGTCCATCTAGGCTAATCAGATTGGCAACGACGACTGCTATTGCTACAGCCACTACCTCAAACGGATTGAAGTTGAGATCCATTGGTTGATTGATCGCAACTCCTATGAGGACTAAAATTGGAGCCACAAATAGGGCCATTAGCAGGCTAGAGCCCATAGCCACTGAAACAGATAGATCCATGTTATTTTTAATTGCTACCCTGACAGCAGTGACATACTCTGCTGCACTGCCAACCAAAGGCAAAAGAATAACACCTGTAAACAGTGGCGTCAGTCCCAGCCCCTTTGTAGCTTCCTCCACAACTCCGACAAAAAGCTCTGATTCAAAGGCAACCGCCACAGTAGATGCAACTAAGACACCTATCCACAACCAGAGATTGGGCTGGCGAGTCGTTAGCTCAACGACAGAACCTTTTAAATCGTCTTCCTCCAAATCTACTAATCCAACTTCGTAGAGATAGCTATGGGTCTTCAATGAAAAAATGAGTGTTAGACCATAAACTACGATTAACACTACCGCTACTGTAAGAGAGAGATTGCGAATTGCAACTTCCGCAACCCCATTTGAGGTGTAAATCACCGTTGTAGGTAAAACAATTGAAATAACTGCCAGGGTCATAGAAGAACCATTCACCCGCGCCACAATCGGCTGAAACTGCTGTTCCCTGTAGCGCAGACCACCCAAAAGCATGGAAAATCCCATGACTAAAAGTAAGTTACTAATAATACTTCCGGTAATACTCGCTTTAACAATGTCAACCAATCCTTCTTTAAGGGCAACTAAGCCAATAATTAGCTCAGTAGCATTTCCAAAAACTGCATTTAACAGAGCGCCAATAGAGGGGCCAGCAACAATGGCAACTTTTTCAGTCGCCGTACTTAACCAGAGAGCCAAGGGGACGATGGCTAGAGCTGATGTGATAAAGACGGCGAGCGAACCCCACTCGAAAAACTGAGAGGCAATTGAAATAGGCACAAAGACTAACAGGCCGAGAGAAATTATGTTCTTAATTGCCATAGCAAGTTATGGATACAGTTGAAGGGAACTTTGAAGAAAGCAGAGAACAGAAGGGATACATCAAGAAGGGAATCAAACCCAAGCATAATGTACGGGTGCTCTAATGCGCGAATGTAAGCGCTATCTGGCGACCCATGACTGGGCAACAGTTCGCCTTTCCCTTCTGTCTCCTGTGTGCCTTTCTTTAGTTAATGGCACCTCAATAGTGAACCACTAGACCAGCTCGGCAGAAGTAACCCACCAAGTTTGACTAGTTCTGAGTCTTCAATCCCTAATTCCCAGAATACGTACTGTGACACTTTGGGGTGGCTACTGAGCGTTCGACTGAGCTCACGTCGAAGTCTTGTCGAAGTATGCGGAATGTAGGTTAAATCTCTCTAAACCCCAAGCATTTGATTTATCTTGTCTAATAGTTCTGCCATCGACTGGGAAGGCTCTTGCAAAATCTGGATAGGAGTAGCAACTGTCTTGAGAACTGACTCTAGAGCAGTCGTGGAGTTTTCCTCATCAGATGTATTTTCATCTGCTGTCTCCCCATGCGGTCGATGATCCAATACCAGGATGGGAGGCAGAGCAGGAATATTCGCCAGAGATGTTAGTGCTGTTGACAGCACTTCGTTAGGCAATGCGTCACTTAGATGAATGAGCACTAAGTTAGCATTTTGGTGGTGAATTTGTTGGCATACTTCCGCCCAAGAGCGCGAGAGTAAACTTCTAAAGCCAGCTGTTTGTAAGTACTGAATGAGTGCCTGTAAAGACGCAAGCTCTCGCGTCTTTCTATTTTGAGACTTTGGCCCTTTCCTGCGCCTAGGGGTTGGAGATTGAGAGTTTTCTAGTTCCCTGTTCTGATTGAGATCAACAGCCTCCAATTCAAGATCTAATGGCAGTCCTTGCATCACGAAGGGGACTGATAAATCTGGCAGGGTAGCAAGGTTCACAACTAAGATGCTGGGGTTGCAGCTGATACCTGCGGCAACTTGAATCACCTGCCAGATAGCGGCAGTTTTATCCTTGCTAGATGATGCTAAACAGGGAAACACGGAAAGGCTGGGCATTTGATTGGCCGCTTGAGTTGTGTGGTGATCCAAGGTAACTAACGGTAAAGACACTAGGCTGGTATGTAACGAGAATTCCTTTAGGTAAGCTAACGGTTCTTTGATGTTGGCACCATCTAGTAAAACGACATCCGGATGCCAAAAACGAGCCAGCAGTTCTGCCTGATCTAGATCGTCAGCTTCCAGAACCCGACAGTTTAGACCCGGATACACTGAAAGAAGGGAATCGGTTTCTGCTGCTGCGACCTCTAACCTCTTTGCTATTACCTGCGAAGGACTCAAACATAAAATAGTCAGATTGGTGCAGGTATTTGGGATGTGCGTTATTAAATGATCTAGGCTCTGGCGTAATGCTTCTTCTTGTACGGGCAAGCTTAAAAAGTCATCAGCCTTGTTTGAGAGAGCTAACTCTCGTTCTACCTGTGTTGCTGTCACCACAATTGGAATGTGGCGGGTTTGGTCATCTGATTTGAGCAACGTTAGCACATCCCAGCCAGAAAGCTGTGGCAGTAATGGATTGAGCAATACTACCTGTGGCTGTAACCGTCGAGCTTTTTCTATCGCCTCTGTCCCCGATCGAGCAATTACGACCCGGTAGCCTAAACCGATCAGTTGCTCTGTCAAATCTGTGATGTATTGGGGGGCAGCCTCGACAATCAGCACTAACCTTGATGGAAAGTTTTGCGTTTTGTAGGGGCGGGGTAGCCCCGCCCTTGCTGAGCTTTGAGTTGAAGAGGAAGAGAAGTTTGGAATTTCTTTTAACTCGTCGTCACCCAAAATTCCTAATTCAAAACTTCCTTGGGGAGGACTGGGAGGTAGTAGCAGGGTAAACTGGCTTCCCTGGCCAGCTTTGGAGATAAAGGAGACATCCCCACCGTGCAAGCGAGCTAGGCGTTGAGTAAGAACAAGTCCCAAACCTGTACCTTCAAATTGACGGGTGAGAGGGTTTTCCAGTTGTTGGAATTTCTGAAAGATTAAGTGCTGCTGTGTATCTGGGATACCGATACCAGTGTCCCAGACAGTAAAGGCAATCCAGCCATCCCAATGATTGACTTTGAGACCAATTTCACCACTGGTGTCTGTGAATTTGAGGGCGTTAGAAAGCAAATGAACTAGCATCTGACGCAAGCGCAGCTCGTCAGCTACTATGGTCTGTAAACCATCTTCGATATGCAATGTAAAGGGAGTTTCTCCCTGGGATTCACCCGCAGGTCCTTTCAGCGACTTTTGTTGTTGCGCTTGCAAATAGGCGCGATCGCAAATGCTCTTAATATTCACTGGCTCTGGAGTCAATTCTAGACAGCCAGTCTCCATGCGGGTCAAATCTAAAATATCATTAACCACTGCCATCAGAGTGCGTCCACTCTGATGGATCAGTTGGGCATAATGAGCCTGCCGCTCATTCAGCTTGCCTACTAACTGATCCTTCAGGAGGCCAGACAAACCGAGAACAGCAGTGAGGGGTGTCTTAAGTTCGTGGCTGATACAGGCAAGGAACTCGTCTTTGAACCGATTGAGTTGAATTAAATCTGCATTTTTCGCCACCAGTTCTTTGGCAACCTGCTGCTGCTCTGTGACGTCCTGAGCCAGCACCAGCATCAAGTTTGAACTTTGGATAGCGCTAGTTGCACTTCTTGCCGCTAGTATCTCTAGAGTCTCTGTGCTAATGCTTGTAGAGCCATTAGAGGAGTTTGGAACATTAAGCTGCTCGCTAGTCTCGTCAGATTCTAGATTTTCATCGCTATCCAGGCGAGGTTGGGGGAAGATGCCATCTTCTCCTAACTCACTCCCCGATCCAAAATCTGAGACTGACAATCCTAAGTTAGTCAGTGAAATTTTGAGGAGCGAAAAGACACGCTCTTGGCCATTTTTCAGTTTTCCTGATGCCAGCGAGTATGTTTGTGCGTTGCCTGAGGCTGAGCTTTCAACAGTCAGTGGTTTTAAAGATGGTGAGCTAGCTCTCGTCACAGGCGACAGGGAAGAATCGTGCACAAGGGCGGGAGTGCGACAGGGCAAGGGGGTAGGAGGACAGGATCGGTGAAGAGAATGTGACTCTACGCTCTCACCTACTCCTCCACTCCCAGGTTCCCCTACGCGTACCGCCAACGGTTTTGTGTAGCGCTGAGGCCCATTCAAGAACAACGCCGTTGCTTCGTAATGCATACTTCCTCTGGCAGAGGAGCGAGTATAGGGTAGGGGTTCTCGTAGGGCAGGATAGAAGCTACGAGATAGCTTTCCCAGAGGCTCTTTCCAAGAGGAGCCATCTGGCATCTTCTGTTCTAGTAACTCCTCCCCAATTTGTTGCCGCCAATTCAGATTTTGGCTAATAACTTTCCCCGCAGCAGTTTGTAACCTCAGGGGTAAAGGTATCACCTCTAGGAGTTGCATTAGGGGCTTGAGAGCAGTGATGAAGAGCCTCTTTTCACTGGCAGCTTTCTCCGTTGTTCCTGTCGAACAGGCATCTCGCCTCATGGAACAGGCAGGAAGTGTGTTATCTGTTTTAGTAAGTGTTGCTTTCTCTGTACTTGATGCTAGGTATTTTAACAGCTGCCAGGAATCCAGCAGTCCCACAAATCCAGATGAATCGACTAAGCCCCAGTGCCGATCAAATCCGGAAGTTGTTTGCATCGCTTGCAGGTGTGGCCAAAACTGGCTGGGAGTAAAATGAGCAGGCAGGGTAGCTATGGGTTCAATAAAATGCTCAAGAATGAAAGATGAAGCATCAATTGGATTTTTACTCATCTTGCCCATGAAATGCGGGACAAGAGAGCGGAGGCTCACTACCCCTAGCGGTGACTGCTTCTCATCCACCACTACCAGGCGATCGCACAGTCCGTCGTTAAAAATCTCTAGCACTGCCTCCAAACCCGTTGTCTGTTTACAAACGGGAACGGGCACCATAAATTCTTTGAGACTGGGAGTTGGCATGGACATGAGAAACCTGGCTCTTGGCAAAAGGTTTGAGTTTTGAGGCTGCTAAATACTCTCCTTGATCACTCAACCTCCGACTCATCACTACCCGACTGGGAAGGTACTGCTTAATTATTGCTCGTCAGAGGTGAGACTAATAGCCAATCACTTACAATTAATTACAATATTATTCATAGTTAAATTTATGTTAAATTTTTCTTGAGGATTTTCATTTTAAATGCCTCTTCGGACTCATGTTGTATCCAACGCCTGAAAGTTGATTGATTCACAGCCTAGCGTTTTGCATCCCGAACTGTCTATCTGTAGCTTCGTGCGTTCTGAGTCACTGGCTCAGTTCCTGAAGCAGTTTTCGAGTAGTGGTCGTTATCGTTTAACCCTAGTTGGCACTAAACATGAATTTTTTGAATTCATCGAACGGCACAAAGCTCAGCTTGACTGCTTGATTTTACAGGATACTCGTTCGTTGCTGCCCATTGCCAACCGATTGTATGAACAAGGAACTTTGCTCCCCGCTGTGATTTTGGCAACGGCAAAGGAGCAAGATACACAAGAGCCAACAGAGCAGCCATCGACAGTAGCAACGGATGACTCTCTAGATTCAGCAGTTACTACTAGCGCTACTACTGTAAGTGATCCTACTGAAGCCTTAGCAACATACATTTACCATGCTGGTGAAGTTCTTGTACCCGCCACTCAGATTGACCAGATTGAGCGTTTTATAGAACAGGCGATCACTCAATTTATAGAGCTTACTCCTAATTATCGTTTACCAGCTCAGCTTACAACCATCGATCCCACCACAGCCCTAAATGCTCAGAATTTCTTAATGCTACAGCAACGTCGGCTGGCGGAAAAACTCAAGGAGCGACTCGGATACCTAGGTGTGTATTATAAGAGAAATCCCCGGTACTTTTTACGTAATCTATCCAGAGCCGAGAAGCAAAAGTTTTTAGAAGATTTAAACTCAGAGTATCGTCAAATTATCCTTAGTTACTTTACAAAAGACGAGCAACTGAATCAAAAAATTGACAGTTTTGTAAATATGACCTTTTTGGCAGATGTTTCTGTATCTCAAATTGTGGAAATTCACATGGAGTTAATGGAGCAATTTGCCAAATCTCTAAAATTGGAAGGACGTAGCGAGGAAGTACTGCTTGACTACCGCTTAACCTTAATAGATATAATTGCTCATTTGTGTGAGATGTATCGTCGCTCTATTCCTAGAGAGCTATAAGCCAAACTAGCCCATTATGCCTAATCTATGTGCGCTTATGAAAAAAATCTATGTTCTCAAACTTTATGTTGCAGGAAACACTCCTAACTCAGTCCGAGCATTGAAAACGCTCAAGAATATCCTTGAGGAAGAATTCCAAGGAGTCTATGCTCTCAAAGTCATTGATGTCCTCAAAAATCCGCAATTGGCTGAGGAAGATAAGATATTAGCCACGCCGACTTTATCTAAAGTCTTACCACCTCCAGTCCGGAAAATCATTGGAGATCTCTCAGATCGGGAGAAGGTATTAATTGGATTAGATCTTCTTTACGAAGAACTGAGCGAACAAGAATCAGATTTATAGACTATTTATTTCGTTTTAGGAGATTAGACTGGTCTATAGTCTATGGATGAGATTAAAAACCCAACTTTTCCTTCTCTACCAATGGATCAAATTAATTCAACTAAGCAACAGCAAGATCAATTGGCACCGCCAGTCGTCAAAAAAATCAGGACAATGATTGAAGGGTTTGACGATATCAGTCATGGAGGCTTACCGCTTGGGAGAAGCACTTTAGTTAGTGGCACCGCAGGAACTGGTAAGACCTTGCTGGCGGTTCAGTTTGTCTACAATGGGATCAGCCATTTTGATGAAGCTGGTGTGTTTGTCACATTTGAGGAGTCACCAGCAGATATTATCAAAAATGCCTCCAGTTTTGGCTGGGATTTACAAAAGTTAGTTACTGAAGGCAAGCTATTTATTCTTGATGCCTCTCCCGATCCTGAAGGACAGGAAGTAGTAGGCAACTTTGATCTATCTGCCCTGATCGAGCGCATTCAGTATGCCATTCGCAAATATAAGGCCAAGCGCGTTTCTATAGACTCGGTCACTGCTATATTTCAGCAGTATGACGCTGCCTCAGTAGTGCGAAGGGAGATTTTTCGCCTCGTAGCCCGCCTCAAGCAGATTGGCGTGACTACCGTAATGACGACAGAACGGGTGGAAGAGTACGGCCCAGTGGCGCGGTTCGGTGTGGAAGAGTTTGTCTCTGATAATGTCGTCATTGTCCGCAATGCGTTGGAAGGAGAACGCCGCCGTCGCACAATAGAAATTCTCAAGCTACGCGGCACAACTCATATGAAAGGGGAGTATCCTTTTACCATCACTGGTGAAGGAATTAACATTTTCCCATTAGGCGCAATGCGACTCACTCAGCGGTCTTCCAACGTCCGGGTGTCATCTGGAATCAAAACCCTGGACGAGATGTGTGGCGGTGGTTTCTTCAAAGATTCTATCATTCTTGCTACAGGTGCCACTGGTACTGGCAAAACACTGTTAGTGAGCAAGTTTTTACAAGATGCTTGCAGTAAGGGCGATCGCGCCATCCTCTTTGCCTATGAAGAATCCCGCGCTCAACTTTCTCGCAATGCCTACTCTTGGGGCATTGATTTTGAGGAACTAGAAGACAAAAGTTTGCTGAAAATTATTTGTACGTATCCTGAATCAGCTGGGTTAGAAGATCACTTACAAATCATTAAGTCGGAAATTGCCGAGTTTAAACCGTCCCGCATCGCGATTGACTCACTTTCTGCATTGGCAAGAGGTGTCAGTAACAACGCTTTCCGACAGTTTGTTATTGGGGTAACGGGCTACGCCAAGCAAGAGGAAATCACTGGTTTCTTTACCAACACTACAGATCAATTTATGGGTTCCCATTCAATTACGGATTCCCACATTTCCACTATTACTGATACCATTTTGATGTTACAGTATGTAGAAATTCGCGGTCAAATGTCTCGTGCAATTAACGTTTTCAAAATGCGAGGTTCTTGGCATGATAAGGGTATTCGTGAGTACACTATCACTGATGAAGGGGCCGAGATTCGAGATTCTTTCAGCAATTACGAGCGAATTATCAGTGGTGCTCCTACACGCATCAGCGTAGACGAAAAGAGCCAATTGTCTCGCATTGTACAGGGAGTGCGAGAAAGGATTGAGGAAGAATAATTAAATTAGTATAAGATAGATGT
>CAZZWA010000005.1:31799-38501 GCA_964657555.1 uncultured Microcoleus sp.
GCAGGAGTGAGCGGTTTAAAACTAACTACTAACCGTGCTAACAAAAATCTGCGGCTCGGACGCAATCAGCTTATGGAGTTTGATCCCTACGGTCAATGATGACGACTTCAGGGTGAGTGCTAATAACTTGTTCTTGGGTGCGAGTGGTATCCACGCCTAATGTAGTTTTAGGAGCAACATAGTTGGAATCGGTGCGAGCGGTATCAACCCCGTCCGTATCATAGATGCCAAAATCTTGAATTCCTCGGTTGTTGAGAATTGCTTCGGCTCTAGCAATTTCCTCATCCCTGCCATCTACGATTACCAGATAATCTCCACGAGCAACTCGGTCATTGTAAACTTTGGCTCGCTCTTCAGGAATACCTAAGCCAACCAACGCACCGCCCAAGCCACCGGCTGCTGCACCAATAGCACCACCAGCTAGAGTTGTTGCCAAAGCTGTAGCTGCTGCGCCGCCTAGTAAGACAGGTCCGACTCCAGGAATCGCTACAGTACCAAGGCCGACTAACAAACCTGTTAGACCGCCAAGGGCACCACCTCCTACCGCACCAGCTTTAGCACCTTCGTCAGCCTTATTGCCAGCTTTAGTACCTACCCTGTCGCTGACATCAGCACCGGCTAGCGGAGCTTCGCCGTCTGCATGTTTAGCAATTACAGAAACCCTGTCCATCGGAAAGCCAGAGTCTCTCAGTTCGGTCAGCGCTGCTTCGGCATCGCGTCTGTGGGGAAAGACACCAATAGCACGCTTGTGCCTGCCCAAAGGTGCGCTTGCCTGAGGTGGGAGGGTAGCAGCAGTGGAGTGAGCACTAGCGGCAGCAGCCTCTATTGTGGTGTAGCGTCCAACTCCACTGTCATCGCTGCGCGCATTAGTAACATCGGCTGCATCATAAACGCCAAACTCCTGAATTCCTCGACGCTTGAGAATAGCTTCTGCCCTAGAAATTTCTTCATCTGTGCCATCCACTATCACCAGGTAATCCCCGTGAGACACTCGCTCGTTATAGACTCTGGCTCGCTCTTCCGGAATTCCCAAACCAATCAACGCCCCAAGCAGGCTGCCAGCAGCAGCTCCAATAGCAGCGCCAGAGAGGGTCGTGGCTAAGGCGGTTGCTGTAGCTCCTGCCAGCATAATTGGGCCAATTCCAGGAATTGCCAATGTGCCTAGACCTACTAACAAGCCTGTAAAACCGCCTAAAGTACCACCAGCAACAGCACCAGCTTTAGCGCCTTCATCAGCTTGATTGCCAACGTCCTTTCTTACATCAGCACCAGCTATTTGATCATCTTTGTCTGCATTCCGTGCAATGACGGAAAC
Source organism: uncultured Microcoleus sp. (assembly GCA_964657555.1). Lineage (GTDB taxonomy): Bacteria > Cyanobacteriota > Cyanobacteriia > Cyanobacteriales > FACHB-T130 > CAZZWA01. The sequence continues at coordinate 33,115 of CAZZWA010000005.1, forward strand.
TTTGTCCATCGAAAAACCGGAATTTTTCAGCTCTTGGAGCGCCTGTTCGGCATCGTGACGGCTCGCAAATAACCCGACAGCACGTTTGTTTTTACCTAAAGCCATCTTCTACCTCCAATGAGCAGATAAATCAGTGAGCTAGAATACAAAATTTTGTGCGATCCCAGTTACTCTATTGTTCTCACCTTTTTATTTGTAGCTTTCATCACCCTGGAGGTGTAGGTTTAGATCTATCAACGGATGGATGAAAAATGTTTTTGTGCCGGAGCGCGGAAATTGCGACTCATTAGTTCGGTTCTACGACTACTGAGAGATGACCAGTATCGGTACGCTCATAAACAGAAGCAGTTCAACTATGAACTATCAGTTGCTTGCTGCTGAAGGGGGAATAGTGGTGCAAAAGTGGTTATTACCAACTATAAGTGAAATTTTAGCCCAAAGTGAACAAACTGGGGTGGATGGTGTTGCGCGAACCGCAGGACACACGATAGTCAGGTCAAATCATAGCAGAGGACGTGCTAACAGTCGGACGGCCCAAGAGCGCGTGCGAGCTGAGAGGGAATGGTGTGGAGCGATCGCCGCTCTCGAACAACTACTACTGCAAGCTGTTGATGCCTCTGAGCATGAGCAAGCCACCCAAGGGGCATACGCAAAAGCGTCAGAGGTTTTGGGGTTGGTTTTAGCTGGCCCCTCCCCAGTTTTGAGTCACCCAGCTCTCACAGCCAGCTTCCAAACAAGGATCTTTGCGGTAGAAAAGTTCAACCCCCTGGCTTTGATGCCGTTTCAGCTGCCGCCTGTCACATCTGGGCAAGCAGAACAAGCTTCTCAGTATGCCTCCCAGTTGCCACTGCTACCAGCCGATCCCCTAGCATCTGAGCAATTTTGTGTCGTTTTAACTCCTAGCTTTAGTTTGGTAATGGTACTAGGAGAAGACTTGACAGGCGCTCCCGCTTTTCTATTTTCCTTTGACCCGGAAGTCGTCGAGGCGGCTTTGGCCAGCTTGCGATCGCGCCTATTGCTAAGTTACCCCCATTTCCATCTGAGGCATCTGGACACCTTGGCCAAGCAGTTTCCTCCCACAACGCCCGATTACCGTACTGTCATGGAGTTTAGCCGTCAGATGCTGAAACACATGCCACTGGGAGAGTGGGAGAGTGAGAGAGTAACAGAATCGGAGATTGAAAAAATAGCAGAACTTAGACCAAAATCTATACCTGCTTCATCGCCCTTAAATAAAAACTCTTCCCAATCTTCCTCTGTTGTAAGAGGAACTGTAAGTTCAAGCGCAGTAGCTCCCTGCGGTGAAGCGCCTGTGCGATCGCCACGGCATTCACTACGCGATCTCAAAAGTATAGCGGCTTCGCAAGAGATTGTGCAGGATCTGGCAGTACCAGGTATTGAGAGTAACGGGGTGAGCAAAAATTCCAAATCAGATGACGTAGAACTACTGCAAGCTTTTGCTCATGAAGTCAGGACTCCATTGACAACCATTCGCACCCTAACGCGACTCCTGCTAAAGCGTCGGGATCTAGCACCAGACGTTATTAAGCGTCTGGAAATTATCGATCATGAGTGTACCGAGCAAATTGACCGCATGGAGCTGATTTTCCGTGCTGTAGAAGTGGAAACCTCAGAGGTCAAGCATTGGCAGGGCAACCTTACTGCCACATCTGTCGATCATCTGCTGCAACAAAGCATTCCTCGTTGGCAAAAGCAAGCGAGTCGCCGCAACTTGACCCTGGAAGCGATCTTGCCCAAGAAGTTGCCAGCTGTAGTGAGCAATCCGGCGATGCTAGATCAGGTACTGACTGGGTTGATAGAGAACTTCGCCCGTAGCCTGCCTGCGGGAGGCCATATTCAGGTAGAAGTCACACCGGCTGGAAACCAGCTAAAATTGCAACTCCTGTCTCAATCCGATCCTGAAAAAGCAGATGGCGGACATTTTTCCTGCCATGCAGGGATAGAGAAAGGGGTGAAGTCTATTGGCCAGATGTTAATGTTCCAGCCAGAAACAGGGAACCTCAGTCTCAACCTCAATGTGACCAAAAATCTCTTCCAGGCATTGGGTGCGAAACTTATTGTGCGTCAGCGTCCTCAAAAAGGTCAAGTACTGACAATCTTTCTGCCTTTAGAAGTTAGCAATAATGGTGTCTGGCCAGCTTAGTTAGGACTCTTTGTTTCCCCAAATGTAGCGCTGCAACAGCCCAATGACCACCTCTGGCTGCTCCAGATGAGGCAGTATCCCAGCCTCTGGTAGTGGCTGAAACGCCCGAACTGCTTTCGGATTTAGTCCAGCTAACCGCCGTCCCAAATTGACACTGGTAAATTGTGCTTCCTCGCCCCAGAATATGAAAGTAGGCACTGTCAGTTGTTCGATATAGCGAGCTAAGTCAAAGTAAAGGTCGCCTCGTAAAAAGGCCAATGCTGCATACTCTGCATTGGGCTGTTGAGCTGATTCAAGATAAGCTGCTACTATCTCTTCAGACACTCGCTCTGGCTTGGCAAAGAGAAACTGCTTCAGAAAATTTCTCACTGCCACTTCGTTTGTCGCCCCCAGAGTATAAATCAGACGGTCTAACAGTGGTGTTCCAATTATCTGAAGCGGCAGTCTACGTCCAGCATCTTGCCCAAAGTCAGCAAACCCAGATGGACATACCAGATACAGTGCTTGGAATAACTCCGGCTTTTGAGTTGCAAGACGGATTGTTATGGCAGCTGTTAGCGAAGACGCCACCACCGACACTGGAGATTGAGAAACCTGTTGGATAAACTCTGCCAGCGTTGTTAGATAGTCAGCAACGTGGTAATCTCGCACTGGGTGAGTAGACTGCCCCCAGCCAATTAAATCTGGGGCGATCGCTCGGTGAGTAGTAGCAAAAGCTGGGTATACCTTTGACCACTCGTAAGCCGAAGACCCACCACCAAAGCAATGGAGGAAAATTAACGAGGGTAAATCTTCACTCTCAGTAGCTTTTACCAACCACGGTGCAGCCACTTGCGTATAGTAGACTACTGAACCCAACGAAGTTTCTACGATCTGTTGCCCAAACCCAGGAGGTTGATATTGGAGCATAGCTTGCAAAGAACAACTTTAAACTGACATCTGCCACCAGCAAAATATCCTAACACCGCCTTGTAGCCCTTGGGGTTGAGATAGACTCTTAAGTAGATGGACGGAAATTAAATTACTTCAGGGATTTGATGGTCGTAAGACGCTTAATCTGTGTTTATGGATGACAGACATCACTTGCAAGTTATACAGATTTATCCCATTTTGCTAAATATCTGCTACAAATCACTCCCCCTGTCCTAACATTGGAGCCTCTTTGAACTGAAATGGTAATATTAAATTGCTGGTGGATATTGGGCAGGATGTTGGTCGCACAAAGCTAAGATTTCGCTTGATAAAGCATCTAGACCTGCCACTCCTTCAGATAAATGCATTGGCAAATTTATATTTTCGATAAAATCTATCTCGCCTCTTCTTTCATTTGTCAATCGCTGAATTTCAGCACATAGTTCTTTGGATGTGAAGCTATATCCAAGTTGGTTAGCCATATTTACAATTTCTTCAAGTTTAGTTGTTGTAGTAATTTGATCTCTCAAAGAGTCATTTAAGTGAGAAACTGATTCTAAAAATTTTGAGACTTCAGACATGTAATTAAACCTCAGGAAGTTTATGGCAAGACTAGAGCTTGCTGCACAGAGATTGGTAGTTGTGAAGAAAAGGAACACTCACAAGCATAGCCCGCATTGCAGCACAGTTTTTCACGATAACTTCAGACATCATTGTTAAATCAACCAGTCTAGATTTGATGGTAGTACTTGCGATGTGATGGGAGCGCACGCTAAGCTTAACTCTTTACTATCTGTCAAACCAGCTTTTTCCAGGGTCGCGATCGCCTTTGATAGCATCTACCGTTGTGCAACTGAGCAGGCTAATACAATCAGCTAGATGTTACTGGAATAGGAGTTAAAATTATGTCCGAAGAGCAGTCCCTATCAGTCAAAGATTTTGGTGCCTCATTTAAAGGATTTCTGGAACAGGTAGCTTCCCTGGCACCAACTGAGGAACCAGCTTTTTTGCGCCATCTGCGCTCCCATTTTGAGGCAGACCCGACAATGCTGCCAATTGTCAACCAACAGTTCGATAAATCAGAACACCCCAACCTCCAAATAGCAATGGATGCCTACTTGTCTGAGTTAGGACATTCATTTGAATTGCTAGGGGCGATTGCCACCCATGAATATATGGGGATCACCTTGTCACAATTAGTGGCACCAATAAGTGGAGGACTAATAGGTGGAGGCCACCCCAGTCCAGGCCCTGTGCAATATGTAAATATTTCTCTAGAGGAAGACAGTGTTCTTGCCTGCGTACAGTCTGGTCTGTATCTAATTTGTAAGGAGCATGAAAGACTGGCAGTTTTAGTGCGAGGGCCAAGTGAGATGGGCTTTCCTCAAAAACTTTCTGTCGAAGTTATGGCGCTAGAGCGCCATGATGCAGAAACGTTCTTAGCGCAACTTCGCACATCAATGCGGAAGCGCAACGTTTACCGGGGTCATGTAGTTTCCCTTGGAGAAAATGAACGCAGAGGCATTGAAGTAAACTTCCACAGAATACCACAGATTTCGCCTTCTGACATCATCTTACCAGAGGGGTTGCTAGCTCGGATCGAGCGCCAGACTGTAGGCTTCTCTCAAGTGAGTGAAAAACTCAAGGCTGCGGGACGGCATCTCAAGCGGGGGATGCTTCTATATGGCCCTCCAGGAACAGGCAAAACACTGACAGCAATGTATCTTGCTAGTCAGATGCCTGAGCGAACAGTGATTTTGTTGACAGGACAGGGTGTAGGTTTAATTGAACAATCCTGTGCGATGGCGCGGATATTGCAACCAGCAACCCTGATCTTGGAAGATGTGGACTTGATCGCGGAAGAAAGAACGCGCCAGACTAAAGGATGCAACGCTTTGCTATTTGAACTACTCAATCAGATGGATGGGTTGGCTGATGATGCTGACATTCTCTTTCTGTTGACCACCAACCGACCAGAAATTCTCGAACCAGCACTAGCCTCGCGTCCTGGACGCGTTGACCAAGCAGTAGAAATTCCTTTGCCAGATTTTAACTGTCGGCGGCGACTGTTGGAATTGTACAGTCAAGGCTTGTCAGTGCGTCTAAAAAATACGGAGCACTTCATTCAACGAACCGAAGGGGTGAGTGCGGCTTTCATTCGGGAACTGATGCGCAAAGCTGCTCTGTTTGCAACAGATGAAGGTGATGAAATTGTTATAGAGGATCGTCACATTGAGGAGGCGTTGCATGAACTGGTTGTTGAGGGAGGTGAACTGACGAAGAGCCTGCTTGGTGTTGGCAAGGCTTTTGC
>CAZZWA010000005.1:38601-42794 GCA_964657555.1 uncultured Microcoleus sp.
TTGAATTACCTCAAATATCGAGGGTTTAATCCCTTTGAAGTTTTAAACCAATGGCAAAGGGAAGAAGACGACGATTAAAGTATCCTTTATTAGGCGATCTCATCAGTCCAAAAGCAGGATTTCAAAAGTCAGTATCGCCATAGGTTTGCCGCCAGCTTTCCGCTTGCTGAAATTTTATACCTGCGGCTTTTGCTGCTTCCCTATCTTCAGGGCGATCGCCTATCATTAGCACTGTATCTGGCTTATGCATCTCTATAGCCAGATTTAGCATTCCTGGATTAGGTTTGCGAAACTTGCCAGCATGCCGATGCTTGCTGTAGTTAAGAGCCTCACTGCGAGTTACACAGAAACACTTTATTCCCTCAAAGTCGGGACAAAAATAAATCTCATCTATCTGAGGTAGTAAATGTAGGGTATAAAGCTGTTCTTTAATACAACTTTGTAGAGACTTTTTCCCACAGGCAACACCAGCTTGATTCGTTACCCCAACAATCTTCCAGCCGGTAGACGTAAAGTAAGCGATCGCTCCCTCAGCACCTTTGATAATTTGCTGATCGCTGGGACGCTGGATAAACTTGTTGTCTGAAAGAGGTTCCCGCACCGTACCATCCAAATCTAAGATGAGTAGAGATAGCCCAGGCTTCGCCTCTTCTACTTTGGTTGTTGTTTGAGTTTCTTGTTCCATTGCTCAATCGTATCTGTTATTAAAAAAGTAAGAAGTGGACTTAAAAAAGGTGAAGACAGAATGACAAATCAAAACAATCGCTCTTCATGGGATTTTGGCAGGTTGATGAAAACCCTTGCCTATTTCGAGGTCATTCCTTTTCTGAGCTGTATACAGCGATTCATTCAAGGTCGTAATAACGATAATAAAGATATATTAGCTGGAGGAAAAAGCGTGGGATTCATACTGGTAGCAGGGGCAACAGGTGGTGTTGGTAAGCGAGTCGTGCGACGCCTTGTCGAGCGTGGATATCAAGTGCGATCGCTTGTTAGAGATCCTCAAAGAGCACGAGAGATGCTGGGCGATCAGGTGGATTTATTCCAGGGAGATATTACAATACCAGAAACCTTGACTCCCGCGTTGATGAGCAATGTGCGAGCTGCGATCTGCTGTACTGGGGTACGGGTGCAGCCAGTTGAGGGAGACACACCAGATCGGGCTAAATATTATCAGGGCATCAAGTTTTACATGCCGGAAGTTGTAGATAACCCAGAGATCGTAGATTATCAGGGGATTAAGAACTTGGTGCAGGCTGCTGCCAATCACTTCAATTCCCCACAACCCTCTCTTAGTGAGGGGGGACAAGGGGGGATGAAGTCAGGTGAAAAATTGATATTTGATTTTACCAACCCATCAGCTGAGATCAAAGATAGATGGGGTGCTGTGGATGATGTGGTGATGGGTGGAGTGAGTCAGAGTGGTATCCAACTGGTGGAAAATACCGTTGTGTTTGCTGGCAACGTGTCAACGCAAAACTCTGGCGGCTTTGCTTCTGTGCGCACGAAAAACTTTGACCCACCTTTGAATTTAGCTGGTTATGAGGGTGTGGAATTGCGCCTGAGAGGGGATGGGACGCGCTACAAATTTTTCATTCGTCCAGCAACTCAATGGGATGGCGTTGCTTATGGCTATTCCTTTGATACTGAGGCAAACACCTGGATGAATGTTCGCGTTCCTTTTGCTGACTTAGTGCCAGTGTTTCGTGCCAAGACATTGAAAGACGCTGCTCCCATTGACTCAAGTCACATTTACTCCTTCCAACTTATGCTCAGTAAATTTGAGTATGACGGGGAACTGAACCCGAAGTTTTCGCCTGGTGGTTTTGCCTTGCAAGTGGAATCTATCAAAGCTTATGGAGGTGCGACTTTACCTCAGTTCGTGATGATTAGTTCAGCTGGTGTCACTCGCCCTGGTCGTCCTGGTATCAACTTAGAGGAAGAACCACCAGCTGTGAGAATGAATGACCAACTGGGTGGTATTCTGACATGGAAGTTGCGGGGTGAGGACAGTGTGCGGGAAAGTGGAGTGCCTTACACTATTGTTAGACCATGTGCACTGACAGAGGAACCAGGCGGCAAGGCATTGATTTTCGAGCAAGGCGATCACATTCGAGGCAAAGTCAGTCGGGAAGATATCGCTGAACTTTGCGTGCAAGCTCTAGAACAACCAAAAGCATGCAATGTCACCTTTGAGGTGAAAGAGGCAGAAAATGGCAATCGCCCTAGTGGCTGGGAAGCTTTATTCTCTCAACTACAACCCGATGTTCCCGCTAGGGTGTGATTGGGCAAAAGGCGATCAGCTGTCAGCAAGAGTGAATTGCACTTTTTCGCGATGGCTGGTAGCAAAAGTAGATTGACGGAAATAAACTTAACAGATGGAGGCTGCTAATAGCTAATAGCCTGATCACCATTTGCCATTATCTATTAGCGCTCTTAACAGACGTTCATTTATACCTACTTACTTAGTAGAAATGCTTGTCACCAGTACTGAAGCCAATTTAGATAAAATCAGAGTGGCGATTATCTAAGTAGAAATACGCACATTGCCTACTGCTATTAGAGAGGAATTTTCAGTAGTTGCTCTGAGGCATAAATTAGTAAATTAAACAAAAATAGCTAATAGTAAAGTAGCCTAAAGCAACCCCAGTAATACCCTCCGTAGCTGGGGTTTTTTATTAGCTTTAATTGGAGCGATCGCGCTCTCATAGTTTTGCATAGGGCTATTTCATTCCCGCTCATTCTGCTAGAGACTCAAATCCCTGGCTCATAGCTAAAGTCGGTTGAAACCAACTATTCACGCACTTTTTAGTCCGTTGAAACGGACTTGAGCTATTAGTCCAGAACTTAAGTTCTGGATGGGTTATGGGTCAAATGAAATAGCCCTGTAATTTTGCCTTTTTTAAATTTATCAGTCATTGGTAATACAGAAATTTTTATCTTAGTGTAGTATTGTTTTACCCCAGAACTCGTCGGGTGACTGGGGACTGGTCAAATTATTTTGCGTAGTCCCCTGTATTCCCGATTACCAAAAAATTGATTGTGCCCGTCGGAGCCGCAGATGAAATCCAACTGAAAACCGCTGTAAAAACATCTGTGACTAATGACGAAGGACTGATGATTCATTATGGCTCTAGCCCTGGATAATTATTTTTGGTGAGTCTGTTGAGGAGGCATACTCATGTCGTTCTAGGGCAAATTTCCATTGATTTCCTACATAAGTCAAAGAATCTGATAAATGTTTGCGCCAGTAGTGCCAACCTGCGTCCTCACCGATGATCCCGTGACCTCCAGGGAATGCATAAAACTCATGGCTAATACTCATTAGCTCAAGTTCTCGATTAAATCTTTTAGTCGCATCCAAATATTTCTGATCTTCTATTCCTGCATCTAAATAAACTCGTAATTTTTGACGCTGCTCAGGAGAAAGTTTTTGCACCAGTTTGGTTGGACTATTTTCTGGCCCACTGATATCTGTGAAATAACCACTGTGGCTAAACAGAACATTGAAGTTATCCAAATAGCGCAAGCCGATGTTAAGAGCACCCCAACCTCCCGAAGATAACCCTCCCATAGCCCAGAATTGAGGCTGTTTAAGAACTCGGTAGCGAGACTTGACCTCTTGTACTAACTCAGAACCAATCAGGGTAGCAACTCGACCATTAGGCCCATCAAAATATTGGGGGTCCCAATACTTACTCGATCCGCGTTTATCATTCCCATCGGGAGTAATCACAATGGCTGGTGGGAATTTGCCAGTTTGGTAGAGCTTTGCTAAGACTGAGGTGACCTCGCCATAAGTTTGCCAGCGCGTGGCATCTCCATGTCCTCCATGCAGCAGAAACACCACAGGGTAGGATTTATGAGTATCCTGGCTGTATTTTGGCGGTAGGATGAGACCGTATTCCCGCGTCTCACCCATAGAATTACTGTAGAAGCTTTTGATTTCAAAGGTTAACCCCGTTTTTGCAGCTGTGTTGGCAACAGCCTTGCGCTTAATCCTTTTTTCCAACTTGGTATCAGCCTTAGTAATCTGTACGGGACTGGAGACCTTACTTGGAGAAACTTCAGTAGGTGGTAGGGGTTCCGGAGGAAGAGAATGTTTAGACGAATAATGAGGTAAAAGCTTTAGACTAGCGATCGCGGCAACAACTGTCACCACTCCCCCAACTGATACCAGGAGCGATAAGTAT
>CAZZWA010000006.1:0-32843 GCA_964657555.1 uncultured Microcoleus sp.
TATCAGGAGACAACTCAGCGGTGAAGTAGTTATATTAAGAGGCCGCAGCCTCTAAGCTGTTCCACACTTAAATTGCACGGTCGTTGGGGCTGGTAGTAGGCAGTAGATAACTCAAAAGCTTTAAACTGTATACTTCTTACCCCACTACTCACTACTTATTACCAGCCTTACCCGAATTGTGCAATCTAGATGTAGAGTAGCTTACTAGGGAAACTCGGAAAGCTCTCGTTCTTAAACGTTGTCGAAAAACAGCTTACTTGGCAGCAGGCTGCTGAGCTTCAGGAGTTGGCTGGCTTGGTAGTTCGGGAGCAGCACTGGTGCTATCCCCCAAATTAAGTTTGACAACTGTGCGCCGCGCTTCTGTTACTTTAGGCAGCGTCAGCGTCAGGATACCATTTTTGAACTCAGCTTCGGCCCGATCATTCTGAATTGGTATCGGCAAATGAATCACCCGCTGGAACTTACCATAGCGGAACTCCGAGCGGAAGAAGCCTTTCTCTTCAGTCTTCTTCTCGAAGCGATGTTCACCACTGATGGCAACTGCTTCGCGAGTAACGTGAACATCAACATCCTTACCATCTACACCCGGAATTTCTGCCTTCAGCACTAAGTTATCCTCAGTATCTTGCAGTTCAACTGGGGGCTTCCAACTCGTTGTAGTATGGCGCTCAACTCCTGCAACTTCATCAAACAATTGATCCATTTGACGGCGCAGGGTTTCCAATTCTTGGAAGGGTTGCCAACGAATTAATGCCATAAATCAATTCCTCAAATTTGTAATAGATGAATGTAGGGGTTGAATTGTGTCTCGGGGAATTCATCTTTTAGTTCCCACATTCCTATAATGTCAAATAATTTTGTTTGGGCTAGTGATGGAAACCGAATTTTATAAGTAGGATTTTCTGGAAGTAAAGGAAGGGTTAAAAGTAATGCATTATAGCTATTGCGGTAGAAGTAATAGTTCTGCCAAATAAATAACCGCTGAATGTCAAACACAGACAATTCAGCGGTGGTGCCATCAGCTTAAAAAGCCATAGTCTCTTCTAGAGAATTCTCAAGACTATGATAATTTTTAAACGTTGTCGAACAATTTAGTTGTTGGCAGCGTGCTGAAGCTCACCAGCAGACTGGCTGTCCAATTCTGAAGCAGTGCTGGTGCTATTACCTAAGTTAAGTTTAACAACTGTGCGTTGTGCTTCCGTCACTTTGGGTAGTGTCAGCGTCAGGATACCGTTGTTGAACTCAGCTTTCACTTGTTCGTGCTGAATTGGCACAGGTAGAGGAATTATCCTTCGGAAACTACCGTAGCGGAACTCGGAGCGGAAGAAACCTGTTTCTGCTGTTTTCTTGTCAAAGCGATGTTCACCGCTAAGAGCAACAGCTTCGCGAGTCACATGAACATCAATATCCTTACCGTCTACACCAGGAATTTCTACCCGTACTACCAGATTATTTTCAGTATCTTGTAGTTCAATTGCAGGTTTCCATGTCAACGCAGACTGGCGGTTTTCTCCAGCAAATTCATAAAAAACTTGATTCATTTGACGACGCATGGTTTCAAGATCTTGGAAAGGTTGCCAGTGAATTAGTGCCATAAGTGAATACCTTCTATTTGCAGTGACTAAATGATCGGCTAGAAATTGGTTTCAGGAATTTGTATTTCACTTCCCACATTTCTATAATGGCAAAGCTAGTTGTATACGTCAGTGAGGCAAACCGAATTTTAGCATGGGTGTTTTCTAGAATTTAAGGAAGTGTTATAGCTGCCATATTCTCTTGCACTTCTGTGTAAAAAAAACGCTGAATGTCAGATGTAGACAATTCAGCGTTTGAATGATTAACTTAAGCAGTTGTAATCTCTACTGGGAAAATCTGAATGCTCTAAGAGTTTTTAAGTTGGCAGAAAAGCAATTTATTGAGTGACAGCATGCTGACTGTTCAATTCTGGAGCAGCGCTAGTGTTATCACTCAGGTTGAGTTTGACAACTGTGCGTCGTGCTTCAGTCACCTTAGGGAGTGTCAGTACCAGAATGCCATTCTTGAACTCAGCTTTTGCCTGATCATTCTGAATTGGCACAGGTAGAGGAATTACCCTTTGGAAACTACCGTAGCGGAATTCAGAGCGGAAGAAACCTTTCTCTTCAGTTTTTTTCTCGAAACGATGCTCTCCACTAATAGCAACGGCTTCACGAGTGACCTGAATATCAATGTCTTTACCTTCAACTCCAGGAATTTCAGCCCGCACTACCAGATTATCTTCAGTGTCTTGCAGTTCAATTGCCGGTTGCCAGCTCAACGCTGATTGGCGATTCTCTCCAGCAACTTCATCAAAGATCTGATTCATTTGACGACGCAGGGTTTCAAATTCTTGAAAGGGTTGCCAACGAATTAGTGCCATAGTTAATTCCTCCAATTTGTAGTGACTAACCGCGTGGGTTAACTCTATTCAAGGGGATTTAGCTTTCAGTTCCCACATTTATATAATGTCCAAGCAGTGCGATTGAGTCAGTGAGGGAAACCGAATCGACAAGAGGGGATTTTCCGAAGTTAGCAATCACTATGATTCAAAATTTATACCCCTTATTAAGGAGTCTTGAGGAGCTTCAACCTTCAAAACCCTGTTGTTCGCTTGATGAAGGCTCGAATGTATCATCAAAATTATAAATGGCTGCATTGGTTGTATGACAAATGCCTAAATGCTATATTTGAATACCAAAGGCAGAGAAAATTGGCTAGTCATAGTCATTCAAAAATCAACATTGTATAAATATATAGCTTGAAAGTTATTTAATGTTTTATCAATAAAATTTCACTTTGTTTGAAACTGGAGTCTTTACAGGAAAGGCTATTCAATCCTAAAAATTCAAATAACTCATAGATTATAATTCTTACTATAAGCAACGATCTGTAACAGGGTGAACTTCTGTTAGTGCTTGATTCTTGTTCTTGAACACCAATTACCAGTTACCGAAATCTTCATTTTTATTCCAAGTTCGAGAGCAGTAATGCACATGGAAGGGAACCGATACTCCACCGATCCGCTCAACCTCATTGTGAATCACCTCAGCATTGCCCCACACAATAGTACTATCTCTATGTAATGCCACTTCAGTCTCGACTAGCTGGCAGTATTGCTCCTGAGTGCGAGTGACGAAGAAGCCGTATGTACGACAGGCGATCGGGCGCGAGTAGTAGATACTACAGACTCTCTCCTGTTCGTCGAGGTAAGGGCAAATAACCTGGGAACTTACCGTTTTTGCAGCAATCTGCATCAACAGTGCATCAATCTTCTGCTCGATCTGATCTCGCACGCGCTCAGGGAGTGCAGCAACAGCTTCGTCAACGCGAACCCATTCAGAAGAACTGAGTTCGGGAGGAAGAGCAAGCTGCCGACAGCACTGGTCACAACCGCGCCGACAGGGCCACCAATTCCGGGCAGCACGAATCGCTTGTGCCCGTGCTTCAATGTGCTCATCAAGGTTCTGCAATTGTTGTTGTGCTTCGTCTTTGTACATAGAAGTTTCTATCGGACTTATTGCTGCGGTATAAAATGGCTATATGCTCAAGTATCTTAAATTATAATGTTAATTAGTGTTCTCCTTCTGTAAACAGCCAATGCAAGTTATAGAAAACATTTCCAGAGAAATTGTTAGTAAAGTCAATCAGAAAAAACAAAAACTTGAGACACTTTTAAATTCTGAAATTTATAAATTATCAGTGCGTGACAACTTTGGTAAGATAAATAATTTAATTATAGAAATACAAAATGCAGATAATAATGAGGAAAAAGCACAAAAATCAGACTAAGCAAAGCGTTGCCGCCATGATAGCCAAACGTCAAATTCTCTAGATTTTGCAGATTAAAGTTTCAGAAGACGGAGAGGGGGAGATTCGAACTCCCGGAACCTTTCGGTTCACTCGATTTCAAGTCGAGCGCAATCGACCACTCTGCCACCTCTCCAGGTGTACACCCTATCATACCAATTGCTTGGGTAACTTTGTAGCTACTAACTGTAAACAGGCTGCACCACCGACTCAGGTCGTCGGTAAAGGATCTGCTCAGATGCGATCGCGAAGTCTTTACCCTGGAGCCAAAGCAGGGAAACTTGAGAGACGACATTGCCTTGTAGAGAGACAAGGGAAAAATTGCGCTGTCGGTTAGCCTCTGTTTGAATAATCCGAGGCACACTCGCAGCATTCAAGTATACTGTGCCCTGTGAGCTGACTACTGGAATGCGTGGCTGGTCGCTGTGACGCAGTTGATGGTGCATGTGACCAAAAGCTACCAGGGGAATGGATTTACCCTGCTCCCGAGTCTGGGCGATCGCCTCCGCAAAATCCGGATCTCCATAGTCTCCGCCAATAGGATGCCAGTCTTTGCCGCAAGGAGCAACAGGCAAGTCGCCCAAACCTACAGGTCCACTATGACCCATAAAGATAATAGTTTCATGAGCAGCACGACTTGCCGCTTCCACAATCTGACAGGTAGATTCCTCAAAACTCGTCACTCCATACCGCTCTTGATAGAATTCCTGATTTTTCCACTCCTGACCACCCCAGCTGAAGGGACGACTCCCCACTACAGTCAAATTGAGTGAGGGAAAGTCCAGCTTACCATAGCCGACATGGGATGCCCCTAGTAAGTCTATCTGTTGCTGCACTCGGTCTTCTTTGTTGCGATCGTAGGGACACCTGATTTTGCCCCACGCCGAAGCGCTATACCAGGCATCGTGGTTTCCCAATATCACCGCTTTAGGAAGGTCGAGAGCAGCGATCGCCCTCACCACCTCCACCGACTCATTGCCAAAATCCCCTACAAACAGTGCCAAGTCAACACCCAGGTGCTGAAGGGCAGCACCATCGTCAGCTTCCCAAGCGTCGTGAACATCTCCAATAACAGCAATCTTAATGGGTTTATCGTGATGACTTGTCATGCCCTGCTCCCTCGCCTATCCCTTACCAGAATAGAAAAGCTTGGCCGATTTTGACAGCTTCAGTTTTGTCTTGTGACATAGCCATCTTGCCTATCCCCAGTTACATGAAAGCACTTTTTGGTAAAAACAACTATAATCAATGATTACAACAAGCGACTTGATACTCCGGACTAATTAAAACTCGTGTTCACAAATATACTTCCTCAACGAAACCCTACTCAGACTGTTGCACTACCCCACGACTTATTTGGGGCGATTCAATCCTTGAAAAAACAGCTTAATGCCGTTATTCTCGGCCACTATTACCAAGATTCTGACATTCAAGATGTAGCAGATTATACAGGAGATTCTCTAGAACTTTCCCGTAAGGCAGCAAGCACCAAGGCTGATGTGATTGTGTTTGCTGGTGTTCACTTTATGGCGGAAACCGCCAAAATTATCAATCCAGATAAACTAGTACTTTTACCAGATTTAAATGCCGGTTGCTCTTTGGCAGATAGTTGCCTACCAGATGCCTTTGCTGCATTTAAGGCTGCACACCCTGGACATCTAGTAATTTCTTATATCAACTGCTCTGCCCAAATCAAGGCAATGAGCGACATCATCTGCACTAGCTCCAACGCTGCCAGGATTGTCAGCCAGATTCCCCTCAACCAACCAATTATTTTTGCCCCTGATCGGAATTTGGGACGGTATGTTATGCAACAAACAGGGCGAGACTTAGTGCTGTGGCAGGGAAGCTGTATTGTCCATGAAACCTTCTCTGAAAAGAAGATTGTGCAGATGCAAATTGCTCACCCTGAAGCTGAGGTGATTGCTCATCCTGAATGCGAACCATCAGTGCTAAATCACGCTCACTACATCGGCTCTACCTCAGCTCTGCTAAAGTACTCTCAAGCTAGTGCCAGTTCAACCTTTATCGTCGCTACAGAGCCAGGAATCATTCACCAAATGCAAAAGCAGGCTCCCAACAAACGCTTCATCGCCGCACCACCAAAGAATAGCTGTGCCTGTAATGAGTGTCCCCACATGCGGTTGAATACTTTGGAAAAGCTATATTTAGCAATGAAAAATCGCGCTCCAGAAATCACTTTGCCAGAAGATATACGATTAGCAGCGCTGCAACCCATCCGGCGCATGCTAGAGATGAGTGTCTAGGCAGCAACTCAGAAAAGCCAAATCTAGGTAGCTAATAGCTAATAGCTAGAAGTCTTCTATCTTACTAGCTATTAGCCATTAAAAAAAACAATAACTACACTACACTTTACTTATAAAATCAATTGCCATTAGTCTGTACTCAGCCAGTGTATTTTTAGTTCCATTGATGCTAGTAAGTGCAGCATCGAATTTGATTCTTGGAATAATCTTTTTTAGAGCAATTACTCAAACTTAAAATAATACCATTGCCCTGAGGTTACAACCAGTTACCTACCAAAACAAATGGGGCCCAAAAATAAGGATGACTATAGCGCCGACCTTGCAACAGAGATAATTGTGCCTGACGAACTGCTTCTGCTTTAGTGAGCTTGCTATTAGCTAAGTTTTGGTAAAACTGAAGCATGAAGGAGGCCGTCGCTGCATCGTTTATATTCCAGACTGATGCTAGCGTACTGCGCGCTCCAGCCCGCACCGCCATCCCAGCCAGTCCTAGGGCAGCCCGTTTATCTCCAACTGCTGTTTGGCAGGCACTCAGGACAAGTAATTCAATAACGCTAGACTCCCTTTGGTCTGTAGTCTTGAGTAAGTCATTTAACTGCTCGATATTGATGCGATCATCCCAAGTCAGAATAAATGTCTCTTCTGGCTTAGAGCTAAATTGACCGTGAGTCGCTAGGTGGATCACCGGGAAAGAAGACGAGTTGATTTCTTGATGCAGGTTCGAGCTAGTAAACGCTTGATTGAGAAGTTGCTGACCTGGTACTAGAGTTTTGATATCTTTTAGTTCCAGGGCTACATTAGGTAGCGAAGGAAAGTTCCGGCGCGGTTCGGTCAATCCGGCTGCTAAAACCTTAATTTTTTTCCGTGCTAAAGGTTTTGGATTGAGAAGTTTTAAGCCAGGGGTTAGGGCTATGCTATACTTTTCTACAAGATATTGCTGACCATCATAGAGAGCAGCCATTGGTAGATTCCGCAAGGAACCATCTAGCAAAAATACTAAAGTTTGGACTCCACTTTTAGCTAAGTCTGCTTCTGCTGGTCTGATCAACCAGTCATAAACTTTTTGGGAAAGAGATAAAAACTGTCTGGATAATCGGTTTTCCAGACCATTACGCAACTCAAGCAGAATACTGTCAACTTGACTTTGAGATAAGGATGTCCCGTAATGGCGCAGAGGTTGTTGAGGTAGGCTGAGAATCACTTCTAATCGCTCGTCTAAAATAATCGGATAGATGACTGCTGCCTTGCGATCTACCTGGTCAATCTGCACCGGATTTTCAGACAAACAGTTTGCTCTAAAGAAATTGACTAGTTCAGCTGACTGTAGGGATTCAATAACATTACGAGCTTGAACCAAGTTTTGTTGACCGATCTGACTAGAATTTTGGACTGAAGCAGCTGATGGTTGCAAAAGCAACCCAATCAACTGTCGATAAACTGGTTCTACACCCTCCCGAAAAGAAAACTGCAAGTCTGAATTGGTGGCGACTAGATCGCTGCGCAGGGACTGGAGAGCGTTGACGGCTTCCGTATAGGCGGCGATCGCTCTTGGGATGTCCCCTCTTGCCTTGAAGATGCGTCCTAACTGCCACTGCCAACGGTAGGCAATATCAGGCGCATTATTTGCCTCAGCCAGTGAGAGGGCTTGCTGAGTCAGATCTTGAGCAGTTGACCATTGCTGGGTTATTTCGTATAGTCCACCAAGATTGCCAAGAGCATAAGCTGTTGTTCGGCGATCTGCCAAATCTTTGGCTTGTTGCACAGCTATAGCCAAGACTTGGGCAATTTCTGACCAGGTTGGCGCATTATGAGAATTTATCTGTTTGATGCGAGTTAAACTCTGGGCATAATTGATCCGAGCATAGATTGCTGTTCGACTAGTCGGTAAATTAGTAAGCTGAGGCTGGATCTGCGGCCACAGAGTCTGGGCGGCTGACGCTTGATTGGTCTCCACTAAAAGGCTCAGTTGGTTGAGTTGAGCTTCTACTCTCATTGTTGGTGAAGGAGATGCCCGCTCCGCCTGCTGATAAAAGTCTAAAGCGGCTGTGGTATCCTGCTGAGAGCGGGCTACGTTACCCAAACTAAACAAAGCCGCACTGATATCTGGGGCGGATTGCCACACCTTGGCGAGAGCCAAGCTTTGCTGCAAAACCTGCCAGGACTTGTTTGCATCCCCAATTGCTTGCAAGGCATCGCCAAGACCCCGCAGTCCAATTGCTTTTAGAGGTGAGTCTGGTTGTGTTTGGAGGATTTCATTTACCTTAGTTAACGTATTCAATGCCCGGTTAAAAAATCCTAAGTCTTGCAGCGCTTGGGCAAGATTGATCAGGCTGCGGATAACTCCGGCGCGATCGCCCACTTGAGTGTAGGTAGCAGCAGCCTGTTCCCAGGAACTCACAGCTAATTCAGTTTCTCCTAGAGAGAATTGCAGACTCCCTTGTGTATTTAGAGCAAGAGCCAGAATTGCTAGTCGCTCTTTTGGCTTTTGTGTCTGTAGTGAAAGCAACTTCAGGCTGTCTCCAATCGCATTTTTTGCCTGAGACCACTGTCCCAATTGCTGATCAGCCAGTGAGAGATTGCTTAGCATCATTGCCTGGTTTAGCAGATCGCCTTGGGCTTGATAAGCTAGAGCTGCCTGTTGCCAAATCCTGGCTGCCTCGGCGAACTTTCCTGCCTCGTAGAGTTGCCTACCTTGTTGCACTAGCAAGGGAACAGGCAAATCGCTGGCGATCTGATACTGGTTCTGTCCGTAAATAGCTGGTAAACCTTTGATAGAGGGCACCTTGGCAAGAACAGGCAGGACTGCTGAAAGCAAAAACAGTGCCAGCAAAACTGGCAAGGGGATCACCCGGTGTGCCCTGAAGAGCAAAGATTTCAGTAGGAATTGAACTCTACGGAAAAATATAGATATTTTTCTTGGCATAGAAGACTACGAATAGCAGGTTAGTTGATTCCGGGAGGTAACCCCGCCTAAAGTTTAGGAACCTGAGCTCCCTTGACAGTTGGGGAACTTCTGCCAAGAACTGTGAGGTTTGACGGTAGGCAGTTCGGCAGTGAGAATGACCTCCCCTTTAGCACCGAGCACCCACCCTTGGGCTTCCACAATCGGAGCCATCGGGGAAGTCAAGGTGGTGCTCTCAAGCTGGGCATGAGAAGACTGTAGAGATGCAGAATTTCGCGTTTCTACAGGGCCTAAATCAACCAGCACCCGCCGATTGCGGAGCGTCTCGTTAGGATTAGAGGGTACTCCACCCCGTCCTGTAACCACAAATTTACTAGGCTGTTGCCTAGCCGCTACATCACAACCCTGTCCAACCAACCCAGAGACATTAACCACCTGGGATGGCAAAGTGACGAGTCCTTTACTGGGGTCAATACCCAAAGTGTTAATTTGCACTTTGCCTTGAAGCCCTGTGACATCGGAACTAGCAGTGATGTCACTCAGGGGGGTTTGGTGTGGACGAAACTGCAACCCATAAATGCCTTGGGTGGTAATGTCGATATTACCCCCCCGCCCTCGGAGGGCATTGGCAGTGATATCACTATTTTCAGTAGGGATAGCGACAATTAGTGGGCTGTTGATATTGATATTGCCCCCATTCCCCGTGCCGCCACGAGCATCAGTGGAGATTTGGCTGTTGCGGCGCATCAGGATTAAGTCTCGCACCTGTAGGTTAATATTGCCGCCCTCACCCGATACCGTTTTCGCAATCAGGGAGCCTCCGTGATCTAGCTGGATAGAGTTGGCTGTAATCGTCATCTCGCCAGCATCCCCTATTGCTTGCTGGGGCAAAGGGACTGTTAGGTCTCCCCCAAAATTAAACGATCCACTGACAACATTCAAATCGCTAGTAGCAGGGCCAGTAGCGACAGTGACTTTCGCTCCATTCTGGACACTCAACTGATTTGTTTTCACTTGTAAGTTGCCAGCTTTCCCACTACTGAACCCTTGAGCATATAAGCCACTCGGAAATCCACTCAGTTCTACTAACTGAGAAGCGTTCACCACTAAACGTCCTCCTTGACCAGAGCCAAAAGTAGAAGCTGAGACAATTCCCCCATCCTGGATCATCAACTGCCCGGTGTTAATCGTCAAATTTCCGGCATTTCCAGCATTAGTCCGAGCAAATGTATCAGTAGACAAAGCGCTGGGAATTCCATTCACAGATGAGATTCCACTCACTTTTACAGAATCGGCAGCATTTATGGTTAAATTCCCTCCCTGATTCTGGTTGAAGGAAGCAGTAGCTATAAATCCACCATCTTGAAGACTCAATTGCCTAGTATTTATGGTTAATTGTCCAGAATTACCAGTTCCTCTAGCATAAATACCCAACCCACTGTTATACCGACCTTGTGATGTATTTCCACTTATTTCTACGGAATCAGAGGCATTCACAGTCAAATTTCCTCCATTCCCTTGACCACTGACGTTAGACGCAGAGACAAGCGCGCCATCTCGGACTATGAGTCGCTTTGTGTCTATCGTCAAGTTTCCGGCATCTCCAGCACCGTAAGTCTCGGCAAATAAGCCACCATTAGCTAAGGGTATGGTACCACTGACTTGCACGGCATCTGAGGCTATCAGTGTTAAATTTCCCCCGTGCCCTTGGCTGCGAGTATAACTTGCTACTCTTGTTCCATTTTTGGTAATTAATTGCCCAGTTTGAATGTTTACGTCCCCAGCAGCACCAGCACCTAAAGTTAATGTGTACAAGCCACCAGCAGTTTGAGTTAACAAATCGCTGGCCATGGGTATTCCAGATATTTCCTGTAACAAGATGCTGCTACGAATACCACCTGCATCAATTCCACTTACTTCTACGGACTCTTTTGCTGCCACATTCAGATTCCCCCCTTGAGCTGCTCCCGCAGTAGCGGCAACCACCAGAGAGCCATCAGTTAAGGAAAGCAACTCTGCCTTGACATTGATGTCACCTCCTTTTGTCCCTGGTAGCGGGGTAAAACTGATAGTGCTAAGCGGATGGTCTTGGATAGATATTCGGCCACTGCTTGTGAGATTGATATTTCCTCCCAAACCTCCTAGAGACAAAATTTCAGAAGCATTGATATCGCCGTTAGCAATTAGAGTGACATCACCTCCTTTCCCCTGAACAAAATTGCCGGAGCTGGCGTTTACAGAGTTTTGAAGACCCAGAGTGCTTCTGGAATCAATAATCACTGAGCCGCCATTGCCAGATTGGCTACCAGTGATGATCTGCCCTGTGACTTTAATCGCTCCACCCGGCAATGAGGGATTCGGCTGGTACTGATTTGTTAACAAAACCAATCCTCCTGAATTAGTAATGCTGCCTATGGTGATATTGGCACTGGTTGCCGGAGCACTCAGGTTAGGGATTGGGGGAATAATTCTGCCCAAGGGTAGGACTACACCTGTAATTCCAGGAACACCAAATGCCGTCGTTCCAGCTCGCACATCAAGGGTTGGTTGAGTAGCACGATTAATTAATACTGGCGTTCCATCAGACAGCATTACATTGTCGATGCTTCTGTCGTTTATGGGATCAGCAGCTCCGATAACCACTCCACCTGGAATCGTCACGCTACCACCAGCAAAAATATGCAGAGAAGCTCCCTGATAGCCACCAAAACTGACATCTCCACTAGCGCGAATCACAGGGTCATCAGGACTCAATAAATTTCCTAGACTTCCATTGGGTTGTTCAATCCGGAAATTGCCACTTGTAGTGTAGTGGGCATCGCCTGCCACAGGGTTAGGAGAGCGCAACATCATGTCCCCGCCAGAGAAAAAACCACTCTGTGGATGGTTCAAGGCAGAGATATCTATATAGTTGCCCTCAATTAGTAGCTTTCCCCCAGCTTGAGCCACGAAGGGCAAAGCTACGCTGTCTCGCACCTGCACGGTATTCTGCGCCAGCAGATGCAAATTAAGAGTCGTATTCAGCTGGCTCTCTACCAGTGTTAAGTTATTAGCAGCCCAGAGCGTGGCATTCCCAGAAGTCAGTTGTCGCACCACCACATCTCCATCTGCCACCTTCAAGTCAGCTGCCGCCAATTTGACTTCGCCGCTATCAGTGAGAGTTATGCCCAGGGTAGAAACCCCACCGGCGTCATTCAGCATTTGGGACAAAGAAGGAGGGTGAGTGGTTGAGAGTTGGGGATTGGCAATGGGGGATATACTCAGGGGCAGCCCAGATGAGCTCAACTGCACCTCACTACCTCCTAGTACAGATGCCACGGTGAGTTGCCCCCCAGGAGCAGCCAGCTGACCCGTGCTCACTACAGTGCCACCGAGTAAGCTTAAATTCTGCCCCTCTGGCACATTCAATTGACCTGCATTAACAATCCCTGCTGGCTTTTGCGTACCAAACTGCAAACCAAGCGGCATATTGATAGTCAGCAAGGGCGGTGCTGTGGGATTCTCGGTGCTAAACAATGTGCCGTCACTGAACTTCAGGCTATTGGCCGTACTCGCCAAAAATGACCCCCGCACATCCAGCCGAGCATTAGGGCCAAAAATAATCCCATTGGGATTGAGCAAAAACAGGTTAGCATTTCCCAAGACACCCAAAGTTCCCAGAATATGTGAAAATTCAGTGCCAGTGACTCGACTGAAGATGTTATCAACCCCAGAAGGGTTGGCGAAGTAGACTCGATTTCCTTCGCCGACACTGAATTTCTGAAAACTGTGAAAGAGGTTGACGCCTCGTTTGGCTCCACCATCAATGCGGTCTATACTCAGCCCATTGAGATTCACCTTAGGTGTGACAATAGTACTTTCAGGGCCGAGGCTTTGATCGGGGACAATCTGCGCCAGACCACCACTGTCTGTGAAGGCGATCGCACTACCAATGGTGGCACAGCTGACTAGTCTCAACGACCAGCACCAAAAGCCCGAGATGGGAGTATTCACGTAATTAATCTCCTCTACAGAAGGCAAAGAGTGGCGATCGCTACTGATGCGAATAGTTTTATGGCAATCCCAGATGAGATGCTCCCCACCTCTAGCTTGTCCCTCTTGTTCGGAAATCAATAGGAGTGCTATAGACCCCAGAGCAGGAGATAAATGCTAGCTTTTTGATCACGAAGCTATCTTACTAAGTAGGTGGACAGGATAAAGCAAAACATATTACGGCATTTAAATTGCTGATTTTCTCCCAGTCCCATACCCGACCTTAACGAGTCATTGTTTGTTTTCACCGGCCTACTTATGAAAGATTATTCGTGTTCTGGCAGAGATAAGTGTTATACCTCAATGATATCGGCATTCTGGGAGTTTTCTGTAGCATCAGCTTTCTTCAAAAGAAGAATATTTACAAAATCTTTACAATTACGAGAAATATTATATTTTTTGGATAAAGCTTTAAGTATTAACACTCTTTAACAGTAAATATAAAGTTATATTATACACACTTAAAGTACGGAAGGCTTATGATACCTGCCCGGTGCTGACAGCCTGACCATTGTTGATGATTCAAGACAAAAATTCCAGGGTAAGCAAAATAACCATGAAGAAACAATTTGTGGCGACAGGATTTGTACTGCTATCTTTCCTGTTTCCACTCAAAGCAAAGGCGACGATGTTTGATCGGCTTTATGTTTTTGGCAATAGCCTGTCAGACAATGGTAATTTTTTCAATCTCACTACGGCAGCAAACAAGTTAGATCCCACTATACCGATCTCTCCCCCCTCACCTCCTTACTACCAAGGACGTTTTTCTAATGGGCCAATCTGGCTGGATGAGATCGCACCTCAGCTAGGATTAACCACTCCCCTGATTCCTGCGACTAAATTAGCTGTGGGTGGCCCCATTATCTTGACTCCTTCAGGGCCGACAATCAACTTCAACTATGGTGGTGCTACTACCACCAACAACGTTGATTTCGCCTTTGGTGGTGCTGAGACAGGATTGAAGAGTAATGATGCTCGTGTACCAATAGGATTGCTGACGGAAGTTAATAGCTACACAGGTGATCTTGCTAAAGCTCAGCAATCTGCTGATCCAAACGCGCTTTATGTGGTAGAGGCAGGTGCCAACGATTTCTTAGATCAAGCGAATGCGGGTAACCAGTTTGATACTCAAGAAGCCATCGCCAATTTACAGACAGCTGTGACAGAGCTTTATGCTAAGGGCGCTCGCAATTTCTTAATATCTAACTTGTCAGATTTAGGAAAGACACCTTTTGCTCTGAGTCGAGGTAGTGCCGAATCCGCCATTCTCACAGAGGTGACTGACGAATACAACGCAGGCTTGGTCACGCTTTTAAATGGTTTGAGCAATAACACAGGGATCAACATTATTCCTTTAGAGGTTGATTCCTTATTTAATCAAATCACTGCCAATCCGACGGCATTTGGGCTGACGAATGTGACTGATGCTTGCTTAACCACCAACCCTGTCTCTATATGTGCTAACCCAAATCAGTATTTTTTCTGGGACGATGTCCATCCCACGGCACCGGTTCAGACAATACTGGCAAATGCAGCTTTGGCAAAGCTGAATTCTGTCAGCGTTCCTGAACCTGCTTCTGCCTTAGACATTTTAGCCTTCGCTGCGTTGGGTGCAAGTTTAAAGCTGAAGCGCCAGCGTCAAAAAGCCAGGGTAGTGGATGGCGGCAAAATTCCACCACTTCAGTAAAAGGAGAGGGAGACACTAGCGTTAGCGACGCGACAGCGCGGGAGAGGAAACTGATGGTTTATTTATGCCGCGCTGCCCTAGTAGATCACCAACCAAAAATTGACTGGTTGAGGATTTGGGGACTCTAGCGCAACGGCGCGATCGCGCGAGACAAGGGGAATACCCACACCCATCACCCCATCTCGCTACTCTTCAAAGTTGCCTTGGCGGACTACTAGTTAAAGGCAGTGTGGTTAGGCGTTAACATAATGTCTGTATAGATAGCCAAATTATCCAAAGTTCAATGCAATACCTCATCCCCCATCCATGGGAATTCTGATGAGTAGGGAATGCCTGATCGTTTTTACTCGTTATCCAGAGCCAGGAAAAACGAAAACTCGACTTATCCCCGCACTTGGTGCTGAAGGTGCGGCGAATCTTCATCGCCAAATGACTGAACAGACTTTGGCCCAAGTTAAAAAACTTCAAGATGAGCATCCCCTAGGCGTGGAAGTTCATTTTACTGGCGGTAATCAACAGTTGATGCAAAGCTGGCTGGGGGCTGATGTCGTTTGCCGATATCAGTCAGAGGGAGATTTGGGTTTCCGCATGGCGTCGGCGTTTCAAACAGCTTTCAGCAGTGGCAAGTTGAGTGTGGCAATTATTGGTACTGATTGCCCTAGCTTGAGTGCGAAGATAATAGCCCAGGCATTTGGGGCACTTACCAATCATGACTTAGTTTTGGGGCCAGCCGAAGATGGCGGCTATTATTTAATTGGTTTGCGCCAGTTGATTCCCGAACTGTTTACAGGAATTACTTGGGGGACATCTGAGGTTTTGCAAAACACAGTAGATGTTGCTCAGAAGCTTGATTTAGAAATAAGTTACCTTCCGATCCTCGCTGATATTGATCGCCCAGAAGATCTTCCAGATGCCTTGTCAACTTGGCAAATTGAGCAATGACACTGACAAAGATTTCCATGATCATTCCAGTTTTGAACGAAGCTGGCAGGATTAAGTCAACTCTAGCTGCTGTTCAGAATGCTGCAAATTTGGAAGTCATTGTAGTAGATGGGGGCTCTCAGGATGAAACTGTAGCTATAGCTACATCATTGGGAGTCCAAGTTATATCTGCTGCTGCTGGACGTGCATGTCAGATGAACGCTGGTGCCGCAGTTGCCACAGGGGATATCCTGCTGTTTCTGCATGGGGATACTCGTCTGCCAGCAGGTTTTGAGGCCATGGTGCGTCAGGCTTTAGGAGAAGACAGGCAAGCGGGAAATTTCCCAGTTCAAAATTCAACCCCCCCACCTGCGGCACTCCCCCTTAGTAAGGTAGGGACAGAAGGGGTAATTGCCGGGGCGTTTGAATTGGGAATTGAGGGGCACTTTTGGGGGCGCGTAGCAGTTGAGAAGATAGTGAACTGGCGATCGCGCATTTTAGGGATGCCCTACGGTGACCAAGCCATATTTTTAAAGGCTCCTGTGTTTCAGGAGATTGGTGGCTTTCCCAACATGCCAATCATGGAAGATTTTGAATTGATGCTGCGCCTGAGACGACTGGGTCGAATTGCCATCATATCCACTCCAGTGCTGACTTCAGGGCGTCGGTGGCAGAAACTTGGGGTTTTAAAAACCACACTAATTAACCAGGTTGTAATTATTGGCTACTTCCTAGGAGTTCCTCCGAGCCAGCTGGCTTGCTGGTATCGGCACTTTCGCCTTTAAAAGGTTTTTGAAGCTTCTGTACTCAAAATGTATAAATGAGATGTGTATCTACTGATTTTTCACACTATTAGCTATGTGCAGGCTAGTAAAAATACTAATGCAAAAGCTAGATAAAATATTGCCAAACTAATCTTAATAGCTAACAGTGGCTCCCAAGGGGCCCGCAGATCCGCATAGAGCCCGCGATTGTTGGTAATACGTCTTTGTGAGGTAGCCATGCCTCTGGCGTTAAGAGATGGCAGCTAGTGCAGAGTTGTCCTAAGGTTAGCAGTGAAATGGCAGCTTTCGCGGATTTGAGGCTAACGGTACAATTTTTGATATTTCTGGCACCTTTAATAACATTGAGTAATGATACTTTTGAACTCAACTTGGTATGAAATTGGTATTGAGACAATATTGGCAATCAAGCTTCCTTTGAATGAATAAAGAAACACAAACAAATGACAAAGATTTTGGTAATTGAAGACGAAGACCAGATTAGAGAAATTATTCTGGAAATGCTTGATGCAGAGAATTTTGACGCCATCAGTGCAGAAAATGGTCATATTGGCTTGCAATTAGCTTTAGAACAAATACCTGACTTGATTCTTTGTGATGTGATGATGCCTGAATTTGATGGGTACAGCCTAATTACTGCTTTGCGCCAAAATCCTGCAACTAAGACAATTCCCTTCATTTTTCTCACAGCCAAAGCTAGTAAAACTGATTTGCGCCAAGGCATGGAACTAGGAGCAGATGATTATCTTCCCAAACCATTTACTGTAGAAGAACTTATGGGAGCTATCTCTACTCGACTGGAAAAGAAAGTAGAGCAAGATAGACAATCCCAAGAAAAACTCGATGAGTTGCGCAGTAACATCGTCCTTTCACTCCCTCACGAACTGCGTACCCCACTGAACGGCATCCTAGGCTTCTCAAAACTGATCATCGACTCGTATGATCTAATGGAAAAAGAAGAAATTCTGGAAATGCTTTCAGACATTTATACTTCTGCCGAACGTTTACACAGGCTGATTCAGAACTTTTTACTTTATGCAGAACTTGAGCTAGTGATGACAGATCCAAAGCGAGTTCAGGAATTGCCGGATATTGAATTTACCTATTCTAAAAGAGTTATTACAAAAGTTGTTCGCCAAATAGCTCAAGCAGCAGGCAGAGAAGCAGATTTATCTTTAGAACTGCAAGAGGCAACTGTTCAGATTCCCGAATCAAGGCTGAACAAAGTAGTTGAAGAAATCATTGATAATGCCTTCAAATTTTCTGCAACTGGAACTCCGATTCAGGTTACTAGCATTTCTGAGAACAGTACCTTGATACTAAGAGTGAGTGACCAGGGATGGGGGATGAGTGCCGAACAAATTGCCAGCCTGGGAGCTTACATGCAATTTGAGCGCAAACTTCACGAACAGCAAGGTTCAGGATTAGGACTAATCATTGCTAAACGCTTAGTGGAGTTACATGGAGGAGAGTTAAAGATAGAAAGTATACCTAGTAAAGGAACAACTGTGCATATTTCCTTACCCATGTAAATGACATTAAGTCTGGTTGAATACCTATACACTCTGTCAGATTGCTAATTGCTAATTGCCAGACAATTCTTCTTAGCATTAGCCATTAGCAAGCACTGTATTATGGGCAATTAACCGGACTATAATATGACATCACTGCCTAACCACTCAATCAAGTTTTGTTTTTGGGTATCGTCAGGTTGCTGGACAGGTATAACTTTATAGCTACTAGGTCGGGGGTCTGCTAGAGTGACCAGACGGGTACAAAGTTCGTCTTGATGGAAAACTGTCATCTGGATCGTGTTGCCCGGTTGATAATTGTGGAGGCGATCGCTCAGCTGCTCTGCCTTTACCCGGAAGCCATCAATCGCCAGCAACTCATCACCAGCATCAATCCCTCCAACTTGAGCTGGAGAACCAGCTTCGACAAACTTGATCGACTCGCGTCCGTTCTCTGTTTGAGCCGTCAAACCTAGATAAGGAACAGGCTCCTCCTTAACGCCAACCAGTTGTAACCCGAAGGATTCTAAGTACTCATCGAAGGGCAACTCATCAGTGCCATCAATATATCGGGCAAAGAAACCATCTAAATTAACACCAGTAACAGACTCAATGACGCCCTGCAACTGCTCTGGAGTAAAGCCAATTTCGGTTCTGCCAAACTGTTGCCACATCTGACGCATGACATCGTCAAGGGAAAGAGAGTTGCCATGCCGTGCTCGAATCAGCAAATCTAGCAACAATGAAACCAGTTCTCCCTTCAAGTAGTAGGAAATTTGTGAATTGCCACTGTTGGCGTCCGGTCTGTAGAGCTTAATCCAAGCATCAAAACTTGATTCGCTCAGTGGCTGCACCAAGCGTCCTGGTAGCATCATATAGCGAGTAATCTGCTTGCCCAAGGTATTCAAAAATGACTTGGCATCGTAAATACCAGCCCGTAGCGGTATCAGTAAATCATAGTAGCTCGTTGTCCCCTCACAGAACCATAGAGAAGAAGTGTAATTTTCACAAGTATAGTCAAACACCTCTAGAGCTTTAGGGCGGATGCGCTTGACATTCCACAGGTGAAAAAACTCGTGCGCTACTAACTGCATAAAGCGGTCATACTGCTCCCTAGCGCGAAAACCAAAGCGGTAGTAATTCAACGTACAGGCATTCTTGTGTTCTAGACCACCAGCACCCGTGGCTGCCAGATGCAGCAGAAACACATACCTCTCATAGGGCAGATATCCAAATAGCTGAGCTTCCACTTCAATAATTTTCTTAATGTCCGGAATCATCTGCTCAGCTTGAGCATTACCTCCTCCCCAAATAGCGAGTTGGTGAGGCAGCCCCTGTACCTCAAATTCATACAACTGGTGGAGACCAATCTCAAACGGACTATCCACCAACGTGTCAAAGTCCTCTGCCTCAAAGGTATTGGCTTGTTCTGAAACCTGCGGTAAGGGTGTTACGGTTTGCCAATCCGCTTGCGGCGGCACAATCGTGACTCGGATAGGTTGCTGCTCAAAACCCGGTAGATAAAAGAACAGAGCCGCACCATTAAAATAGCCGTGAGTCTCATCTAGGTGATTTGTCCGCACCGTCAACTCATTAGCATAGATCCGGTAACTCACCTCCACTTCTGAGACATGCAGTGTTTCCACCTGCCAGTGATTTTTGCTCAATTTCCGAGCGGTTAAAGGTTGCTGATTGGTGGTGGAGGCTTTAAAGTCCTGGAGATGTTTAGAGTACTCCCGCACTAGGTAGGAGCCAGGAGTCCAAACCGGCATTTTCAAATCGAGAACTGGTGCTTGCCAGCCTTGTATCCATAACGTCACCTCAAATAAATGAGTTTTTGGCTCACGGATCGCGACCTGGTAATGAATTCCGGGTGTGGTGTTGGATAGAGAACCGGGGCGAACAGCTGTTGCTTCAGTCATTTTTAGTATTTAGCAATTAGCCTGGATATTTGCCACCCATAGGTGTTTTATAGTCTAGTGGAGCAGGGCAGAGGCTATTGGTTAAAAGTTAACAGCTAACCGCTAAACTCGCCGTGCTAAATCTGTCAACTGCTTGAGGTTGATGAGGTTGATGGTCTGGCGTGTAGGATCAATCTTGAGCCAGCCCTTGCTATCCAGCTTTTCCATGATTTTGGTCGTTTCCTCAATGCCGATGTCGGTGACGTCTGCCAAATCTTTAAAAGGGATATTCAAGATTTCTGTCCCTTTCTCAGTAACTTGACCGTAGTTTTCTCCCAAAGCAACCAGACTATTGACTAATTTCACTGCTGGAGGCTGATGGCGTTGCTGAAAGCGCTGATTGATTTGGCGCAGCCGCCGCACCATCAACTGTAGCATTCGATGGTGCAGTTGGGGGTCTTTAAAAAGGGTTTGAATGAATCTTTGGGCGGAGACACTGAGCAATCGTACTTGGGAGAGAGCAATCACATCAGTTGACCGAGGAGATTCATCAAGAATGGCCATTTCACCAAAAAAATCACCCTTGCCCAGGATGGCCAGTGTGACCACGTTGTCTCCAGCAAGGCGTCGAACTTTAACCCAGCCTGATTCAACAAAGTAAACCGCGTTGCCCCAAGCATCTTCCATTAAGACAGCTCTCTGGGCTGGATACTCGTGCTCAACAGCAACAGATAGGAGCCATTCCAATGTCTCTGGTTCGGCAGTATTAAACAGGGGAAAAAGCTCACTAAAAGTTTTGCTCTGCATATGAAAATTTACATTGTAAGGGTTTTATATTACCAGGAGGGATAATATATAGTCTGAAAATTTTTGACAAACCCACACACCTCACCAGACTTTACCTATGTTAGGAGAGTATTAATCATCTGTAGCTTCCTGTCTGATGGCTTCTACCTGTTGGTGTAAGCTTTCCAGCATCTGGTCGAGGGCTGGTAGTACATCTAAGCTAGTAGGATTGAGCCGCGTGCGATCGCGAATCTCATTCAATTTTCGCTGTAGCTGTTGAGCAAGACTAAGGGCATCCCGACTGAGCCTAGCCACCTGTTGTTGCTGATAGAATTTTAAAGCTGCTCCCCGCAGCACCTGTAGGGTTGCCTCTTCTCCCAACTGTCCCGGCATAACTCGCAAGCAAAGCAACAGGCGGTTTTGCTGGTAGCGCCGCTCAATTTCCACCTGTTTGGGCTTTTCTAGGGGAATTAAAGGCAGATTGGCCATCCGCTTCAGCTCGTTGATCACACTTTGGAATAACGGCAGTGATAGCCCTTCTAAGACAGACTGTAAAATCCCATCTTGACTCCAGAGGATGCGTCCGTTTTGTTGCTGCCGCTCAAAATAAAGCCTGCCAATACCACCGACTATAACCCGACCCAGCAATTCTTGTAGCAACTGCTGCGGCGGCAACATTGCTAGAAGTTCCAGGGGACGAGACAAGTTAAGTATCTGCACTTCCAATACTGGGAGTACAGGAGATTTAGGGGTATTGCTGCTAGTGTTTTGGGAAGCAGAAGAGCGCTCAATGGTCAGGCTAGCGTTCTGTTCGGGAACTCCAGACTCCAGACTTTTGCTGCTTGTTTCTGGCTGAGAGTCTGCCTCTTCCCCATTCACTGGTTGTAAGTTCTGATTCTCTTCCTGTCGCAAGTCTAGTTGAGCGGGACTATCGACGATCAAGGTGGGACGATCTGTTGGGGAGACGCTGGAATTGTTTTCAGGTGTCTTTCCAGAGACTGTCTTTAGCTTGCTGGTATGGTTTAGGTATGCAGACAGCATCGACTGATGTGTCTCAGCCGCAATCGGTTGGGGCTTAAGCGAACAGTTCAGGTAGGCCAAGATGCGACGAGCATAATCCAAGGCAGAGGAGTCCTTAGGATTTACCATACCGAGATTGAGGGTGCTGCCTTCGAGCGAGAGGGGCAGGATTTGATAATATAAGCAGCCTTCGAAGGGCAGGATGCTGTCAATCAGCCGAAACATTTGCTCTGTGTCCATTGCCTATCCCCGATCTGCCTGATGTTGACAATGGGCAATAAGCAGCCTTACCCCTCTGGCGTTGCTATATGGAGGAATTGTCTGGAGTGTGGGAACGATCAGATGGTGAGTGGATCTTTGATAAAAATTCTCCTTTGCTCCCGTGCACTCCTGTTCCTTAACCTCCCTGATCTTAGTAAGACGGGCAGGCAATAAATAATAGGCAACTGCTAGCTTTTGACTCTTAACCACTGCACAGAGCTGAGAGTTTTTATTTAAGGGGTGTTCTAGGACTAGGCTGGGCTGTCCGGATGGGGACACCATAGCATTGCTTATACCTAATTATTGACTCTCCTATATGCCCTTGGCAGGGAGTTGTGATTTTGTGATTTTTCTGAGGCGGGCTCATACACATAAACCCGTCAATCTTGGTAGTTTTTCCAGAAATAGCAGAAACATCGCCTTGCCTTCACCCATTGCGATTAGGAATCACTGCGCAGGGATTGAGCGGCTAAATAAAGTTTACTCCATTCTCCCATGACTTGATGAGTTTTCAGTCCCAAGTCTTTAGCGATCGCTTCTATGGTACAACCTGCTTTCAACTTCTCTAATAACTGGCGTTGCTGTGGCGTTAGGGTTTCCCAGAATTGCTGCGACTGTTTTGGTGTCAGCCCTAGGTTGTTTGACTGGAGAGAAGTTTGTAGCCAAGTAGCGACTAGCTCTGGCTGAGTTTTCAAAGCAAACACGCGCACGGCATGGTAGCTGACTTTTTCCCGCAGTCGGTAAACTTGGTGAATTGGCTTGTTCATTTGTTTGGCGATCGCTTCTTGGGAAAGACCCTGGAGGTAAAGCCTCAACCAGTCTCGCGCCTCACCACTGACATTCTCTGCTAAATAGGTTTCAAATTCATTTTTTACGGTGGTTCTAGCGCACAGTTGCTCTTCCCAGGCTTGATTGTCTTGATACTCGGCAATTGCTTGCGAGTCCAAAAGACTCATTGGTGCATCGTTTTCATCCAGGCGTACTTCAGCAGAAACTAGCCGCACGCTGTCTCCTTCCGGGACTTGAGTCAGTCCCGCACGTTGAGAGCGACGCAAGTAATTGACAAACCGATAGACAAGGAGTGGCTGGTTGCGAATTGGCCTCAGGCAATACTCCTCAACGCTGGTTAGCAGTAGAGCTTCTTTGAGGCGGGCATCGCTGGTGCATCGGCTAATCCAAGCAATTTGCTGTTGCATGTAGCGATCGCTGTGTAACAATTCCTGAAGCACTTCTTGCAAGACATCTGTCACTGCTCGCTGGCGATCGCGTGAGAGAGCCACCCAAGTGCGGATCTTGTTGCGTAACAACACCAAGCTGCCCAGCCTAGTAGTGAGGTGGCGATAAGCTCGTTCAGGACTGACTCCCAAGTAGCGCTGCTGCAAAATCCGCCAGCGATAGTCCATCGCTTGCTTGGCAATGGCCAACTGGCTGGGAGATAGAGTGTCAAATCGATCTAAATCTTCTCCCAATAACCATTGAATGATACTTTCGCGAGTTGCTGGATTCTGGTTGGGACACTCGGTTAACAGCCGCGATCGCCATTCCCCAGCCAGTTGTTGAGCCAATGTTGCCATTAGTCTGCTCCCATCGATTCTCTGCATTGAAGTTTGCATGACTTCCCCCTTTTCAGCAAATCTTTCTGCCAGCTTCCACTTATTCCACCATTTCTATAGGTGGTCAGAAGTGATTGGTCGCGCACTTGTTTGTGACATAGTTGGAGCGAGGCTTTGACACAGGACATCTATCTACTCATACTTAGATCTCTGTATAAGATTGTCTGAGATCACAACCTGCCACCTTCTATTGCGAATATTACGTTTTATCAACTAAAGTTTTTAACTTAAGAAAATGTGGTTATCTTCCAGATAATAAGTGTGGTGATGATTTCTTACAGATATCCTAAAGTTTCTTAGTGTGAATTTGTCAACAAAGTTCATAACCATGCTCTCCAGATTGGAATTGAGAATTTGGGCTTTATTGCCTAGATGCAGTTTGTCCATGTCTATTTACTTCTCTGTCTGGTATCTGAGGACTTATGCAGATATTTACAAAACTTTACATTTAATGACTGAGACCGCAACGGATACACCATACACGTCACTGGCGACAGGTATTAATTTTTATAAACTTACGGTAGAGTCTTCAGAGGCATGAAGCAGTGAGGATGAAAGCAGAACAAAATCATCATCCTCTTAAAACCCTGCCTGTAAAAAAATGCAACCAGAACAAATGGAGCTGCACATGCAGCGGTTAAAGCAAGAGCAAAAATTGGTATTAAACCAAGTGGATAAAGCGATCGCCCTGTTCGACCAGTCTCATCACCTGGTTGTGTTTAACCATAAATTAACTCAAATTTGGCAGCTTTCTACTACTTGGCTCGCCCAACAGCCCCATTTCGACGAGTTCTTTGCCGCTATCGCCGCCAGTGGCTACTGGTCTATTGCTCAATGCGAACAGCTCAAAGCAGCTCTACAGCAAGATGCTGAAAGCTTTTCATTACATGTAGAGCAGACCAACGGCATCTGCTTGGAAGTTCATAATGCTGTCACCTTTAATGGTGGACACCTGTTGACCTTCTACGATGTCACTGCTAGAAAGCAAGTTCTTGGGGAAGCTTCGCTAGCGCAGGCAAATTTGAACGCCGAGGTAAGACGGCTAACATTCTTACTAGGTTTGCTGGAACGGTTGCAGCCTGCCAGTGAACTACTGGAAATTGGCGAATTTGCCCTCTCCTACCTTGTACAGGCGATGAATGCTGCCTTTGGCGATGTTAAAGTGATTACTGGTGAAGGAATAGATGCCCATGCTGGACTCATCACTAATCAAATCTCCAGTGAATTCATCGCCGTCTATGGCGCACCAGCGGTAGCAGAGATGCAAGCGTTACTGAATCAAGGTATTCCCTACGGTCAAGGGTTACTTTGGCAAGTTGTGGAAACAGGCAAACCCTTATTTGTCGAGGATTATCACAACCATCCCCAAGCAGTGCCGGAATTTCGCCACCCAGCAATTGGTCAGCTGGGCATCTTTCCCATTCCTGCTGCCAACGGCAACATTATCGGGGTGTTGACGTTGGAGTCTCGCACTCAGCAGAAACTTAAGGATGCCCCCCAGCAAGACATGCTGTTGGCAGCCTGTCGCTTGCTGGGCGTGGCGATTGAACGGGCACAAGCGCAAGAACACCTGCGCCAGATCAACGAGGATTTAGGGAGGGCTTCCCACTTGAAATCTCAGTTCCTAGCTTCCATGTCTCACGAACTGCGAACTCCCCTCAATAGTATCCTTGGCTTCTCCGACTTGTTGCTGCGGCAAGTGGCAGGTTCGCTGAACGAACGCCAGTTCAACTATGTCCAGACAATGGAACGCAGTGGCCAACACCTGCTACAGCTGATTAACGACATTCTGGATCTGTCCAAGATCGAAGCTGGTAAAGCAGAACTAAACCTGGAGACCATCTCAATCCACACTCTGTGTTCCGAGTGCCTGAAAATGGTTCAGCCTCGTGCAGATAAGAAGCGATTGGCACTTTCCCTCGAACTTGACTATCGGCTACAGCAGGCTTCTTTGGACGAGCGTCGTGTCCGCCAAATCTTGATCAACCTGCTCTCCAATGCTATTAAGTTCACACCTGAGAGGGGAAAGATCAAACTCAGCGGATGTCTAGCTTATGGCAGCCAGTTAGCAGGCGAATTTCGACCAGATCGCAGCCCAATAAATCCGAGTACACCTTATTTGTGCTTTTCCGTAACAGACACGGGCATTGGCATTCCCCAAGACAAGTGGCATTTGCTGTTTCGGCCCTTCCAACAGATAGATGCCTCCTTGACGCGTCAGCATGAAGGCACAGGTCTAGGTTTAGCACTCACTAAGCGGCTAGCGGAACTCCATGGCGGCACTGTCTCTCTGAAATCGGTACAGAACCAAGGTAGTACATTCCGCGCCTGGTTACCGCTGAATGAACTGCGCGAGGAGTTATCCCAGAAAGCCAGTAGTAATAATCAGCAAGAGGCAAGTGGCAATCCCTTGCCTTTCTCAGGGCGCACTCAATCTGGTGTAGAGACAAAACGCATCTTGATTGTGGAGGATCAGCCATACAACCAAGTGCTGGTTTCTGAAGTTTTGGAACTTCAAGGTTATGCTGTAGAGTTGATCTGCGACGGCAGCACTATGCTGAATACGATTCAATCTCCCCTGGTGACGCCCCAATCGTTGCCAGACTTAATTCTTATGGATATCCAACTGCCAGAGGTGGACGGGTTTGAGCTGATTCGTCAACTCAAAGCTAACCAGTTATGGAAGTCGGTGCCTATCCTAGCGGTCACGGCGATGGCAATGCCGGGCGATCGCGAACGTTGTTTGGCTGTTGGTGCTGAGGCTTACTTGAGCAAGCCTTTAGACCTTGATAAAGTCATAAAAACCGTACACTCCCTTTTAGCTCCTGGGATTAAGCAGTAAAGTAGGCGTATCTAGGCCAACTATACCGATAGTGTGAAGATAATATTCGCGCTAAGTTTCAAGATGTTATTAACACTACAGAAGTTAATCTGTAAGTAGTAAACGCTCGAACTAAAGAGGGTCTACAATAATGAGCTAAATTTACGCTCCTCAGAGAATATGGATTTTACTGGACATCCCCTTTGTGTTTGTCCATGGTAATGTTGGGATGCTGCGACTATATTCGTAAGAATTAGTGGCAGAGGATGTCACAAAGGGATGATAACTCGCTCTATGAGTTCGGGAAATTGAGCAGGGGGCATAGAATCGTAGTAGTAATACTTCCAGGAGCTTAATTGTCTCTTTCAGGTCAGCCTCATGCTAAACAAACCGTCCCGCATCCTTATAGTAGATGATGAGCCCGATAACTTATTAGTGCTGGAAGAGTTATTAAAATTACAAGGCTATGTTCCGCTGGCAATAGAATCTGGCAACCGAGCCCTGGCATTAGCTCGGGAGTACCAACCAGACCTAATTTTATTAGATGTGATGATGCCGGAGATGGATGGCTTTGAGGTCTGTCGTCGGTTGCGGGAGGATGAAAATCTGCAAACGGTGCCAGTGATTTTTCTGACAGCGCTGGATGATGACGATTCCCGCTTGCGGGGATTGGAAATGATGGGAGATGACTACTTGATCAAGCCGCTCAACAGTAACTTACTCCTGACAAAAATATCTAGTACTCTGCGCTTAAGTCAGATCCGAAGACAGCAATCTGAGCGACTTATTAGGCAACAGGTTAAAGAACAGAGCAGGCATCAGATATTGGCGGCTTGGGAGACTAGTGAGTATATTTCAGAGAAATTTCGGCTATTTGTGCCCGAGCAATTTCTCAACCGCATTGCTCCCAAGGGAGTGGAGTCAATTCAGCTAGGCAACGCTTCAGAAGAAGAACTTACGATACTATTTTGTGATATCCGGGGATTTACCTCAATTGCCGAATCACAATCTGCAGGTGAAACCTTCCGCTGGATCAATGCTTTCTTTACCCTGATGAATCAAGCTATTGTCGTTCATCATGGCTTTATTGACAAATTTTTAGGAGATGCCATCATGGCAGTCTTTGATCGGCCAGGACACCATGCTCAGGATGCCCTCAGTGCTGCTGTAATGATGCAACAAAGCCTCAAAGAATTTAACACAGAGCTTGCTCAATATAATTTGGAAGAGCCCTTAAATATCGGCATTGGGATTCACACCGGGATCGGTATGATCGGTACGGTAGGATCAGATCGGCGCATGGACTCTACTGTGATCGGAGACGTGGTGAACACTGCTGCACGGTTAGAAGAGTTGACAAAACTCTATGGCTTGTCAATTATTGCTAGTGAGACAGCGATCGCTCACCTCAAAGCAGGTTCAGCAGGAGCAAATTTGTTAGTGAATTCGCTTGTCCCGCCGCTATCTGAGGCAAACTCATTCCCAGATCTTGAAACCGAAAGCATCTGCGAGTTGAGAATGACTGAGCAACCGGAGTTATTTTACTATCGGTGGATAGATCGACTAAATCCTCGCGGTAAGCAGCAAGTTGTTGACCTTTATGAAATACTGGGTACGCAAACCCAGCTGCTTGATGAGGCAAAAGTACAATCTTTAGGTGATTTTGAATCTGGCATCCAGGCATGGTTGCAGGGGGATTTTGCCGACGCTCTCAATCATTTTCAGCAAGTCATTCAAGAGAATCCTACCGATCCGATTGCCATACTCTACGTGGAACGATGTCAGGGACGACTGGGTTTGACACCAAGGCAAAATGGTTCTAGATGGGACGGTGTTAAAGCTGGTTAATATTAAGTTCAGTTAATCACTTCTTTGATATGATAGTTATCTCAAACAAGTAATCCATAAGAATTTCCAAATCCCAGTCCAAAATTATCCTATTTTCCCCTCCCTAAAGGAAGGGGTTGTATCCATTTCTCGGAAGGCTAAAAAACTACCTTCCGTCTGCCGACGAAATTGGTCATTAGTCCTTGACAAGAAAAGCCAACAACCAACATCGACTTTTTCTACTTACAGCCTTGCCGAGATAATTTGCCATCTGGCATGATGGCACCACACAAGTTGGAAGTATTCAGCTCGACATTGGTGAGGTCGGCACCACGCAGGTAGGCACCACTCAGATCGGCACCAGATACGATAGCAGCAGTTAAGTTAGCCTTACTCAGATTTGCCCCATGTAGGTTCGTTCCGCGTAGATCGGCATTACTTAGATTGGCTCCACTTAAGTCGGCACCACTCAGATCGGCATCAGTCAGGTTGGCTTTCTGAAGGCGGCTACTCCTCAAGATGGCACCAGTTAGGTCGCAGATCGGACAAGCCTGAGTTTTCAGTAACTGTTGAATATGATCGGGGTTGGCTGCCTCTGCTCTTGTGACTAAGCCAATGGTGACAAATATAGCTGTGGTAGCTAGAATCTTTAGTCTCATTTGAATGCTCATACTGATACCTAGGGATAATTTCAATAGGGGTCGCCGGATTTCTGTTCTACTTGCATGACGCCTAATGATACAACTAAGAGCCCACTCTTCTTACAAAGCATTTAGCTTTTTGTTCAATGGTCTCCTCTGCTTCAAAGTGAATGCTTAGCACGTTTAGTAGTGGGTGTGTTGCGACAAAAGTGAGATATTCTTGAAGGCAGAGGGCTTCACTTGATCTCCAGTGATTGGCTAAGTGGACAAGGAGAATGAGGAATCCGATCTTGTGAGATCTACTCACCAACAATAGCCTTTGCTTGGGTACAGACTCTGAAAATTCCTAACCAACTAACGGTCACGCTCAAGATGCATCAAAAATATTTGATTAATTAGGATTAATTATGGTGTATCTCCTTTTGGGCTGCTTAGCCCTATTTTATTTACTGATGGCTTTACGTTTCTTTACCGTCTGGTTAGCAGTCTTTAGACAAGATAGTAGCGTGTCTGCCGAGGAGTCGCTAGGATCTATGGTAATTATAGTCCTCATCACTATTTCCTGGCCGTTCGTTGTTCCTTTTGCCTACTTGGAATTATTGAATGCTCAAGAAAAAGTGGAGAGTTTGTGCATGACATGCAACCAACTCACAACAGCAGAGGAAGAATCAACTCAGTCTGACAGTCAGACAACAAGGACTACACACAATAGCTAACAAGTTCCATTTTTGTTGTCTTGAATTTTTGGTGGAGAATGAGTTCCGTACTGCTTTGTCCGCCCAGAAGCAAAAAGCATTAGATAATTAAAGAGCTTCTATAAATGATTTAGCCTTTACAGAGGCGAACAATCACTCAGCACCAGCTTCTGTCAAAAAAACAGTAAAATGCTCAACCAACGTTCCACTTCACGTCGCGTTTTGCCGCGTGCCACCTTCAAGCAGTTGCAGAATTTGTGGCAGCGGATGACTAAACTGGTTGAGACAGGGGCTATAGTTCTGACAGAAGATGTCCTCTCATCTGTAGAAATTTCTCCAAAACGGCGGGGAGAATGCTTCACGGTGCTAGTATCGCCGCAGTTTAGTGCCTTGCTGACCGCCCAGGAACATTCTCCCTGTGTCCCTGGTTCTCTTGAGGTAGGGTTGACTTTTGCTCCGGAAGCGATCGCGGCTTTCCTCAATCAACTCGCTAGCTGGTTGGGGCAAAATTCCCCTGCCTTAGGCACTCTGAATCAAGCACGCCTTATGCTCCAGCCCAACGATCCCACTATTCAGAGTAAATTTACCCTCTCTTTAGTAGAAATTCTTTCCCTAGAAGGCTACCATGATGAATCAGAACCAGCCTATGCTTATGTTTCTGTCTGTCAACCTGTAGAGGACGCTCTGCGTCAACAGGTTGAACAAGAGCGACTTCTCAATCAGGTAACCACCCAAATCCGCCAGAGCTTAGATTTGCCTGTGATCTTAGAGACAGCTGTTGAGCAGGTACGATATTTTCTACAAGTAGACAGGTTAGCGATCTATCAGTTTGAGGAGAAAGGGAAAGAGGAAGCACGGGAGCATAGGAGCATAGGAGTCCAGGAGCAACTCGACACTCAGCACTCTTCACCTAACAGGGGACGTGTAACTTACGAAGCTAGAGCCTTAGATAATATACCTTCTGTGCTGAATTTGGCTGAAGAGGAGCAATGCTTCTTTGTCAATGCGCTCAGGTTCCGAGAGAAATATAGCAAAGGCTTCACCCAAGCAGTGGCAGATATTGAAACCGCAGATATCTTCTCACCCTATTGCTTAGATTTTCTGCGACGAATACAGGTACGGGCAAAGTTGATAGCACCTATTGTCGTGCAGGATGAACTTTGGGGACTATTAATTGCTCACCAGTGTTTTGAGCCTCGCCAATGGCTAGATAGTGAAAAAAACTTTCTAGGACATATTGCTGAGCACCTAGCGATCGCTATCGATCAGGCCCAGCTGTATGCTCAGTTGCAACAGCAAAAACAAACTCTAGAGCAAAGGGTGATTGAGCGTACGCAAGCACTCCACGATGCGCTTTTGGCTGCTCAATCCGCCAGCCTTGCTAAGAGTGAATTTCTCGCAACGATGAGCCATGAGCTGCGGACACCCCTTACTTGTGTCATCGGACTATCTGCTACCCTATTACGGTCGTCAGATGGTCAGCGAGAGAATGAGCAGCGTCTTCCCGTTAACAAGCAACGGGATTATTTACGCACGATCCACGATAACGGACAACGCCTACTAGAGCTGATTAACGATATTCTCGATTTATCTCAAGTTGAGGCGGGAAAGGCTGTTTTGAATATTAGCGAGTTTTCTCTAGCTAGATTGGCCAAGCAGACCTTGCAAATGTTTGCAGAAAAAGCTTGCATCAATGGGGTGAAGCTGGAGCTCAATCTCAAACCAGTAAGAGAGCGCGTTAGCTTAGAGAGAACATCTGAACCGAGCGAGGTGGCTCACTTTCGGGCTGACCAATATCGTGTTAGGCAAATCCTCTTCAATCTGCTCAGCAATGCAATTAAATTCACTCCCAAAGGGGGACGAGTCACGCTACGAGTTTGGCAAGAAGAAAATACAGCCATCTTGCAAGTCAAAGACACTGGCATTGGTATTGCTGAGGATCAGTTACCGCTACTGTTTCAGAAATTTCAGCAGTTAGAGTCGTCGTACAACCGCACCTATGAAGGTACTGGCTTGGGTTTGGCATTAACAAAACAACTGGTAGAACTTCATGGAGGCAGCATTGAAGTTGAATCTACACCAGGTGCTGGTTCTACTTTTACCGTTTGGTTGCCAGCTCAGCCTATTATCAAAGATGAAGGTTCCAGGATGAAGGGTGAAACAGAAGATTCATCCTTTCGGAAAGGAAGCATTGTTTTAGTGGAAGATGATGAGGAAGTGGCTACTCCAATTTGCGATATTCTGACAGCAGCAGGCTATCAAATGGTGTGGCTGATTGATGGTTTCACGGCTGTAGGCAAAATTGAACTATTACAGCCGATTGCCGTGATTGTGGGTATGCGATCGCCAAAAATTGATGGGTGTGACATTAGCAAACCTCTGCGTAACTCTTCAACAACTCAACACATTAAGATTTTGGTTTTAACTGAGATAGAGATGCCGGAAGACATAGAAATTTGCCTGGCTGCCGGAGCTGATGATTACTTGCCTAAACCTGTGCAACTAGAGCAGTTATTGCACAAAGTTGAGGCTTTAGTAAGAACTAGTAAGGCTTCCAGTTGACTCTTAACGAGAAAAACCAGAACTACTTGAACCACCAGAGTGACCAAAATTCAAATTGCCTGCACGGTTATATGAACTACCAGAACTGCTAAAACCTCTGCCGTTAGTAAAGCCACTAGTGCTAGCAGGACTACTGGAGTCGGTATAATCGCTACTGCCACACATATAACTTAAGTCAAACGTCTGATGAGTATTAGTCTGGATATAACAAGCTGGTGTATTAATTGTCGGGTTTAATACTTCTGGGTATTGCAGTCTATTAACTAAAGGCTGACTATAAGCCAGATCAGATATCAACAGATTAAAAGAAGCAGACACAACAGCTATCAAGCCTAGAGCCTTATGCATC
Organism: uncultured Microcoleus sp.; assembly: GCA_964657555.1. Lineage (GTDB taxonomy): Bacteria > Cyanobacteriota > Cyanobacteriia > Cyanobacteriales > FACHB-T130 > CAZZWA01. The sequence continues at coordinate 32,404 of CAZZWA010000006.1, forward strand.
CTTGATCCCAAAATGCAAGTTCGAATAGCGCCAGCCTGCGCTCTAAAAACATAGCACTGCTTGCTTGTAATAATTTTGCTATTTGTCATCAGGTTGTCACCCTGATAGTGAGAACTGCAAACGGATTGTAAAGTCATATTTGTGGCTCAAAACTTACATTTACTAAGTAAGTGGGGAGAAATAAAAGTTGGTTAAGATAGAAGGATGGCAATTAGCAACCCTTCAGCCCCTACCAAATTGCGATACCTTAAAAAAGCACAGGGGAAGCAGAAAAAGAGAGGACGTGCAGATAGTCTTTTCCAGCCATCCCCCTGGCTACCGAAAATTTAAGTCCAGCTCTATTGCACCTTGAGCTGAAAAATTGTCGAACGAGTGAGTCCCGTATTATTCTTCACCGTGAACGTAATATTAGCCGTGCCAGTTTGGCCAGATGCTGGCGT
>CAZZWA010000006.1:32943-35331 GCA_964657555.1 uncultured Microcoleus sp.
TATTCTTCACCGTGAACGTAATATTAGCCGTGCCAGTTTGGCCAGATGCTGGCGTGACTGTAAAGTTAAACATTCGGGGATTTTGGGAGTCCCTCGTTAAGGAAATTGCTGAGTTCGGCACCAAATTTGTGTTGTCCGAACTGCCAGTGACAGACAAATTTGAGACAGGAGTCTCGGCATCATTGACATTGAATTGTTGAGAAAACGAAGTATTTTGCGAAATCGTTTGTACGTGGTAGAACGCGAATCCTCCCATAGTCGGAAGAGAATGGCTAATACCACTACCATCAGCGTTATAAAGCTTCAAAGAATTGAGACCGTAGGGGCGATCAGTTGGCACATTTAGCCGCACCACATTCAGTCCGGCATGGAGGTTGAGGGGAATGGCTTGTGTATCGGCAAACGTATCCCAATCGTTTTGTCCATCAGTACTAGCTGGCGTATTGACGCTCGCGACCTTACTGTTGTTGACTAGGACATTCAATACCGAGCCTGTGGCCGTCTTGCTGACACTCACCTTCATCTGGTAGGTTCCAGCTTTGGGTGCCCGAACCAGATAGCTAAACAAACTTCCGGCACTAATAAATCGCACGTACGGATCGGCAGGTGGCTGAGGAGCGCCGGAAAAGTTTCTGGCATCTACTTCCCCTGGCAGCGCTTTCCCAGCTGTCACTGGTGGGAGTGGCGTTCTCCGCACCTCATCGTAACCCAACTCCTTTGGCTGGGTCAGATCGGACAGGTTATTAGTGATACTCCAGGTTCCATACTGGCTGTCAAACGTCCCTGCGCCCACAGTAAACCAATTGAACTGGTCACCACCTTTGCTGTACCAGACCTTAAGATACCTCTGTGTCAGGTCTTTCATGCGCGGGTCGAGTGTGGCCGCTTTCTTCGCACCGATATTATTGGGACCGAAGGTGGCGGGCCCACCCTCATAGGCGGCCATTTTCAGGCCGTAGAAGGTGGCAAGGGTGACCACATCATCTAGGACGGTGGAATTCTGGTAACCTTCAATTGAGGACGAGAAGGCATCCAGCACCTGATTAACTGTCAGATTCTGCTTGCTGTCTTGCTCCTGTAGGTCGAAGTAGGGAGCAACAGCGATCGCGTAGAAGAACTTTTTGGGAGGGCCGTAAGCATGATTGATAAAGGTTAACTGGTTATCAAATCGATTCGTTGCTCCAAGCTGATACGCCAACACAGGGCGAATACGGGAGGGAATCGCGTTGCCTCCAAACACTTGGCCAAAAATATCAGCGATTTCCTTCAGCCGTTTCGCCACCCGTCGGTCGCCCAAGGTAACGTCATTGGTGGCACCATCATAGTTGAGAGTCGAGTGCCCTGCTTCCACCTCGGTCTTAGCTAAGGCGCGGTTGATCCCGGCCTGGGAGAACTGATCGTTCCAGACTTCATTGCTGTATTCCACGTAGACTTTCAGGTTTGGCTTCAGCTTGGTTTTGATGAGCTGGGCCAGCTTTGTGACATAATCATCTGTCGCTAGTACAGGGATGTTAATCCAAATGTCCTTGTCCAACTCATTGGCCAATTCAATGACATGCTCCCAAGCAATGCCTTTAGCTGAGGTGAGCTGGGCTGTTGAATGATCGGATTGCACTTGAACAGTTTTTGTCAGCTTTAGCGTTTGGGAGGCATCGGTGGGGTGACTCCGCTCTGACCAGTCAGCTACTAGGTTGTTATTGGTTACAAGCCAATCCATAAATCGGAGGACATTGGGCGAGCGGGCCTTGAGTAAATTCAGGTAAGGAGCGTGAAATACTGGCGGGTTGTTTGGGTTTTCACCCGGACGAATCAACTTTATCCCAGTCGCACCACCATTGGTGTTTTTGAGGATCAGGATAAACGCCCCTCCGTTACCAACTGGGCCTTGGCTGTTCACTGAAACCTCCGCCGTGAACAGCTTAGTCTTGGCATCATATTTGGGATGTTGCACAGCCCCTGGCGTTAGCTGTAATTGGAGGGTAGGCTGAGCGTTAGTGTAACAAGAGAAGTGGTACAGCCCCGGTTCGGGAGCCATTTCATTGACATAAAAGGCAAAATCGGTTCTCGGCCACCCATGTTCGTCAATTGGAGCCAGACTATTGAGATTCAATGCATTACCATCACTACTGACGGTATGAAAGTCTCCTGCCGTCTTCATGGCATCCGCGAAAGCTAAATCTTGGGAGTAGTCAACTTCTCCATTCAGCCCCGCCCCGAGTGGCACTACTGGTTTGGTTTGGGTGATGGCGGTAGCTGCCGGAATGGTTGTGTTGTTCGCACAGCAGACTAAACCAAAGACAAGCAGTACAAGTGAAAAACAACTCCACTGCCTTTTCAACTGGCTTTTCCTCATAATCTCAACCTGCAAAAAAAGACTGGGGCAAAACA
>CAZZWA010000006.1:35431-40252 GCA_964657555.1 uncultured Microcoleus sp.
TTTTACGCTTTAGCATCTAGGCAAAATATGCTAAAGGAAGCACACTTGAAGAAGCTAAGTACAAACTTTCTACGTTTAATTACTGATACAGCGCTGCGACGATTGTTATATCTAAATAAGTATTTAGTTTATATGAATCGATTAGTTTTATAAGTATATAGATTTATAAATGGTGTAAAAAAGTATCAGTTAATGATTGTTATTACTAATGCCCGTACCTCTAAGATGCTAGATGATTCTGTCAAGTTCCTAAATTCCCTTCGTCATGGCCTGATTATTTCCTGTCAGGCACCAGCTGACTCGCCCATGCACGAGCCTTCTGTGATTGCGGCAATAGCTCAAGCCGCTGTGAACCAAGGAGCCATTGCTGTGCGAATTGATACACCTGTTCATGTGAAAGAGGTGAGACGGAGGATAAGAGAGCCGATTATTGGGCTGTGGAAGCAACAAATTCCGGGATATGAGGTATACATTACACCTCAGTTTGAACATGCAGAGGCGATCGCCTCTGCGGGTGCAGACATCATTGCCATCGACGCTACCCTCCGACCACACCCCGTGGAAACAGTGGCAACCCTAATTAGGCGAATTCATGAAGAACTAGGTAAGCCAGTCATGGCAGATGTGGATACGATTGAGGCAGCGATCGCTGCGGCTGACAGTGGTGCCGACTTGGTGGCTACTACTCTCTACGGCTACACCGCCCAAACACAAGAGCAAGTTCCTCCTGGCTTTGAACTCCTTGCCCAGATGGTTGAACAAATGGGGGTGCCAGCCATTTGTGAAGGTGGTATTGCCTCACCACAGATGGCTCAACAGGCTTTGGCGCTAGGAGCTTATGCGGTCGTTGTTGGCACTGCTATTACAGGTATTGAGCACCAAGTAAGAGCGTATCGAGCCGTTTTTTAAGAGTTCGCTGCGATAACTCGTCGCTTCAAAATTACCATATTGCCTCCTACCACTGGACTGCGGGCTAGTACTGTGTCTTGAGAGTCTCTAATTTCCAGCTTGCTAAAGTCCAGTTTTTGAGACTGGCTGAACATTTCATTCGCTAACTTATCCTGCTGAGACTGACTGAGGTCATACCAACCATCACTCACTTTGACAGTTAGAAGGCTACCCTCAAAGTTAGCTTGAATGGACTGAATCAGTCCATCTGCTGCATATTGACTGGTAAGCTGGGCGACTTGTTTTTGAATTCCCGCAATCAGATTCTCCTCAGGCGTGAGAACAGGCCCAGGCGGTGGCTCAATTTTTACAGGTTCTGGGGATTGAGGCGCGATCAATTCCGGTGGAGTCTCGATCTTTGCTGGAGGAATCTCAGCCACAGAAGTAGGCTCTGGCTTTGCTGAGAGCAGGGCAAATGGTGTCCAGATCAGGAGGATCACAAGGGCAATAATTGCAGTTGTCAAACTCCAATCTGGCAGCTTTTGATTGACTGATTCCGGCAGTAGAGAGCGAATTTTCTGCAAAGCTGCTGTCCACCAATGAAAGCGCCACCTCTTCTGGGAAATCGGTGTCGTTATTGTTACGGATGGCTGATCCGGTGCTGCGGTTGTTATTCTGGTGATTGGTGTTTCTGTCGCAGATGCAGGTATCTGGGGAATCACCACAACTGGAGGAGCCTCACCCGTTGGTGCCAAGACATTGCCTGCAACATCTCTCCGTGGTTCTACGGGTTCTGTCTCTAGTGTTTCCACAATCCCTTCTAGAAGCTGAATTGTGCCTCGCAAAGTTTTGATGCCTAAAGCTTTCAGAAATGGTTGTGGGCGCTTGGTGGCTTTCTTAGATGTTGCCTCTAACTCTTGTGGCGTAGGTATCCCGCCTGGATTCGCCCCTTGGGGTTTAGCAAAGAGGGGTTCAAATTCTGGCTGCTTCGGTTCTTCCTCTGGCATCTCGATTCCTCCGGGGCTGGCAACTGCTTAACCTTATTTTAGTTTTTCGTAGGCAGCTAAAATAATCTTTTCTGTTTCTTCCCAACTAATACACTTGTCTGTTACGGAAACGCCGTATTTTAATTCCTCTATCTTACTAGGAATTGGTTGACTACCTTCGTACAAATTAGATTCCAGCATCATGCCAACTATTGATTGATTACCATCTAGTATTTGTTGAATAATATTTTTGAAGACTGAAGTCTGTAATTTGTGATCTTTGTTTGAATTTCCATGACTGCAATCAATGACAATTTTCGGCGGTAAATCAGCTTTCTTTAAATTTTCTTCTACTATTTTTAGGTTGGTAGCATCGTAGTTAGGTTTCTCACTACTGCCTCGTAAAATCACATGACCGTAGGCATTTCCCTTAGTTTTAAAGATACTGACCTGTCCCATATGGTTGATTCCCAGAAAATGGTGAGGTTCTCTTGCTGATTGCATGGCATTTAAAGCCACTTGAATGCTACCATCAGTGCCATTTTTAAAACCTACAGGCATAGAAAGTCCACTTGCCATCTCGCGGTGAGTTTGGGATTCAGTTGTGCGAGCTCCAATTGCAGCCCAAGAAATCAGCTCGCCAATATATTGAGGGACGATGGGATCGAGTGCTTCCGTCGCAGCGGGTAATCCTAGCTCAGCAATTTTAAGCAGTAAAGTGCGTGCTATTAGCAAACCCTTTTCTATATGGAAAGAATCGTCCATATCCGGATCGTTAATTAATCCTTTCCATCCCACCGTTGTTCTGGGTTTTTCAAAATACACCCTCATAATCAGCAGCAGCTTATCCTCGACTCGCTCAGAAAGAGTCTTCAGCCTATTTGCATATTCTTCTGCTGCTTCTATATCATGGATCGAGCAGGGGCCAACGACTATAAATTTCCTATCATCTTTACCTTCTAAAATCTGCTCTATTTCGCTCCTATACCTGAGTACAGTTTTTTCTTCGGAATCTGTTAAAGGTAACTTTGATTTAATTTCTTTAGGAGTTAATAAAGTTTGTGAAGTTTCAATATGAACGTTAAATAATCTGTTTTGCATGAGGCAGAATTCCGGATTTATGTAGACGGTAAGAATTTAAGCCTTTTTCCAGAGGCTATAAAAACCTTACCTATTTTAAACCAAAAGTCTAAGACAACATTGCACCCTAGTTCTAATCATTTTCTAGGGCGCACTCTACACGAGGAACATCAAAGAAGAGAATTGGGCTTTCCCGTACTCAGTATGAGAAAGCACATTTTTTGGGTATAAGGCAAGGGAAACACGGCTTTGCTGAAAAGAAGTATGAAAAGGCAGCTAAGATCCTCGACTTCTCTATTGAAACTCTGACTGCCACTGGATGAACTGGCTTGAGAAGTCAGAGAGCTGCCGGAAATCATACCGCTATTCAGTAATGCCGAAAACATCTTATGCAGCAAGCTTATTGGCTAATTAATTAGCTTTGCTTATTGTAATATCCGAGAGAGCCAAGCGCGATCGCCTTACTTGCTTAAGATTTCAGATTTTAACTGAGTTGGCTTTTTTTGTTGGCGCTTCAGCACCGATACCCCACCCAAAGCCCCAATTGCCAATATCTCCAACGCATCAGAAGGTTCGGGTACGGACAGCTCTGAATAGACTGCATTTGCAATTATCTTATGAACTGTGGTCGTTGGATGTTGCACATCCCAGAAGAAATACTCATTCGGGTTACTACATACACTACCAGCCTGTTTGTTGAGGCAGGGGCTAGTTAAATTCGTTAAACTAAATTGCGTTGGATTGGCAAAGACATCCTTAAATAAAGAATTAATATCGAAAAGAGTTAGGTTAGTACCAGGGGCTGATGTCTGTCTCAAATCGTTGAGTGCCTCTGCCAAGCTGGAGTTATGCACATTGGTTAAAGTGCTCAGAGGTGCGGAAAGAGGACTACCAAGTGTAAGCGGAATCTTGCCTAAATCTGGCAGGTTAACTACCAGGATCTCTTTAGCCCCGACTCCTTCAAGTGAACTCACTGCCTGAGATATGTTTTTAATTGACGTGGCAGGGTTGGTAGAAGGCGTAAAAGTGCTGGTAGTGGGTAGGTAATCATTCGCACCAGCCCACACAATATAAAGCGCGTTCGGATCAGCAGACTGATTGGTGGCTGTAAAGTCATCGATCTCCTGCTGTAATCCAGGTAGAGTAACTGGCAGGGGAGGGCCAAAAGAAGTATTGAGAGTATTGTCACTTCCTGCTGTAGCACCACCGAAGGCATAGTCACTCAGAGTTACTCCCAGCCGATTTGCCAGCTGTTCCACCCAAACCGGACCATTGGAAAAACGTCCTTCAAAGTATGGACTAGGGGGAAAGGGAAAGTTTGGTGCCGGTAAAGACTTAGTTGCTTCGTATACATTGCCATTATCAGACAGGCTGTCGCCAAAAGCGTAAATCTGATCGAAATTCAAGCTTGCTGCTTTTGCTGATGTAGGCAGCACAGTTATGAGAGTCAGGGGTAATGCACTCAGAGCAAATGCTGCACGTAGGCTAGAAACAAATTTGTGGAAGAACATCGTGTTTTTTAGGAGTTAGGATAGTTGTTGGACGAGTTGACAACAGGATTATAAACCAGGCTGGATAAACTTCATAGCTCTTCAATATCGCTGGAAACGGAAGTTTTGTTGCCCCATGAAAAACAGAGTAGCTACGTCAAAATCAATTCAAAAAAAGGTCACTAAATCTGGCCAAAACTCAATGCCAGCTAACCTCGATCAGGTGAAATGCAGGTTAAAAGCTCTGTGTAGTAAAAGCTGTTTGTCTGATGACGGGGCGACAATAACTCTACTCCTGTGATATACAAAGCAATGATACCCACATAAGTATAAATACTACAATCTAGAGAACAGAAACTTTTTGCAGCTAGAGCCAT
>CAZZWA010000007.1:0-1874 GCA_964657555.1 uncultured Microcoleus sp.
GGACACAGTCGGTTAATTCTAGAAGCTGCACCAGATACCCAGGTGACGGCGATTGACCAAGATGAGCAGGCGATCGCCGCAGCTCAAGCTCACCTGGCAACCTATGGCGATCGCATCCACTTCTGGCATGGCAATTTTGCTAAATATCAGCCCTATAACCTTAAGTTTGATGGTATATTAGCAGACTTAGGAGTGAGTTCTGTGCATCTGGATATGCCGGATCGGGGTTTTAGCTTTCGGCACACAGCTGCTCTAGATATGCGGATGGATCGGCGGCAATCGCTGACAGCAGATGAGGTGATTAATTACTGGGAAGAAGCCCAGTTGGCAGAGATTTTCTTTAAATATGGGGAAGAGCGACTATCGCGGCGGATAGCACGGCGGATTGTAGAACGGCGTCCCTTCAAGACAACCACTGAATTAGCAGAGGCGATCGCTCACTGCGTACCCCGTCAATATCGCTATGCTAGAATCCATCCAGCAACCCGCGTTTTTCAAGCGTTGCGGATTGTGGTCAACCAGGAGTTGACATCTCTAGAGACGTTTCTCAAGCTAGCTCCCGATTGGCTAAAAGTAGGCGGCACAATTGGAATTATCAGTTTTCATAGTTTAGAAGATCGGCTGGTAAAGCATAGTCTTAGGGAATCGCCCATATTACAGGTGTTGACTAAAAAACCAATTCAGCCCCAAGAGGATGAACTGGCAAACAATCCCCGTTCTCGCTCCGCCAAGTTGAGAATAGCAGAACGGAGGGAGTAACGCTTACTAAGCTATCAGTTAAATTTAGATGCGCGTCAGCTTAATCCCCTATCCAGGAGCATTATCTGTTGCCATTTAGTTGCACTGCTGAAATCAGCGATCACTATCATCAATAGTAGCAAGAGTATCCTTTTGAGATTCAGCCGAAAGTCTTTGAAGATCTTCTTTGTTACTAAACTTCTTCTAGTGCTTATGACTGTCATTCCCGGCTACCAGAGTCTCGCCCAAATCTATGAAAGTGCGAATTCCCTGATCTATCAAGGAATTCGAGAACAGGATAATAAAGCAGTTATCCTTAAGGTGCTGAAAGAAGACTATCCTACGCCCCAAGAACTCACCCGATACAAGCAAGAATATGAAATCACCCGCAACCTGAATTTGGATGGTGTGATCAAGGCTTTTGCTCTAGAACCATATCAGAGGACTCTGGTCATTATCCTAGAGGATTTTGGCGCATCATCCTTAAAACTACTGATGGATGAGCGGATGGGGACAGGAACGGGGGCAATGCCCCTACAGGAATTCATCCAGATCGCCATTCAAATCGCACAGAGTTTGGGCGCGATTCACGCAGCTAATGTCATCCATAAAGATATTAACCCCTCGAATATCGTCTTTAATCCAGAAACAGAGCAGCTTAAAATCATTGACTTTGGCATTTCCACTGTCTTCACCCGTTCTAACCTGACATTGAAACATCCCAATGTCTTAGAAGGCACTTTAGCCTATATATCGCCGGAACAGACAGGACGGATGAATCGCTACCTCGATTACCGCACAGACTTTTACTCCCTAGGTGCCACTTTCTACGAACTGCTGACAGGACAACTGCCTTTTGTAACAACTGATGTCCTGGAATTGGTGCATTATCACATTGCCAAACAGCCTCTGACTCCCCATAATGTTAATCCAGAAATTCCCCAAGTGGTTTCAGAAATTGTTATGAAACTGATGGCAAAAACCGCAGAGGAACGCTACCAAACTGCCTGGGGAATTATTGCCGATCTACAAGAATGCAGACGGCAGTTAGAAGCAACTGGTAAAGTTGAAGACTTCTGCCTTGGTTCTCAAGATATTTCCGACAAATTTCAAATTCCGCAAAAGCTTTACGGACG
>CAZZWA010000007.1:1974-3764 GCA_964657555.1 uncultured Microcoleus sp.
GGTTATTCCGGCATTGGCAAATCAGCATTAGTGCAAGAAATTTATAAATCCATTACCCGAAAGCGGGGTTATTTTATCTCTGGCAAGTTTGACCAGTTTGGGCGTAATATTCCCTACTCGGCTGTAGTCAGCGCTTTTGTTGAATTAGTGCAACAACTGTTAACAGAAAGCTCTTTAGAACTTCAAGGTTGGCGAGAAAAACTTTTAGCTACTTTTGGCCCTAATGGTCAGGTAATTATTGATGTGATTCCAGAAGTGGAACTGATTATAGGCAAACAGCCTGCCGTGCCAGAGTTAGGGCCAACTGAGTCGCAAAATCGCTTTAATTTGGTATTTCAAGGCTTCATTCGGGTGTTTTGCGCATACGAGCATCCTCTAGTTATCTTTCTGGACGATTTGCAGTGGGTTGACTCAGCAACGCTTAAGTTGATTGAACTCATGATGACGGATACAGATATGCAATATCTGTTTCTAATTGGGGCATATCGGGATAATGAAGTCAGCTCTACTCATCCCTTGATGATGACTCTTAATGGTTTACGCAAGCAAGGAGCAACTGTTAATCAGATTACATTAGCTCCCTTAGCACTAAATCATATCACTTGCCTGATTGCCGAAACTTTGCACAGCGATATCGAATCAGTCAAACCTTTAGCATTCCTGATAGCGCGTAAAACTGATGGTAATCCTTTCTTTATGAATGAGTTACTGAAAACTCTGTATGCCGAACAGCTAATCACTTTTGATTTTAATCGTTTATGTTGGCAATGGAATATAGAGCGAATTGAGGCAACGGATATCACTGACAATGTAGTGAATTTAATGATTAGCAAATTGAGGAGACTGCCAGAACATATACAGCAGCTTTTACGATTGGCAGCTTGTATAGGCAATGAATTTGACTTGAATACCCTCTCTATAATTTATGAAAAATCACTCAGGGAAATCTTCTCGAACTTAGTAGTGGCAGTTCAGTCAGGATTAATCCTCGCTACAGCAGAATTAGATACTCAACTCCTAATTCAAAACTATAAATTTCTGCATGACCGAATACAACAAGCAGCTTATATATTAATTGACGAGACCCAAAAAACAGCAGTTCACTTACAAATTGGTCGCTTGCTGTTGCAGAACACCGAACCATCGTCGTTATCAGAAAAGATATTTGAGATAGTCGATCATCTTAATATTGGAGTAGGGGCAGTAGCCCTAGTCCATCAACCAGAACGAGATGAAATCGCCAAATTAAATCTGATGGCAGGTCAGAAAGCTTTGGCGGCGACAGCTTATGGAGCAGCTCTCAATTATTTTAATTCAGGGATTAAACTCCTGAGTGCAGATAGTTGGCAGCACTCTTATGGCCTTACCTTAGCTTTGTATGAGGCAGCAGCAGAGGCGGCATACTTGTTCGGCAACTTTAAGCAGATGGAGCAATTAGTAGAGGTAGTGTTAAAGCATGGCCAATCAGTGACTGACAAAGTGAAGGTCTATGAGGTCAGAATTCAAGCGGCTGAGACACAGGGCAACCCCAAAGCAGCTATTGAGATTGGGCTACAAGTGCTAGAACTGTTGGGAGTGTTATTACCAGAAGAGCCTAGCCAGTTAGATGTTCAAAGAGGGCTGGAGATAACTGCTTCACTCTTAGCTGGGCAAGAAATTGAAGATTTAATTAACCTGCCAGAGATGACATCTCCGGAAAAGTTAGCAGTCCTGTTTATTCTATCAAGGATAAGCCCTTCTGCCTATATAGCTGCACCAGCAATGCTGCCGCTGATTGTATGCGAACAGGT
>CAZZWA010000007.1:3864-9819 GCA_964657555.1 uncultured Microcoleus sp.
TGGAGACTTTGCCTTTGCTGGCTATAATGCATCGTATGTGTGTGAACATTCATATTTTAGCGGATATGAACTGACGGGATTAGAACATAATATAGCGACCTTTAATAAGGCTATATGTCAACTTAGACAGGAAATCTCTTTTAACTGGATTGCCATGTTTCGGCAGGCAGTTCTGAATTTGTTAGGTCAGACTGAAAATCCTAGCAAGTTAATTGGTAATGCCTACAATGAAGAGCGATCGCTGCCGCTGGCGTTGGCAGCAAATGATCGAACGGGACTTCACTTATTTTATCTGAATAAAATTATTTTAAGCTATCTGTTTAGTGAGAAACATCAAGCCGTAGAAAATGCTGTCTTGGCAGAACAGTATTTAGACGGTGTAACAGCAACACTAGCTGTAGCTCTATTCCATTTCTATGACTCTTTAGTACATTTATGTCTGTTTTTTGAGGTGTCATACTTAGACAAGGAGACTTGGCTTAACCGGGTTAATACCAACCAAGACAAGATGTGTCAATGGGCACAGCACGCCCCGATGAATTATTTGCATAAATTTTATCTAGTAGAGGCAGAGAAAGCTCGGGTTTTGGGGCAAATGGTTGAAGCAATAGATTTTTATGAGCAAGCTATAAAAGGAGCGAAGGATAACGGATTTATCCAAGAAGAGGCATTAGCATATGAGTTAGCAGCCAAGTTTTATCTAGGGCGTGGCATGGAGAAAATTGCTCAGACCTATATGAATGAAGCTCACTATGGCTATCTGCATTGGGGAGCTACGGCAAAGGTTAAAGATTTGGAGTCGCGATATCCTCAGTTTTTTGTCAAACGGTTACCAAATCCTACCCAGAAAACTCCCACGATTACAGATACTAGTACGCAAACATCCACCGTTTTAGACTTAACTAGTATCGTCAAAGCTTCGCAAACTATTTCAAGTGAAATATTGCTAGATACATTATTAGAAAAGATGATGAAGTTGGTCATGGAAAATGCGGGAGCAGAAAAAGGTTATCTAATTTTGAATAAAGCTGGTCAATGGGTGATTGAGGCATCAGGAACGATGGCATCAGATGACATACAAATTTTGCAGTCTGTTCCTATAGAAACAGTAAGTGGCAGCAGCGATGCCCCAATGGTTTCTAATGCAATTGTCAATTATGTTATTCGTACTCAAGAGAGCGTTGTTTTAGATAATGCTGCTTGTGAAGGCAATTTCACCCACAGTCCGTATGTGGTCAAACAGCAGCCAAGATCAGTGTTGTGTACGCCACTGCTGAATCAAGGCAAACTAGTGGGTATTTTATACCTGGAAAATAACATTACCACTGGAGCATTTACACCAGAGCGATCGCAAGTCTTAAATTTGCTATCCTCACAGGCAGCAATTTCAATTGAAAATGCCAAACTTTATGCTGACGCCCGTGCAACTGAAGCCAAATTGACACAATCTTTAGAAGCTTTACAAAAAAGCGAAACGCGATTCCGGCTGGCAGTTGATAACTTCCCTAATAACGTGTTTGTTATCTACGATGCCCAGCGACGGTTCCAGTTTATCAATGCCCACGGAATTAGGATAGGTGGGTTGCCAGAGTCAGAAATACTTGGTCGTACTGATGAAGAGGTACACCCACCAGAGATCACAGATGCATATCTACCTTTCCTGCAAAAGGCTGTAAAGACACGCACTTCACAAACTACAGAATTTAGCATCACTTTGCCGACTGTTGGCCAAGTCACCTTCGTTGTCATCTACGTCCCACTGCTAGATGAACGAGGGGAAATTTATCAAATTATTGGCATTACTCACGATGTTACTGAGCGCAAGCAAACAGAGCAACAAATCAAAGAATCGCTACAGGAAAAAGAGGTCTTACTCCAGGAAATTCACCATCGAGTGAAAAATAACTTGCAAGTTATTTCTAGCTTACTTGACTTACAATCCCAGCATATTAAGGAGCCAACACTGCTAGAAAGGTTCCGGGAGAGTCGGAATCGCGTCAAATCAATGGCTCTTGTCCACGAAAATTTGTATCAATCTAAAAATTTTGCCAGAGTCAACTTTACGCAGTATATTCAAACTTTGATAGGAGACTTATTTCAAGTTTATGGAGTGAATCCAGACCAGATCGCTTTGGAGCAAGAGCTGGATGAAGTGACTCTGAGTATAGATATAGCTATTCCTTGTGGTTTGATTATCAATGAGCTGGTTTCAAACTCCTTGAAACATGCCTTTCCCAACCAAGCTCAGGGAACGCTCTATATTGCTCTCCTTTGCGATCAAGATAAGTATTATACGCTCACTATCGGGGATAATGGTAGAGGCTTTCCCCTCAATTGGGATATCAAGACTGTTGATTCACTAGGACTTCAGTTGGTGAAGATTTTATCAGAGCAGCTTGACGGAACACTGCAAGTCAACAGCCATTCTGGTACAGAATTTTGTCTGAAATTCAGTGAATCAATCCCTTAAAAACACATACCAACTGATGTCGTATCTCTCGTACGGGAGCACACTACCCCTACAACCCGTCAAAAACAAGTTGACAGACCAATAGTAGATCACCAACCGAAAATTTACTAGTTGAGATAGATTTGGGGACTCTAGCGACAGCGCGGGACAGCGCGGGACAAGGGCACAAAGGGACAAAGGGAATCCCCACACCCATCACCCCATCTCGCTACTCCTCAAATTTGCCTTGACAGACCGCTAGAGTAGTCATGCTGGAGCGAAAACTGAGTCGCCTGTTCGCGAGTGACGCCGTACATCTCCAAGACTTTGATATCCAAATCGTAGGAGGTCAGCCCTAGAACACCGCATGAACCGAACATCCCGAATCTGCTTGTGACTAAAGTACTAAATCTTACTAGGGCTTTTGTCCTACTATGTTCCTTAAAGTATGGGAAGCAGGGCTCTAGTATCCCTAAACTAGGGTGTCATAAAGTAAGGACAAATCAGACAGGATTTATCGAGCTTTTTACAGATGTGAGCCACCCGATTCAACTCCAAACTCATCCCTTTCGCTTGCTGCTCTATTTGGAGTGGATTCTGCTTGGTATCACCTTCATTAGTGTGTTCTGCATTCCTAAAGTTCCACTGATTCCGCATCCTAGAGATCCTCAGATGGAAATGTTGGCGACCTTGAGCATCATTGCTTTTGGGGTGATGGGTCTGCGGTTACCAACAGGAACGCTCTTTTCTAAAGTGCTGTATACAGGAGTAAGTGTTGCGCTGATTTTTTTACCAATAGTTACAGGCGGTCCGGATATGCCCGAACCAGCGCGCTTCCCGCTCATACCTCTGTTCCTAATCGTATTGCTGCGCAGTTGTCTGTTGTTCAAATTATCTGGACGCCTGCTCGTAGCCGGTTTGGCGTTTGGATCTTTCCTGTTCCTGTTGTTTTTTCCAGCAAGTAACACTCATCCTGTTCGGGGACATCATCCGCACATACATATTGAAGACCAAGCCAGAGTTATAATTTTGAGTATGACATTGGCAGGACTTGTCGCACTTCTATTTGGCTTAGTGCTCGTGTTTGTATTGCTGTCGATTAATGCTTTACTAGCAGAGCGTCAGAGCCGGGAGCAACTGTTGCTTGTCAACGAGCAACTCCGACAGTATGCCCAAAGGATTGAAGACCAGGCTACACTGCAAGAACGCAACCGGATTGCTCGTGAAATCCATGACTCTTTGGATCACTCTTTGACTGCCCAAAGCATCCAGCTAGAAAACGCATTAATGTTTTGGCGCTCTAACACTGAGAAAGCCCAAGAGTTTTTACTAGAAGCTAAAAGACTCGGCTCAAATGCACTGCAAGAAGTACGTCAATCTATAGCGGCGCTCCGTTCTAACCCTCTTCAAGGGCAATCTTTAGAATCAGCAATTTTATCTTTAATTGAGAAGTTTCACCAGAAAGCTGGCACGATGCCAGACTGCACGATTAGCCTTGCATTACCCTTATCTTCCGAAGTTAGCACGACAATTTATCAAATTGTTCAGGAAGCACTGAATAACATTTATAAGCACAGTGGGGCAACTCAGGTAACACTTCATTTGCAGGCAACTGCTCAAACCTTATCCCTGCTTGTTGAGGACAACGGTAAAGGCTTTAATTTAGATCAAAACACCAGTGGATTGGGAATCCAGAAAATGCGAATACGAGCTGTGGCGATCGGAGGACGATGTAACATCACCAGTAAGTTAGGAGTGGGTTGCCGGATTGTAGTTTATGTGCCTTTATCGAGGCTATCTCCATGATTGACCTGTGGCGAGTAGACAATAGTCCGCGCAAACCAGCAGGCCATAAAGTTATAGTTATGCTAGAACCAGATTTCAAAGGCTGTCTACTGCTGTGAGCCGCTCGATTCAATTACACAGCCATTCCTTTCGCTTACTGCTCTACCTTGAGTGGATATTGCTCGGTATTGTTGCTCTTTTTGAATTCCAACCGGAACATACCCATGAATCTCTACAGTTTCCCCTCCTCACAATTCTGAGCCTTGCTGGATTTGGAGTGATGGGACTCCGGTTGCCCAAGGAGCAGCTGATTTATAAAGTGTTTTACACGGGTCTAGAATTTGCACTCATTTTGTTGCCAATCCTATATGAGCCGTGGATGCACTCTTCGCCGTTCCTTTACTTGATCGTGGTCATTCGTAGCTGTCTAATGTTTAGACCGCAGGGTCGCCTGATAGTTACGGGTTTGGCTTTTGTTTCATTCCTGATCGTGCTGTTCTTCAGATATCTCAGCCATCCTCCAAAATCACCGCTAGAGCACTTTAAAAGTACTTTGTTGATTCTGAGGTTGAATGCGGCGTTCTCGTTTGGACTGATTCTGATATTTTTGTTGCTGTTGATTAATGCCTTGCTAGCAGAGCGCCAGAGTCGGGAGCAACTGCTGCTTGCCAACGAGCAACTCCGACAGTATGCTCAAAGAATTGAAGACCAAGCTACACTGCAAGAACGCAACCGAATTGCTCGTGAGATCCATGACTCTTTGGGTCACTCTTTGACTGCCCAAAGCATTCAGTTAGAAAACGCATTAATGTTTTGGCACTCTAATGCCGAGAAAGCCCAAGAGTTTTTACTAGAAGCTAAAAGACTCGGCTTAAATGCATTGCAAGAAGTACGCCAATCTATAGTGGCGCTCCATGCCAACCCTCTTCAAGGACAATCTCTAGAAGCAGCAATTCGATCTCTGATTAAGGAGTACCACCAGACAACTGGTATAATGCCAGATTGCACGATTAGCCTGACGTTACCCTTACCTTCCGAAGTCAGCACGGCAATTTACCGAATTGTTAAAGAAGCACTGGCTAACGTTTATAAACATAGCGATGCAACTCAGGTAATGGTGCACTTACTGGCAACCACCCAAACCCTATCGCTGATTGTTGAGGATAACGGTAGAGGCTTCAATCTAGAGCAGAATACTGCTGGCTTTGGACTCCAGGGCATGAGAGAAAGAGCGGTAGCGCTGGGAGGCCAATTTAAGATCACCAGTACCCTAGAGGCGGGTTGCCGAATTGTGGTTTATGTTCCGTTGCCAAGGAGCAATTCGTCACTTAAAAAGGCTCTTAAGCTGACGCGCATCTAAATTTAACTTTTTGAATCCTAGAGTCCTTGCGGCAAGGCTTTTGAGTGACAGCTTACCATTCATGAAAGTAAAGGTGAGCCCTAGGAGCTTGAGAGCGATTTTTTGATTAGTTTTATTTATATAAGTTGGCAAAGGTTATCTGTCAAGCCAATGTAGCTATGAATACAAGATTTGCAGGTAAATATGAACTAAATCTGGTAACGAGTGCCATACAGAATGAGCAACAGCCCACTTGAAAGTTTTCGATCTACTATCTAGGCGCGGACTGACTTTGAGACGAGAAATTTCGGCTCTCCCATACTTATGGCGATAAGATTTATTAATTTAAAAAGTTAGAAGTGATACTATTAAGAAATTTAAA
>CAZZWA010000007.1:9919-19060 GCA_964657555.1 uncultured Microcoleus sp.
CTTCCGGGAGTCATTGTGACCGATGATAGAGGAATAGTTGGCCTGATTTCGCGGAGAAAATTTCTTGAGCGCATGAGTCAGCCTTATAGTTTAGAACTTTTCCTTAAACGACCAGTTAAAGCTTTATTAAACGTAGTAAAACCTGAATTTCTACAACTTTTCAGTACTTGTAAAATTGAGCATGCAGCCATAATTGCTCTGAGTCGTCCGGCAGATCTAGTCTATGAACCAATAGTTGTTGAACAAGAAGATGGGCAACTACGTATATTAAATATTCACGTTTTACTATTAGCTGAGTCTCAAGTGTTATCATTAGTTAATGAAGAAGCTGAACGGTACTTAGAAAAACTGCACAAAGAGCGCAATTTTATCTCAGCAATCCTGGATACAACTAGCGCCTTAGTCATAGTTCTCGCTCCAAAAGGACAAATTGTCCGCTTTAACCGCGCTTCTGAGCAAACAACAGGTTACTCCTTCGATGAAATTAGGGGTAGGTATTTCTGGGACTTGTTTTTAACTCCAGAAGAAATGCCCACTGTAAGAGCAGTTTTCCAGCAGATGCAAGCTGGTAAGTTTCCACAGGAGTATGAAAGCCACTGGCTTGCGAAGGATGAAAGTCGTCGCCTGATTGCCTGGTCAAACACTGCCCTGTTCGATAACGAGGGATCAGTCGAGTATATTATTAGCACTGGCATTGATATCACTGAGCGCAGACGAACCGAACGGCGTTTGCTGGCACAGCATGCTGTGACACAGGTTTTAGCAGAGTCTGCCACACTGAACGCCCCCAATCCAAAAGTGAGAGTACTACAAGCCATCTGTGAAAGCCTAGGGTGGGCTGTAGGCGAATTGTGGAGCCTGGATCGGCAGACTAACGTGCTGCATTGTGTGGAAACTTGGCATCTGCCGTCGGTTGAAGTCCCAGAGTTTAAGGCGGTTACTGAGCAACTTACGTTTACAACAGGTGTGGGGCTGCCTGGTCGGATCTGGGCTGAGGGCCAACCTTTATGGATTGCTGATTATGTCCATGATGCTAGCTTGTCCCGAGCAGCGATCGCTGCCAAAGAGGGGTTACGCACTGCTTTTGGTTTTCCAATTTTAAGTGGAAGCGAAATCTTGGGTGTTATGACGTTTTTGAGCTGCGAAAGCCAGCCGCCCAACCAAGATTTGCTCCAGATGATGACTGCTATTGGCAGCCAGATCGGCCAATTCATCAAGCGCAAACGAGCAGAGGAGGAATTACAGCGCCAGCACCTGCGAATGCAACTGTTTACCGAGATCGCACTCAAGATTCGTCAGTCCTTGCAAATTGAAGAAATTCTCCAAACCACTGTTACAGAGGTGCAAAAAATTCTCCAAACTGACCGAGTCTTGATCTATCAGCCGGAACTTGATGGTTCTGGAAGCATCGTTACAGAGGCAGTTGTTCCTGGGTGGCCTGCCATTCGCGGACAAAACATTACCAACTCTTACTTTAAGAAGGAATATCTGCGGCAATACCCTTTACAGCAGTACTTTCAAGGACAGGTTGGCGCAAGCAGTCCTGCGGACATACTCTTGGCAAGCGCTGAGCTGGAACTAGCCCAAATCCAACATGACCATGAGCAATTACTGCAACAGTTTGGGGTCAAGGCCAATTTGGTTGTGCCGATTCTCATCAAAGAAGAACTTGGCGGTTTGCTGATTGTTCATCAGTGTGCTGTTCCAAGGCAATGGGAAAGCTTTGAAATCGATCTCCTGCGGCAAATAGCTGACCAAGTAGGAATTGCTCTCGCCCAAGCTCAAATGCTAGAGGCAGAAACACGTCAGCGGCAAGAACTGGAAGTTGCCCGTCGTCAAGCTGAATTGGCTTCTCAAGCCAAAAGTCAGTTTTTAGCCAACATGAGCCATGAAATCCGCACTCCTATGAATGCTGTGTTGGGGATGACTGGATTGCTCCTAGAAACTCCCTTAGATAATGAACAGCGAGATTTTCTCGAAACTATCCGCATTAGTGGAGATGCTCTGTTAAGCCTGATTAATGAGATTTTGGATCTCTCCAAACTTGAGGCTGGGGAGATGAAGTTGGAAATTCTAGACTTTGACCTATGTACTTGTGTTGAAGAAGTATTAGAGCTACTAGCACCCCAAGCCCATAAAAAGGGATTGGAAATTGCCGCGCTGATTCATCCTAACGTCCCCACCCGCCTCCAGGGAGATGCAGGTCGCCTGCGGCAAATTCTCATGAATCTGACTGGCAACGCGATCAAGTTTACTAATGAGGGAGAGGTGGTAGTACGCGTAGAGCTGCAATTAGAAACACCTACAACAGCTAAAATCCGTTTTGCAGTGACTGATACCGGCCTGGGAATTGCCCCTGAAGACCAAAGTAAACTCTTTGCCCCGTTCATTCAAGTGGATGCTTCCACCACCCGCAAGTATAGTGGCACAGGTTTAGGGTTGGCTATCTGCAAGCAGATAGTAAGTTTGATGGCAGGAGAAATTGGTCTAGAAAGTCAGCTGGAGCAAGGCTCTACTTTTTGGTTTGAGGTGATTTTCGCCAAGCAACTCCAGCCTGTTGCCTCTGTTGAGAATCTAAAATATCTCAAAGGTCGGCGCTTGTTAGTAGTGGATGACAACGCTACCAATCGCAAAGTTTTCCGCCATCAGACTATCCGTTGGGGAATGCAGATAGATGAAGCTGATAGTGCTGCTACTGCTCTCAAAGCTCTACAGTCAGCTTGGGAACAAGGGAATGCATACGATCTGGCTTTCATCGATATGCAGTTACTTGAAACAGATGGCATGACGCTAGGAGAACAAATTAAAAGCAGTTCGGCGCTGGCGGAGATTCCCTTGATTATGCTCACCTCTATCAACCAAAGGGAGGAAGCGCAACGGGCTCTAAAGATTGGATTTGCAGCTCATCTGGTCAAACCCGTTAAGGCATCCCGACTCCTCGAAACTGCGATCGCAGTTTTAGGGTCTCAGTTAGAGTTGGAAGAGGGAGAGACTGAGGATGGGAAACAGGCGCTTAGGGATAAATCTACCCAATCCCCAGCGCCTCATTCCCAATCCTCAATCCCCCAGCCTCAGGTAAGAATTTTAATAGCTGATGATAATTTAGTGAATCAGAGAGTCGCCCTGAAGCAACTGCAAAATTTGGGTTACGACGCCGATGTTGCTGCTAATGGTGAAGAAGTCCTACTATTATTAGAAAAAGTTCCCTATGACTTGATTTTTATGGACTGCCAAATGCCGATTCTCGACGGTTATGAAACAACACGAGAAATTCGTCTTTGGCAGGAAAGTTTCTTTGCTAGTCGTCGCCCTGTGGTGATTGCCATGACAGCCAATGCCATGAGAGAAGACCAGCAAAAGTGTTTAAATGCTGGGATGGATGACTATTTGAGTAAGCCTATATCAAAAGAACAATTGGCAGCGGCTATAGAGCGTTGGCGACCCAAAATTTCTCAATCAGAGAATCCCGCCACTGCCAATGTTGCTGTCTCTACCACAGGTGTAGATTCGCCCACTCAGCTCATCGATTGGGAACACCTCCATCAACTTTCTAACGGTGACGCAGACTTTGAGTTGGAATTATTGGAAACGTTCGTTACAGATACTCAAATTCATTTAGAAGTCACCAAAGTAGCAAATGCGAAAAATGACTCTCAGCAGTTGGCACGGGAAGCTCACTATCTTAAAGGTGCTAGTGCCAATGTGGGAGCTACAGCTATGCACCAATTAGCAAAAAAGCTAGAACAACTGGCTCACCACCAACAATTTACAGAAGTGACTGATTTGCTTGTAGAGTTGGAGAGATGTTTAAGCTGCATTCAAGCTTTTGTAAAAAAGGGAGATTGAGATTGAACCCACACTCAACACCTGTAACTCTCCCTCGGATTCAAGTCGGGTAATTCTAAGCTGTTGTTGCTACGGGGGAGCTTTTCCGTCGCCACCTGGTTCAGCAGGACTCATTCAAATAGACCTAACTGCACAGGGGAAGCAGCAACGTTATTCCACGGTAGAGGTGGCACTGGTACGCTGTGTTGCTCCAGTATCTGCTGGAAGTAACGGGCATTTGCGGGCGATCGCTCTTCAATAGGACAATGCACAAAGAAATAAATGCTTGTACCCTGTCGCAACCACTGGTTTACCAAAGTTACCCACTCTTCCATAAACGATTGATTATACTCTGGTAGAGGATGGCTAATGAAGCGGATCAGGCTAAAGGAGGCAGTAACGCTTAGTTGGAGTGGCAACTTGGGCTTTCGGGTCTCCAATTTTTTTCCAGAACTATTCAACCCACTATAGGCGGGACGAGTATCTAGCAAAACCCGACCAATGCCCAAATCCTCCAAGAGCGCTGTCAGTTTGCCACTGTGAGGTGGGTTAAACCAGTCGGGATGACGGACTTCTAGAGCTAAGGGTACTTGATGATGGGGCCATGCTTCTAGAAAGGTGGTGAGGTCATCTAGAAACTCCGGTGCATAAGTGGGAGGCAGTTGGGCAAACAAAGGACCGAGGCGAGTTCCTAAGCCACGCATCTGCTCTAGAAATTGTAAAGCACCAGGAATAGATGGTTGTAACAGACCATTGTGAGTTAGATGGCGGGGTAACTTGAGGCAAAATTCAAAACCTGCTGGTGTTTGGGCTGCCCAACGGGCAATGTTAGCTGGGTCGGGCACGGCATAGAAGGTTGTATTGCCTTCTACCGTCGTGAAACGCTGACTATAAAGTTGCAAAAATTCTGCTGCCCGACTCCCAGAGGGATAAAGGTGACCCACCCAGCCTTTATATGCCCAAACTGCACACCCTAAAAAAAAGTTCATTGCTCAACTTGGCTCTTCCTTCTACGAGGTCATGTCGCCTCAAGAGCACCATCTCCTCGTCGGTAGGGATAGAAAATGCAACATTACCAGTTAGAATATATTTCTTAAGTATACACAAAAGTTCGCAACTTAAGCAAATTGCTGACCCTCCAAAAACAAAAGCCAGAAATTAACTATGGAGTACAGAGGATTTGAAACCTGTGAACAGACGGAATTCTGGGTTGAGAGAGATACTTGTGTGTCTGTCCGATTTGATGAAGCCGGAACGCCGCCAAGAGGCTCGTTGCTATGCTAGCTAGGCTGGCACAGCCGCAGTCGCTCCTAGGACGTCTGCATAGCGTCAGCGCAGGTATGTATGCGTTATCACTGTAACAGTAGCTAGACTAATAACGCACTCTGGGGAATCCCCCGCTCAACGCTTCATGTTATGGCAGTGGGAGAATATCAAGTGGCAAACTAGATCTTAGGGATGTTTTGTTCCAATATTTCACATGGGAAGCTTTCCTTGGGGAAGGAAGTTCAACAAGTTTTAGGGAGCACTTTTGCCAAGGGGAAAGCAGTAGCTAGTATGGGCAAAGCCAAGGTCAATTTGTTTGGATTGGCAGCAAGAGCCCCCGTGCAAGGGCAGAGCAAAACCTTGCGAACTTAGCAGACCGTCATTTGAATGGGCATGGAGACTTCGCCTCCCGGTCAATAACAACTTATAACTAACAAAGACCTATGCTTGTCTGTCCCCAGTGTCAGTTTGAAAACCCGAATACCAATAAGTTTTGTCAAAAATGTGGAACTTCCCTGACCCACAAAACTTGTGATACGTGCGACAGTCAAGTCCCTTTTAGTGAAGAATATTGTCCAAATTGTGGTGCCTTCGCGGGAACAGTGTGGTGGGCGGTGATCTCGAAAGAGTCAGACTGGCAACCTCAAGTTGCCAGTCTGACTCTTCAAGAAGTGTCTATAGTGACCAATTCAGAGCCTTTATCTAGTACCTC
Source organism: uncultured Microcoleus sp. (assembly GCA_964657555.1). Classification (GTDB taxonomy): domain Bacteria; phylum Cyanobacteriota; class Cyanobacteriia; order Cyanobacteriales; family FACHB-T130; genus CAZZWA01. The sequence goes on from CAZZWA010000007.1 coordinate 15,723, forward strand.
AGACTTAGAACCATCTGAAGCAAGAGGTACACAAAACCCTGCATCTGTCAATGTAACAACATTGGGAAGCGCAGTTGATGAGTCATCGATTGAAGCAAGCACTGTAAATCTTTCTGTAGCAGATAGCCTATCTGTGACAGAGGCGGCAACAACCGACACAACTACTCAGACCCCGCCTACGCTACAATCTGTTTCGGTCTCTTCAGAGGGTGTAGAGCCGTTATCTGTAGAAACAGGGCCGAGTAGTGATTTAGCGAACAACGAACAGCAGCTCTCAGAAGGGACGCTAGGAGACGCCAACAGACAAGAGGACGGCGATCAGGCTATCTTGGTGCAAGCAAGTGTCCCGTCGGCGGGAGCACAATTTAATGTTTATATAGACCCAGGGCAGCGTTATCGACTACTCGAAACCCTGCCACCTTTAGCGGCGGGTCAAGTTCAAGTGAGAGTTTTGGATACTCAACCATTCCAAAAGTCTCCGTTAGAAGCTCTCACAACTTGGAATGCCCAATTAAACCAGCAGCCAACAATCAGCAATCAGCAATCAGAAGCAGCTGCTATAGGCATTCCAGCGCTCGCCCAACCTTATCTAGCTCTACAGGGACAGTTCTACCCAACCTTGCCGCGAATCCATGATGCGTGGCATCAAGAAGGAACAAGCGTGATTCTGCTGGAAGACCGCTCCCAGTGGCAGCTACTTGGGGAGGTGTGGGGAAATAGAAATCTGCCAATATTGCAGATTTTGTACTGGCTGGACGAGCTGGTCAAACTGTGGTCAGCGCTAGAACCTTGGAAGTGCCGTCAAAGTCTCCTGGATGTCACAAATCTGCGAGTCGATGAAGACCAGACGCTCAGCTTACAACAGCTGTACGCTGAGCCTCAGGACGCGAATCTAACGGTACAAGATTTGGGGAAAATGTGGCAAACATTATCCCAAAAGTCCCAAAGAACTCAATTTACTTCCCTGGATCAACTCTTCCGAGACTTGCGGCTCGGTGAGATAGTAACGATAGAACAGTTGCGATCGCGCTTGGAAGCAATGGCCCATGAACTACAAGCGGAAGCTGAGATCCCAGAGGCAACTCCTCCTATTCCTGTGGTCACACAAAATCAGATGTCAGAGTCAAGCTCACCCTTCGACCAAGCTCAGGGAACACCCTTCACTCCAGAAAGCTTTATCGGCGACTCTTCTGAGAGCGATGATATGCCAACTGTGATTTTGCCCATGCAGGTGCTCAGTCTGGAAGATGCTGGCTGCACAGATATTGGTCGTCTACGAGACCATAATGAGGACTACTTTGGTATTCAGACACAGATTACCAAAGAGGAAAATCCCCGAGGTCGAAAAGTGCAGGCTCGCGGTCTATACATTCTCTGCGATGGCATGGGGGGACATGCGGGTGGAGAAGTCGCCAGTATCATGGCCGTGGAAAATATCAGAAGCTACTTTCAGGCCAACTGGGACAACGAACTACCGGATGAAAAAACTATTCGTGAAGCGGTGCTTTTAGGGAATCAGGCGATCTATGATGTCAACCAACAGAACTCCCGCTCTGGTAGTGGGCGGATGGGCACGACTCTTGTCATAGTGTTAATTCAAGAAACGAAGGTCGCCGTTGCCCATGTAGGAGACTCCCGCCTCTATCGCCTCAGCCGCAAACGGGGTTTGGAGCAAGTCACAATGGATCATGAAGTTGGTCAACGGGAAATTCAGCGTGGGGTGGAACGAGCGATCGCCTACTCCCGTCCTGATGCTTATCAGCTGACACAGGCTCTGGGGCCACGAGATGAAAATTTTGTCAATCCAGACATCCAGTTCATGGAGCTGAACGAAGATACTCTACTGCTGTTGTGTTCTGATGGCCTGTCAGATCACGATCTGCTAGAAACACACTGGCAGACTCACCTTTTGCCCCTTATCAGTTCTAGAGCTAACCTAGAGCAGGGAGTTCTACAATTAATTGACTTAGCTAATCAGCACAACGGTCACGATAATATCACAGCTGTCCTCATCCGAGCGAGAGTGCGGCCTAACCTAGATCAACAGTAGATGCTTTAATGGTCACGCTGACCCTTCTCAATCCACAGGCGTCTAGTCCACTGCAACAGTGGAACTTTAAGAGTGAATCCACCATTCGGATTGGTCGCTCTCCTGATAATGATGTTGTTCTAAGCGAGTCTCTGGTTTCCCGGCACCACTTACAACTACAGAAAGTCAGCAATCAAGATGGCAAAGATTCATGGCAGTTAGTTAATTTTGGGACAAATGGCACTTTTGTCAACGGCATTTTGATGTCCAAGGGCTTCGTGTCCGACGATTGCCTAATTCAACTGGCGCGAGGGGGACCGGTGCTAAAATTTCAAATTCAAGAATTGAGCAGTCTCATTTCCTCTAACCCCCTTGTTACTCAACCACATGGCAAGAAGGCAGAATCAAACCTCTTGCCTGCCTCACAGATTTGCACTCACGCCGGTAACTCTCCTGGTAACTTATTTTGCAAGTACTGCGGTCAACCAATAGTTCAGGTGCAGCGGTTTATTCGTCGGTATCAGGTGTTGAGGACGCTAGGACAAGGAGGAATGGGTACCACGTATCTGGCTTGGGATAAAGATGGAACTATCAGTAGTCATCCCCATCTGCTAGTGCTGAAGGAAATGAATGCTGACATGGCTCAAGTTTCCAAAGCTCAAGAACTTTTTGAGAGAGAGGCTCGGACTCTCAAGGCGTTGCATCATCAGGGAATTCCCCAATACTATGACTTCTTCTACGAAGAAGGTAAAAAATATCTGGCTATGGAGCTGATCCACGGACAGGATTTAGAAAAGCGCGTTTATCAACATGGGCCAGTCGCCTTGAGACAAGCAATTGAGTGGATGCTCCAAACGTGTGAGGTGCTAGACTATATCCACTCTCAAGAGCCACCGCTCATTCACCGTGATATTAAACCGGCGAATTTATTAGTGCGCCATCGGGACAATCGGATAGTGGTGCTCGACTTTGGGGCGGTCAAAGAGATTGGCACACCTCCGGGAACCCGCATTGGGGCGGAAGGGTACAGCGCTCCTGAACAAGACCGGGGAAACCCAGTGACTCAGTCAGATCTTTATGCCATTGGGCCGACGCTAATTTTTTTGCTAACTGGCGAAAACCCTATGAAGTTTTATCGTAGGAGAAACCAGGTTTATCAGTTTGATGTGGAAAATATTCCCACCATCACGCCAAGGCTGCGGATAGTGATTGAGCGGGTCACACAAATAAAGCCGCGCGATCGCTACCAGAGGGCAACAGAACTAGCTCAAGCCTTGGCTGATTGCCTTTAAAGAACGTTGGCAGTAGT